>CAYUFN010000043.1:0-20851 GCA_964443965.1 uncultured Hyphomonas sp. | reverse complement strand
GAGTAAGGGTTAGCAAACCAAAAGCAAGGGTGCCTGTGGCGCGGATCAATATCTGAACTGGGGTAAACGTTTCGCCGTGAGGTTGGCTGAGCATACTGATGGCAACAAAGACGATCAGGTAAAGCGCAATGCCGATGAGCATCCAACGATCAAAGCGTTTTTTAAAAGGTGTCCATGTGACGAGCTTATAATCATGCGACATCATTGCCCCTCCTGTAACAGAGCTGGCGGGAGGGTATCGTTAACTGGCTCACCGGGACGCTGTGAAGTGGCAAGCGCGATTATGCCTATCAGGACCGGGGCAAGGATCAGCCAGATGATGAAATGGGAACGTCTGTGAATGCGCTTCATGTCAATGGTGGCTCGGTTTGGCGCAGCCACTTGAGCGCCATTAGTGGCCACAAGCCGATTGTACCGGGCAGAATAAGCAGGCGCGCGCGAACCGGCATAGTCTTCGCAGCGGGGTCGATTTTCTGTGCACCGAAAAACACAAACAGTAATGCAAACAGAGCACCTATGGCAAAATAAAGGCCAAAAGCCTGTGCAATTATACTGGCAAGCTCAACACTCATGCGCCAACACCCGCATAATTGATGCCTGATAAATCTGCTATTTGTCGATCAAAAGTGGTGAGATCAGACAAGGTGAAATCCGATAGAGTGGCGTGACCACAGGCCCGCGCGAGTACCTTCATAAGATCAGTGGACGCCTCAAAAAAGGTTTTCAAGCGCAAAGCTGAGGAGTCAATGATGAGCCGTGAGACAAGGTGAGGCTTTTGGGTGGCGATGCCAACGGGGCAGTTATTGGTATGACAGGCACGCATAGCCAGGCAGCCAATGGCCTGCATGGCGGAGTTGGAAACGGCAATCGCATCTGCACCAAGCGCCATGGCTTTGACAAAGTCATCAGCTGTGCGCAAACCGCCAGTGATGATAAGTGTGACATCCCTTCGCCCTGATGCATCTAGATGACGTCGTGCCCGCGCAAGCGCCGGGATGGTAGGGACCGAGATATTATCCCGAAAGATCGTCGGAGCTGCGCCTGTGCCGCCGCCACGGCCATCAAGGATGATGTAGTCAACGCCAACCTCCAGCGCAGCATCAATATCTTTCTCGATATGTTGCGCTGACAACTTATAACCGATCGGGATACCGCCTGTACGGTTGCGCACCTCGTCTGCAAAATCTCTTATCTGCGAGATCTCCGTCCATTCAGGAAACCGTGACGGAGAAATGGCCGATTGACCTTCGTCAAGACCGCGCACGCTAGCAATTTTGCCGGTGACTTTATTACCTGGCAGGTGGCCGCCGGTGCCTGTTTTTGCGCCCTGGCCACCTTTGAAATGGAAGGCCTGAACCTTCTCCAACTTGTCCCAGGAAAAACCGAAGCGCGCCGAGGCAAGTTCATAGAAGTATTTTGAATTGGCCGCTTGTTCTTCCGGCAGCATACCGCCTTCGCCAGAACAGATGCCAGTGCCCGCCATTTCTGCACCGCGCGCCAGCGCAATTTTTGCAGGTTCTGAGAGCGCTCCAAAGCTCATATCTGAAACAAATAGGGGAATATCAAGTTTTAGCGGCTTTTGCGCATTCGGACCGATGATCACTGAGGTATCTACCAAAGCATCATCTAGCAGTGGCATTTTATGAAGCTGCGCTGTTAAAACCTGAATATCCTGCCACCTGGGTAGATCAGCTGCGGGTACGCCCATCGCATCAACAACGCCATGATGGCCCACCTTGCTGAGGCCATCGCGGGCATATTGCTGGATCAGATTATTGTGCGGCTCTTCGTGGGGCGCATGGCTTGGATCCTGATAGAGACCGAGATATGCATCACGATCATAAGGTTGCGGATTATCCTTTGCCCAGGCGGCAATCTCATCACAATCAACTGTGACAGCGCCATCCTCTAACCATGCGCTAAATTTCGGCAGCACCTCAGAATTTTCATATTCTGAAACGCCGCTATCAAGTCTATAATCCCAATTATGGACGCCGCAAATTAGATTATCATTTGCATCGACATGCCCATCAGCCATCAAGGCGCCGCGATGGAGACAGCGCCCATAAAAGACGGAGACCTCCTCATCAAAGCGAACGACCACGAGATCGACCTCCCCGACAAGGGCGTACTCAGGCACACGATCCTTGAGGTCATCCCATTGGGCAACTTTTATTTTTTGCATGACTTATTCAGCCCTCCAAGAACTGACTAGACAAAGATAAGCGTGAAAGGTCAATTACAATTTTTATCGTTATTTCGGCCAGCGCGATGATATAGCTTTAGACTGGGCAGTTGGCATAGCTATACATTTAAGCGGGTTTGATGCGGGGCTATCCTGGCACTTTTGCTTCCGGCGACAGTTTATTTCGTCAGCACATGATCTGTTGATTGGTGTAGAGCAATGACCCGGTAAAGGTCGCCCCTCGTATAAAAAGCAAACATGGAGACTATTTGTGATTATGAATTTTTATTCATTTTCTTTACAAGACTTTCTTTTTCATGCTTGCTAGCTGCAATTTTGGCGGGATCGTATGGAAAAACAAGCTGAACAGTGGAAACCGTTGACAAGTTGGGCTTCAGGTAACCAAGCCTTAGTTGAGGCCGTTCAAGCATCAGCGCATGTGCGATACGTGACCAATGGGCATGTGCTTTTTTCAACAGGCGATCCAACAGGGGATGTTTGTTTTGTCCTCAGCGGTCGATTTTCGATCATCAGATACTCCGTCAAAGGCTATGAGGTACGGCTTAGCACACTTGGCCCGGGAGAATGGGTTGGTGAAATGGCTGCCCTTAGCGCTCAACCGCGCAGTGCGTTTGTTATTGCAGCAAAAGACAGCACTGTTGCCACCATTTCGAAAGGTAAGTTTCTCAACCTTATGCAAACGAACGGTCACTTCGCAACCAAAATAGCACAGCTCCTGAGCGCCCGGTTAAATGAAGCGTCACAGCGTATGTTCGAGTTTGCCGCATCCAATTCAGAAGATCGGGTATACTCAGAAGTTTTCAGATTATCCGCACCTGCCGTGCGCCCTGAAATCAGAACCATCGAGCCTGCCCCCTCTGTCACCGAAATTGCTGCACGACTGTCTATGGCCAGAGAAACCGCATCACGCGCCATCAGTCGATTAGAGAAAATGCGCCTTTTAGACCGCCAAGCGCATGTTTGGCAGGTTACTGTTCCTTCGGAGATTGCGCATAATACCCGTTAATTGCAAAGAGGCGCACTGGTGTATCTTGCCCTTTAAGCTTTTTACGGCCGATGTAACGACTGGACACGGTTGATGGTTTGTCCAAGGCCAGCGCGGAGATATAGGCTTCACTGGCTAAGATTGCCCCCGGCACAGCAAGCGGCTCGATGCGCGCGGCATGCGCTACCTGTGCGCCAAATATGCTTTCGCGCCGCGTAATCGGATCATGCATGCGTGTGACTGGCCCATAATGAAGGCCGACCCGCAAGGCAAGCGTTTGAGGCAGATCGTATACGGATAGATCTAGATCGCGCATTTTGGCTTGCAGATTCATAGCGAGCTGCAGCACATCATCAGGGGTATTTGACGCCACGAATATGCCATCCCCCCAGCTATTAAGATGCAACCAGTTTTTAATATGCAGAAGTCCTGAAAACGAGTCCAGAATATGACGTACTACCCGCACGACAGCCGCATCACCAAGTTCCCCAAAACCAGTCAAGTCTGCAAATAACATTGCAGCCAAACACCTATTAGATTTTTGATAGCTATTATGCAGTATCTGCTGATGATCATCTGCCTGTTCATGGCTGTTAATCGTGTGACTTTTCAAATTTTTATGGGAAGCCTTCCAGATAGATTCAAATGTCTTTGTCAAGCTATTTGGCTTTGGTTGAATCAACACCTGAATTGGCCGCGTTGCCAGTAACTCTGCATCTTCAATCGCCTGCCCCATCGCCAAACGGCCTGCCAGTTCTAAAGTGCACTCATCTGCCAAACTGTCATCAACAGTGGCTTGATAAACGCTTGTTGCTTGCATCAGGCACCGTTCAAAGCGCGCCCGCCATTCTCCGCCAAAGGGGGTAACGGAGTGGCGTTCAAACTCTACTGGGTCGCAAGGCAAGATGACGCGTAGCCTGGCGCCTTTCGCAAGGGCCGCCTCAGCAAATAAAATGTCACTCCCCGCTGCCAGAGCACCACAAACTGTGCCGATGTGATTAGCCTCTAAAAATGCATCAATCGCCAACTTAACATCAACTGACGCTGCCGTATTTTTGGGTGTTTGGGCCATTCGACCAGAATAAAAGCATGTGAGTGGCGGGCGCAGAGCGTCAAGCCAATCCAAAGCGCCTTGTTGCTGGTCGATGATAAGTTCAAACTGTTTAAGCGTTACAGCATGGGCGGTATAATTCTCCCGATCACACGCAATCGCTTTATGCATAATCGCCTCGGCTTGCTCTCGTTGATGCAAGAGAAGAAGGGCCTCAGCCCTGCTTGCATACTGGTAGTATAAGGTCTCAGGTGTCTGGGCAGGCGGTTGACGGTCTAATATCTTCAGCGTTTCACGGGCAATCTGATGCCCGTTCTCCACATCACCTTTTAAAACGTAGAGTGTGGCTGCATTAATAGCTGAATACACACCGCCGGTTTTGCGCCAGGCTTGATGATAGGCTTCAGCCCCATTTGCTAAAGCGATCTGGCGTGCGTTTCCTTCGCAGTATCGCGCTTGATCCTTATATAAGCGCCCGCGCAAGGCCAACGCATCTTCGTTACGGGTAAGGGTTCCAAGGCCATAATCCTTGAAGCGATGTAAAGCTAATTCTAATGCCCCCCCGCGCGCTAAAGCCAGAACAGCGGAGATTTTCACCTCCACCGGGGCGTTTCCCCGCTTGATGCGTTCGTCTGCGGCCTCATACATTTCCAGAGGCGCAAGCATGGTCTCAGAACTATCCATTCGTGCTATCTTTTATTGTTTTTCCCTCATCGTGTCGACAGCCTCTTATCCCTATGGATGCAAGCCCTTCAAAGCAGGTTGGCAAACCGCTTAGACTTAAGAGCACGCGCGACGCTTGCAAACGTATTTTTAAACAAGCAAACACTCCAGCTGATTCTGAGGGATTTAGTATGCCGGGCTCTGCTCGCACTGTGACGGGGATCACTGTATTTATGCGATGCGCTTCAACATGGCACAGCCGGAGTTCACGGGCCGCGTTTATAGCATGTGTGGGTGTAAACAACTTCAAACTGAAAGGAGGAGATTGAAAGACAACCCCTTTAAAAGAATGGTGGGCGATAACGGGCTCGAACCGCTGACCCTCTCGGTGTAAACGAGATGCTCTACCAACTGAGCTAATCGCCCTTTCAGGTTGCCTCCTTTACGCGCTACACGCGGCCGACACAAGCTAAAAACGATCAAATTACAGCTCAAACGTTACATTTACGGCATTTGATTCGGTATCCGGCAAATAAACACGTCAAAACCATATTGCATCGCCCTATTGCGCGATGCAATCACGCAACAGGTCAAGCTATAATTCTATTCTCACGAGATGTTTAGATGACACTTTTCGTCTGCAATGTAAGTCAAACGCATCGCTCAGCGATACACTCCCCAAAGAAGGAAAAATTTAGATGACTTCAAGACTCACAAAAACTTTCGCCTCTCTTGTTCTGGCAGGCACAACCCTATCTGGCGCGGCTCATGCCCAAGGGCTGTTTAACTCGAGCCCGGCAGAAGACAGCTTCTATGTTTCAGGCTTTGTCGGCGCAATCTTCCCCGGTGACGGTAGCTTCACTGGTGTGCAGGCCCCAGAAGCCGGCGCACCTGGAGTTGCCGGTACAGGTGCAAATGTCGACCTTGAATTTGACACCGATATCTACTTCGGCGGCGCACTTGGTTATCAATTGCCTTTCCAGTTTTTCAACACATTTCACCCGCGCCTTGAGCTTGAAGTCAGCTATGCTGAAACGGACATTGAAAGCGGATCATTCAATGACGGCAACCAAATTTTCAGTGGTGATCAGTCGAACCTGTTTATTTTCCTGAACAATTTCACTGACATTCGTTGGGCTGATAATCAAGTTATCATTCCTTATATCGGCGGTGGTCTAGGTGTTGGTATTATTGATACAAACGCCCAGTATTTTGGCGCTGCAGCCCCATTTGCACCTCTGCCTGCTTTCGTACTTGAGGGTGAAGACACAGGATTTGCAACACACACCACGCTGGGCGTTAGCTTTGCTGCAAATGATCAATTCGAGATTTACACCGAAGCGCGCTACCTGAAAACTTACGGCATTGATGCTGAGCGCCGGTTTGTTGGAGGTAACACAGTTGACCTGTTTAGCGCTGACCTTGGTGACAGCCCGGATGGCTTTACAGTAACAGGCGGTGTTCGCGTCCGCTTCTAAGCAAACTTTTCTTTATTTTGACAAGGCCGGTTATCCTTTATGGGTGATCGGCCTTTTCTTTGGCTTGCATCGCTGAGCTGATACAGGGCATATCTTGTTTATGAAACCTCAACACCTCCCTTACACGGCGCAGCTTACATTGACTGGCGCTGACACAGTGACACTTCTTGAGCGCCTCATAACGTGCCGCGTCGACGATATGGATATTGGAGATGCGCGGCCCGGCGCGTTGCTGACACCGCAGGGAAAGATTATCGCAGATTTTCACCTGACCCGCATCAATGCAGGTTGTGTGTTGCGCGTGCATTCTGATGCAGCGGACAATCTGGAAAAACGCCTAAAAATCTTCCGTCTGCGTGCAGATGTTGATATTGCGCGGACGGATGAAGCTGACATGCCTGTTGATGCTGCTGCACGTATAGACACGTGTTTACCCATCTTTGGGGCCGATTTCACAGAGGCGGACGTTTTCCCTACAGATGTGAACCTCGATATACGCGGCGGCATTGATTATAAAAAGGGATGCTTTGTCGGTCAGGAAGTTGTCAGCCGGATGAAACGGCGTGGAAAGATCCGCAAACGCACCCTCGTGATGAGCGGGCAAGGCCTGACAAAAGGACAGGCTGTTATGGCAGGCGACAAGCGCCTCGGCACACTCACCAGCGTGTCAGATACTAACGCTCTGGCGATCCTTCGCATTGACCATTTAGCTGCGGTTCTGGCAGAGGCTACCGCGCTTACAAGTGCGGACAGTCCAATAACAGCTACCGTGCCTGGCTGGCTAAATGAAGAAATGGAAGCGCTACAAAATGCCAACACCTGATCGAAGCCTGCCTTGCGGATGGGCACCAGCCAATGATGCTTTTTATCGCGCTTATCATGATGAGGAATGGGGTGTGCCTGAATATGACTCGCGCGCACTGTGGGAGAAACTCCAGCTCGATGGCATGCAAGCGGGCCTATCCTGGATCACCATCCTTAGAAAGCGCGAAACAATGCGTGCTGAATTCGACAATTTTAATCCCGAAAAGATTGCCCGGTGGACGCAAAAGCGTATTGAAAAAGCTCTCAAGAACCCCGGCATTATTCGTAGCCCAAAAAAGATCGAGGCCTGCATCGGAAACGCAAAAGCCTATCTGGACGCCATGGACAAGGGTGAAGATTTTTCTGACTGGCTCTGGTCTTATGTTGATGGGCAACCGATTGTAGGCCGATGGAAAAATTACAAGGACTCACCTGCCAGGACCGCTCTTTCAGAACAACTCTCAAAGGACCTTAAGAAACGTGGGCACAAATTCTGTGGGCCTGTTATCGTTTATGCATTTATGCAAGCTGTTGGCATGGTCAATGATCATGAGCTAAGCTGTCCGCGTCATAAAGCTGTTCAAGGTCTTGCCAGATGAATCGTACAGGAATTTGTATCGCCGCATTATTGATTTTTGCAGGCTGCCAAACCGTGCCGAAAACAACCAACCTGGCCGAATGCGACACCAAGACCCGTTCGAAAGCCTGTCTGCAGACCGATATTGAAGCGATCCGGGATGTACGCCAGGATATTGAAAAAGTGCGCCGCGTCCGGGAGAAGCGGTCGTAAATCCGCGCATCAATGCGAAAACTGATATGGGGGTCGACGTTATCCCGCCATGGGGCTAAGTTCAGCGCATAACAAAATTAACAATAGGTCGGCACCAGCCGTTGAATGCTAATATGATCACACCTGTCATTTCGTCCACTGGCTTGTGGACTCCGCCAAACGCAATCTCAAACGAAGAGCTTGTGGCTAGTTTCAACCAATGGGTCGAAAATTGGAATGAGGCGAATGCTGCAGATATTGTGGCTGGGAAAGTTGAAGCTAAAGGCCCTTCCTCAGTTGAGTTTATTGAAAAAGCTTCGGGCATTAAAGCCCGCTATGTGGTTGACAAATCAGGTATTATTGATCCGGCGATTATGCGGCCACAAATCCCAGAGCGACCGAATGAAGATCCAAGCCTGCTTGCTGAAATGGCGGTAAAAGCGGCACGGCAAGCGCTTGAGCGCGCTGGACGCAAACCCGAAGATGTTGATGCTGTTTTGTGCGCTTGTTCTAATCTGCAACGCGCCTATCCAGCGATTGCTGTTGAAATTCAAGACCTGTTGGGCATTGAAGGGTATGGGTTTGACATGAATGTCGCTTGTTCATCAGCAACATTCGGCATTCAGACAGCTGCTGACATGATCCGTACGGGCAGTGCGCGCTCTGTGCTGGTCGTAAACCCGGAAGTGTGCTCGGCGCACCTGAATTTTACAGACCGCGACAGCCACTTTATTTTTGGTGACGTGGCTACGGCTATTCTCGTCGAAGCCCAAGCTCTGGCACCTGACACACATTGGACAATCCTTGGCACAAGCCTGAAAACAAAGTTTTCCAATAATATTCGCAATAATTTTGGTTTCCTGAACAATGCTGCCCCCGAGGGCATTGGGAAAACGGACAAACTCTTTGTTCAAGAAGGCCGTAAGGTTTTCAAGGAAGTTGTGCCGATGGTCGCCAAAATGATCATTTCAGAGCTTGAACGCCTCAACCTCGACAAGACAGATTTGAAACGCCTTTGGCTCCATCAAGCTAACGCGAATATGAACCGCCTGATTTCCAGCAAGGTCCTGGGTTACGAGCCAGGCGAGGATGAAAGCCCCACAGTGCTCGACACCTATGCCAATACAAGCTCAGCTGGCTCAATCATTGCGTTTCACAAACATTCAGAAGATTTCAAAACTGGTGAAAAAGGTCTTATCTGCTCTTTTGGAGCCGGGTACTCAGCTGGAACAGTTTTTGTCGAACGTGTGAACTAACAAGATTATTGCCTGCCAAACGAACGGAGCGCTGAATTATGAAATATCTTCTGACCGCTATTGGATTATCTGCTTTAACAATGGCCGCGTGCCAGCAGGGCGTGACAACGCCAGATCCCGATACGCTGGGAGCGGTCAACGCCTCAGGCATGACCTTTTTCCTGACAAGCGTCGGGTCTGGTGACGGTGCTAACCTCGGCGGACTCGCCGGCGCAGATGCACATTGTGCAAACCTTGCAGGCGCAGCTGGATCAACGGGGCGCACATGGCGCGCCTATCTATCGACAACAGGCGAGAACGCAGTAGATGCCAAAGACCGGATCGGCGACGGCCCCTGGGTCAACGCACGTGGCGTGACGGTAGCCACAAGTGTTAGCAACCTGCTTGACGAAAATGCCAACAAGCTTTCCAAGGCAAACTCCATCAGCGAAACTGGTGCGATTATTAACGGTCGTGGAGATCGCCCGAACCGCCATGATATTCTAACCGGTAGCAAGAAGGATGGTACGGATTCTGGGGATACGTGTAACAACTGGACCAGCAATGGTGACGGGTCAGCCACTGTTGGTCACCACGACCGTATAGGTGGCGGGCAAAGCCCAACCCATTGGAGCACAGCCCACGGTTCACGCGGGTGCTCACAAAGCAATCTGCAAGGCTCAGGCGGCGATGGCTTATTCTATTGCTTTGCGGTTAATTAAGGACACATGCTTCAGGACTATCGCACCCAAGCGCCCGGCGCATTTGTGCGGTAGCCTAACGCCTTATACGTTTCATCGATGAGCCCCTGGCAACGTTCGTTCAGCAGCAAGCCGCTTCCCATCTGATTCATCGTATAGCTAAACGCCAGGCCACATTCAGGATCAGCAAAGCCAATTGAGCCGCCAGCACCAACATGACCGAAAGCCGCCTCGCCAATCAAGGCTGACATGTGACGCCCGCCTATCTTCTCGCGATTATCCATTGATTTCATAAAGCCTGATGCAAAGCGCGTCGCAGTTAGCAATGTTGCATCTATCTGTGTCGCCGTTGTGACGCGCGACATAGCCGCCACGCGATCCCTGGACACGAGCGAGCCATCATTAACGGCCAGCGGTGTATACATTGCGACCTGCCCGCGCGCATTTGAGATGCCGCCAGCACCACCAATTTCTGCCTTATGGGCTTCGGGTTGATTGGCTGTCCAGCCACCAACGTTTAATATAGAAAGTGCCGCGATAGAGGTTGGCTCCGTCATCAGTTTTTGTGTAAACGGAGCCTGCATATCTTCAGGGCTAGGCATCGCCATGAGGATAGGTGCGATAGGCTTATCGAAGCCATCGGGCAAACCAATCCAGAAATCAGCACCTGTTGGTTCAGCCACATGCTCTGCAAAAAAAGCCCCCAGAGATTGCCCTGACGCCCGGCGCACAAGCTCACCGACTGTCCAGCCAAAGTTGACCATGTGATAGCCGTTCCGCGTGCCTGGCTCCCAAAAAGGTGCTTCGGCTTCTAAACGCGAGATCATATAATCCCAGTCCAGAAACCCACCTTCTTTTACTGGCTCTCGTAAAGCCGGCAGGCCGCTTTCATGGTTCAGCATCATTTGAACCGTTGTGCCTTCTTTGCCATTTTGTGCATATTCGGGCCAATAATCTGATACCAGTGCATTAGGGTTCAGTTTGCCCTGATCAATTAGAATATGCGCACATAAGGCTGTTGCGGCTTTCGTGCAGGAAAAGACGATCGAAACTGTATCTTCAGTCCAGCCAAGCTCTTTGGAGGCATCAGCAACGCCGCCCCAAAGATCGACTTGCGTTTCGCCATTTACGCTGAGACAAACAGAGGCACCAACTTCACCAAGCTCAGCAAAATTGCGTTCAAACGCCGCCTTAACAGTTGAAAATTGCGACGATGCGTGCCCCGATACAGATTCAGTCATTTTGCTATCCTCTTGTTATAGCAAGACGTAAGCATATCTCCCTGACCAACGCAAAAAAGCAGCCCGTTAAGGCTGCTTCTTCCACTCAACACCTCGAGCATGCGGGTTTAGTCTTCAAACCCATCCGAGTACAAATCCCCCATCAAAGCCTGGCCACTCACCTTCCAAGCCTCAACAAAAACCATAACGCCGATGCCAACTAAAACCACAATTGGGGTTACCGGGTTGTGCGCCGCGCTAATCAACATATCCATCATCACAATCACCACTTATTTGTTTATGGTGTAAGTGTGCCCGAAGAGGCTTAACGAGACCTAACTGATTTACGCCGCAAAGAAGGCAATTCGTAACCAAAACTGCCTCATTTCTTTACCTCTGCAAACAAACCCTTAAAGACAGTGGGATGACACGTACTTCTACAGCCAAAAACAATAAACCGCGCGCCTGGCAACGTATGCTTTCAGGCCGCAGATTAGACCTTGTTGACCCTTCGCCCCTGGATATAGAAATAGCAGATATTGCACATGGCCTGGCGCGAGTCGCGCGGTGGAACGGGCAGACCATTGGCAAACATGCCTTCTCTGTCGCTGAGCACTCGGTCATCGTGACAGATCTATGCCTGCAGCTAAACCCCAAACTAACGCCTGCTCAGCAATTAACAGCGCTGCTTCACGATGCACCAGAATACGTCATCGGAGATATGATTTCACCGTTCAAATCTATTCTCGGGGAGAGTTATAAGGCTGTGGAGCAACGTCTTGAGGAAGCCATTCACCTGCGGTTTGGATTGCCTGCAAAATGTTCGTCACCCTTGAAGAAAACAATCAAGCGTGCAGACCGCATCTGCGCCTGGTTTGAGGCTGTGCAATTAGCAGGCTTCACTCAGGATGAAGCCAACAAAATCTTTGGTAAACCGCCTGAAGAGATTTCTCTATCCTTGAACCCTCAAAATGTTCCATCTGCACAAGAAAGCTTCCTTAAACGCTTTTCGGCGCTCTATACTCCCTCAATGACGGAGACGTAAATGCAAACGAGCCTTTTTGTCGGCCTGTCAGCGGTTATCCTGACGGTCGAGGACGATACACCTCTCTTCTTGAGCACACACCGCCCGGGAAATGTTGCTGCGCTCCCCTTTGGCGCGTTTGATCCAGCAAAGGATCGTACATTTGAACTTGCACTGCGCGGATGGGTGACCGCACAGACCGGCTTCCCGCTTGGACATGTTGAACAACTCTACACCTTTGGCGATCGCAATCGTGAGCAACCAGATACGGACGGCGCAGCAGCAAGACCCGCAGACGTTCGTATGATCTCAGTGGGATATCTGGCTTTAACATCTGAACCCGCCACGGTTGGCGCAAAATTCGATGCCCGCTGGCGGAACTGGTATATATATTTTCCATGGGAAGATCACCGGAACGGTCGGCCGGCGATTATTGACCAGCTACTGGCTCCGGCACTTCAAACCTGGGCAGCGGGGAATGCTCAGCGCCAGGATCGCGCCCGCCTCGCCTTTGGGCTGGATGGGCATGCCTGGATTGAGGAGCGGGTTTTAGAGCGCTATGAGCTTCTTTACGAAGCTGGACTGGTTGCCGAAGCGGCGCGTGACGCCAGACTGCCAGCTGAGAAAGCGTCGGCTGGGGAGCCTATGTCATCAGATCATCGGCGCATTTTAGCAACAGCCATTTCGCGCCTGCGTGGTAAGTTAAAATACAAGCCCGTTGTATTTGATCTTGTTGGTGATGCCTTCACGCTCTCGGTATTGCAGGGCGTTGTTGAGTCTATTCTTGGCTTGCGCTTGCACAAGCAAAATTTTCGACGCGCATTAGACAGGGCAAGCATGGTCGAGGGTACAGGACAAATGGAAACTGGCACGGGTGGGCGACCAGCGGAGCTTTACAAGTTTCGAAAAGACTTGCTGAATCAGCGTGTACATATGGGTGTTTCAACCCCGATTATAAAACAGGAATGATCAGGCAACGGCGGCTTCTTCAGCAGCCGCTCGCAAAGGGTTGTAGATCCACCCAGATGGAGCCTCAGCTTGCCGGTACATATGTGTGCTGGCAGCTAAATTTTCCTTTGCAGCTGTAAACAATACGCCGCCAGGGCCAAGCAGCCTGCCAAGCCTTGTAACTAGGTTAGTTGCAATCGGGATCGCCATTTTCGGTAAGACATTGCGGCATAAGATGATGTCAAAACTTTCAACACCATCAAAAGGTTGCAATAGGTTTTCAACCTCAAAGCTGACCTGCTGGCGCATTTTTTCGCTGATCTGCCACCCATCATCTTTCCGCGTGAAATATTTCAGCATACGGTGGACCGATAGGCCCATTTGAATTTCAAAATGATTAAAGATACCATCTTTTGCGCGTTGCGTACTCGCCTTACACATGTCCACCGATATTAGCTCAACTTTACGGCCAAGGCGTTTTTCTTCACCTGCTTCATCAACCAGTATGGCCAGAGAATAAGGCTCCTGCCCGGTGCAGCCACCCGCGCATAAAATACGGATAGGGCGCTCTTCACCGTTGGTGTCCTGTTTAGCGGCAAAGTCAGGCAGCAGCTTATCGACGATATAAACCAAAGCTTCCCGGTCCTGAAAAAACTGGGTCTCCTTGCTAGCCATAGCTGTTACAACTTCATCTTCGAAGGCGGGATTTGGCCGCGCTTTCAGGCAATCGGACAATTCAGTTAAGGTAGAAAAACTTTCGCGTCTTAAGATATCGCTTAACCGTGCCTCAATGAGATAGGCTTGGCGGCGATGAACAGCCTGACCAGACTTGCGCAAAGCAAGATCAGCCAATTCATCAAACCCCGTCATGTCCATGCCATTTCTCCTATTTTAAGGGATAGCACAAACCACAAGTCAGTGAAGGCTGTTTAGGTCCTTATAAACAGTAAATTGGCAACAAATATTAGGATATCAAACCCGCTTCGGCGAATTTACTCTCAATGATATTCGCGTCAAACGGCTTCATGATGAACTCATTCGCGCCAGTACGAATCGCTTCGCCGATGTGATCTGTATCATTTTCAGTTGAACAGAAAACAACAACTGGCTTATTTCCATTTGGTTCCCGGCGTAGCGCACGCAGGAAGTCTAACCCATTCATAACAGGCATGTTCCAATCCAGCAGGACCGCTTCTGGCATCGCTTCACGGCATTGCTCCAGGGCCTCTGCCCCGTCACCAGCCTCAGCCACCTCAAACGAAAGGTCACGTATGATGCGCCCGGCAACTTTACGTACCACGCGTGAATCATCAACAATCAAACAGCGTTTCATCTTATAATCCCCTTGGAGACAGCATCTACAGCCAGCGTCAGGACTATACAGTTTGCGAGTTAAGAAATCCCTTCACGCGTAACATTGGCCTCCAACAGCAAATTATGCGCTGTGTAAGTAACATGATCGTCACCAATGCGGGTCGCCGTTAACTCTGTGCCAAGTTGCTTTGCCACCTCAACCGTGAAAAGCGTGTGCACATTGCGGGCATTCCAGCCGCCTTCAAAGGCGCCACCAGCAATCGCAGATTCGGTTTCAGGGCGCAGCATAGCCCGTTCGCCTTTTGCCTCGATAATGATTGAAGGACGCCCTTCACGATCCTTGATACGGATCATCACGACCCCGCCGCGCGGAAGTGACGTAATCCCGATATAAACCATCTGCATAAGAAGGCGTGTGTGGAAATAGCTAAAATGCGCCGTTTCAATGTCCCATTCGACACTTGGATGATGGAGTGCAGCGAAATTGTTTATGATATCTTTTGCGGCATGGATATCAGCAACGGAATCCGACATCCCCATCGACCCAAACGCATATCTGAGAAACAGTACATAGGCCTGCAGTTTTTTGGAGCCATCGCGCAAGAGATCCTGCGCCATATCGCGCATACCGTCATCAATTGTTTCATCATCCAGCAATTCCAGCGCCGACGCCACGGATGAGATAGGAGACACCATATCATGACAGATACGGGATGATACGAACGCCATGAAAAAAGCCGGGTCGAGCATGCGATTAGGTCCCTCTGTTTATTGCTCATCTAATCTATACGATTCGGCAAAAAGCGCTGCTCATTTTTCAAAATCACAATTTTTGTTTTACTGCACTGACAAAAAGCCCAGCTTTTCAGACCGGGCTTTTCCATATTGCTAAGCACAGAGCTTGCAGGTGATCTATTTCTTCACCCACTGACCAGAAGTATTCATGTAATAGGCCCCGCTAGGAAGCTTCTCGATTTGCTTTTCACCCGTTACGACACCGACTTGCTGTAGCGTCGTGCCTGTTTCAGAGGCAAGCTGCTGGTAAAGCGCACGGCGTTTGGCGTTAATTTCGTTCACCTTACGCTCAATATCGGCAGGCGCTGATCCTTTGACCAGGCCAAGAAAGCCATCGACCTTTTCACCGACAATTCCCTGGCTTATCGCAGCATCAATTTGCGGATCAGCCGCTGAAGCAGACGGTGCTGCAAAGGAGACAGAAAGCGCAAGCAAAATGCCAATAGAGACCGCACGTAGCATGGATAAAATTTGCATCATAAACTCCTTAAAACAGGTCCGGATTACTTGTGATCAAATCTTCAACCGGCGCATCTAGTGTTAGACGCACCTCCTGATCAATCTTCACGTTTAGATTAATCACAATTGGCTTATCAGGTGCCTCAATCTTTACCGTTGGTGTACATGCGCCAATTATACCAAGTGCCAGTAAAACTGTTAACAGTCTCATCTGAAGCTCCTTTTTTTCCTTAACACCATCATTGCCTGACTGGCACTGAACGTCAATTGAATGCCTTCGTTGCATGCTATTCATTCGCGGTTTGTGCATCCTGTTGCCGCTTTAATTCAAGGTACTCCCCGATATAGGTCTCACCTTGTGCGTCGTTAAATGTGTTCAGCAATTGCCAAAGATTTGAATCCAAAGTCAGCCCAAAATCAAACTCTGTACCACCCAAAACATCTTCGCTGCTGCCGAGCAAATTCGCTGTCAGCAATATTCGCCCAATCATATTTCCATCAGCAACGAGTCGCATCACGCGAAAATCAAGGTCTTTAAGCGCCTCAAACGCATGGTCAGCATACTCATTTTGTCCTTTAGCTGCTTCCAGGGCACCGCCTTGATAGGACAACCATCCCCCTGCATCATCGGCTATAAGCTCAGCCTGGCGAAGCATGATATTCGCTCCATCGATATCGACAGGAAAGGCACCTGAAACTGTGCCGAACGCAACGAGATCGGGAACTTGAAAGACTTCAATCAACTGATCAAGCTGTAATTCCTTTGCTTGCATAATAATGGTTTCAAGGTCTCGATCAGCAGTAAACGTCGTCGGCGTAATTTCTAGCCAGCCTCCTGCAAACGGCCATTTTGCGGTTTCCAGCTTTGTTGTTGTGCTTTCAACAATTTGGAAAAGGACCTCACCGTCTCGCATGGGCACACCCGGGTCCATAAAATCAATTGTCAGTTTTTGTGACGGCGCACTTGTGAGGGCCAGCATGTCCGTAAAATTGATCCGTCCATTGACGCCGGTGACTGTGCCAACATTGAGCGTATCAAATACAATATCGTTAAAATCAACATAGCCAGTCCCGGTTACCCTACCGCTATCGATATCAAAGTCTGCCTGGCCGGTTAGCCCGCCCTTGGTATTAATCAGAACATCTCGTAGCAATTCGGACAGGTGAACTGGCTGCAACTGCCCGAGATCAAATTGCAAAGGCTCCATCCGTATTTGTGCATCGCCGGTAAAGGTATCTAAGTGCAAAGACATATCGGCATTTGCGATTATCAGATTACGCGCTTCATTTCGAATCGGGCCTTCAAGCTTGACAATCCCGTCTGTCATCCTTGCTGACAGTTCAGCAATAACTGGCTGATAGACAGGTTGCGGATTTAAATCTGTAATGCGAACACGCCCGGCCTGCATGACCCCATCAATCCCTGCCTGCGTTGTCATACCCTCAAAGATAAAATCTCGGGATGTCACATTGGCCGGAACCATAGTGCCGCCAAAACGCGTTTCCCCGAGCCTGGCCTTCAGCGTCGCAGGACCGCCATCAAGTACGAATACAACCTCAGGTGCATCTCCATCTATAAGCAAATCTTCGGCGCTGAACTGCAAGGGCAGGTGAAACTGTCTTCCTTTCACAGTAAGGCTGAAAGTGTCATCTGCGACCCATTCCAGCGCTGCATCATCTACGCCAAAGGTTCCGCTAGAATCACCAGTCAAAAACGGCAGTTTGAGATCGCCGAGCTTAATACGCCCGATTGACTTCCCATCTTCCTGTCTGACAAATCGCCCATCGACCGGACAGAGTGGAAAGGCCATGGCAGCAAACTGTAACGTTCCTGCCGCAATACCTTGGCTGGAAAAGCCAACGCATGTATCATCTTGCGTTTGAACCCGCCAGCCCTCAATCGCCTCAACCGCGCTGACATTACCAATCAGCCGTGTTGGTTGCAAATCAACACCAGACATGGATCCCGCCAAGATTATTTCCCCATTTGCATGCACACGGACTTTACTGCCTGCTATAATTTCCAACGTATCGAAATGTCCTGAAATTGTGCGTCCCGCCACAGACCATGGCGCAAGGCGTAAGCCGTTTACATGTAAGGATGCTTCATTGTCTCCAACCATTAGCGCATCAAGAATGCCTGTAAGCTTTGGTGTTTGCCGATCGCCTTCAAGATGAATATCACCGGCTATTTCAACCTTGTCCTGATTGGCTTTCATCCAAGGCTGATTTGTAAACGGATCTATACTGACCATGAAACCCGAAGCTGATTTTAGCAAGGTTGGCCTGTTTAAAGATAGAGACCAGCTTCCAGCGTCATAGGCCGCATCTATATCCAGCCCAATCTCAAAACTGTCCAATCCTTTTGAAATCGCTTCGCGCAACGCCATTCCGTGATGGTCAAGAGGGTCTGGAAGTGCAACATGCATCAAAGCACCACGACGCGCTGCCCTGGCCATCTGCGCCTTACGCAGTACGAGTGTTCCGTTATATTTTAGTTCAGGCTTGCCTTCGGGGGATAAGGCAAGCGTTAGATCCCCGCTGGCCGTCGCCGCGCCGGCCCGCCCCTGCTGAATCGCCGCTTCACTCAGCGTGGCGCCAATCGGTCCGAATAATCCAAGTGGGGTTTGCTTGACTTGGACATTCAACTCCCCTCGCCCCAAATGACCGTATGCAGAAGAGACATCCTCCCCTTCAGCAACAAGGCTGACCTCTGTCAATGCGAACAAGACGGAGCTCAGCGAAAAGTCATCCAGTCGATTAAGCCCGCCCTCACCAGCTATATTTACATTTTCTATCTTAAAATCTTCGGCAAAAATCTCAGTTGCCCGGCCGGATACGTCAAAAGCGATCGTATTATCCAGTTGTCCCAGTTTTACCTGAAAGGCAGCATCTGTTAAAGAAAGGTTGTCCAGACGTGCCTTGTCAATAACAAAATCCAGATTCCCCAGAACAGTGCCATCACGAAAATTTAGCGCAACATCCCCTCTTGTCCAAATGATTTCAGCGTTCTCCTGCATCAATTGGCTTGGCTGGACATGCAAATTGGCTGTTCCAGACTCCAGTGGCACACCCACAAAATCAAACAGGCCGGACACAGCACCCGCATCCGTTTCAAGCGTGATTGTGCCGCCTTGAATATCAAGTTCTGGCAGCACACCCCGATTGGTTGCCTGATCCCCGCGATCGGCTGCCTCAGATACGAGTTTCTCCACGCCATAAAAGTGTACTTCACCCTTCACGATCGCCGCCCGCAAGACCGGATCTCGGACAGTGATGCGTGTTATTTCAGGCGCAAACCAGGCTGGCCAATCCAGCGCAACGACCAGGCTTTCAGCTTGCAACGGAACCCCAGCACCGCTTGATATAGAGGCATTCTCCAACCGGACTTCCTTGACCCCCAACACGGCAAAGTCAGCCTGACATGATAACGCTCGTTCAGTGCACCATTTTGCAAAATAATCCTCGGCTAGAGCCTTCCGATTCGCCCAGCCTAAAGCTAACGCTCCCATGAGAACAAGCATTATGGTGAGCAGAAATATGGGCCAAACACGCAACCCTTGTCTTTTATTTTGCGACTTTTTCGTTGTCTCAGGCACCGTCTGGCTTCACTCTTGCTTGTATCTTTTCAAAAGATTGATCATAAAGGGTCCGGATATGCCGCGATTGTTAGAAGCGTCTTAATAGTCTACACGGCATATATCAGGGGCAGCAAGTTAAGTTCGGCAGTCTGTTGCAGGCGACCGATCTCAGACAAAAGGCCGTTAAACTCATGCAAACTTCAGATCAGAATAAAACCCGAGAGCTCAATCGTGGCCTTCGCAGCGGTATTGCGCTGATATTGTTCTGTATTTTTGGAACTGCCCTGGCAACGTGGATAACTTATGAAGCGCGCCATTTAGAGAACGCTCCACCACAAATTACACTTGCTCAGCCAGAGACTGACGAGCAACGTTTTATATCTTTAGCTCCCGATAGCCTGCCAATCTTTGGAGAGAATGATATCAGTCGGTCGGGCACACTCGCGCGACGTTCAACCCCGCTTAAGGTTTTGCGGGATCTTGGCGCAGGCGGACGAGAATCTTACACGGCACTGCAAGCAATTTACGAAAAAGACCTCGTTGACCCTAGAAAATTACGGGCGGGACTCCCAATCAAGGCTCATTTTGACCCGGACAATCAAGAACTCCTCTCCGTTTCCATGCGGATGTCCAGCGAAAAAACCGTTTTTGCCAAGCGCCTAACCAATGGTGAGTTCTTCGCAACGACCCTCAACACAAAGCTTACAAAAACCTATAAGCGCGTTGATGACAAAATCGCGACCAGTTTTTATGAAGCCGCTATCGCCGCAGGTCTGAAAGACAGACAAATCGCGGACTTCGCTCAAATATTTGCCTTCGATGTCGATTTTCAAAGAGAGGTTCGCGTTGGTGACACATTTGAAATTGTTTACGAGACCTATAACGACGAACGCGGCAATCCAGTCCGTGCGGGCGATGTTCTCTTTGCTGCTTATAATGGACAATCCACGCAGCGCAATTATTACCGCCACACACCAGAAGACGATAAAGTGCCAGACTATTTCACCCATGATGGCAAAGCCGCGACACGCTTTTTGATGAAAACACCTATCAATGGTGCGCGCTTATCCTCCAGTTTTGGTCGCCGTCGCCACCCTATTTCAGGGTATTCACGCCTGCACAAGGGAACAGATTTTGCCGCTCGCAGTGGAACCCCTATCTTCGCGGCTGGGAACGGCATTGTCGAGCGGGCCTCACGCTATGGCGGCTATGGCAAATATGCCCGTATCCAACACGCCAATGGCTATGAAACCGCCTACGCCCATATGTCCCGTTACGGACCAGGCATCAAGAAAGGTCGCCGCGTCCGGCAGGGTGACATTATCGGCTATGTCGGATCTACCGGCGCCTCTACTGGCCCCCATTTGCATTATGAGGTCCTGATAAATGGCAAACATGTTAACGCTATGGCATTGAAGCTCCCGACAGGACGCACACTAGAGGGCGATCTGTTTGAAAACTTCAAGAAAACCCGGGCCCGCATCGATAGTCTCCGCACGCAGCACGGCGCAAAGATAAAAGTCGCCGCTCTGTAAGAGGGCTTTTACTGTATCTGTCATTGCACGCTCCCGTTTTGTCAGAGCGCACTGTCAACGCAAGACCCGACAGAAAGCAAGCC
>CAYUFN010000042.1:0-21094 GCA_964443965.1 uncultured Hyphomonas sp. | reverse complement strand
TATTATCGCAACGGGCCTTCCGCGCTCAGGCGCTGGTTCAGCTTCGGCTGGGCAAATTTCCTTGAGCGCTCATGGGTTCTTCTTATTCCCTTGATCACATTAATGATCCCGCTTGCGCGTGTCGCACCACCTATCTATCGCTGGCGTGTACGCCGGAAAATATATGTCTGGTATTCCGATTTGCGCGCGCTGGAAGTTCGGGGCCGCTCATCTGCCAGCCTTGGGGAGCGCAACAAAATTATCAGCGAGTTGCATAAGCTACAGGTCGATGCCGGCAAAATCGAAGTTCCCCTCTCCTACACAGACGACCTTTACCGCTTACGTAATCATATTGAATTTGTTGAGGGTTTGCTGATCCGCCTGAAAGCTGACGAAAAAATGACAAAGGAAGATGCTCAAAAAGCGCTCAGTTGACCTAGTTTAATCCAGCCGCTTTAACGGCCGCTGCATATGTGCGTGAAACCGAAGCCTGCGCGCCGGATTTCAGCACCAAAACAGGCTTACCATCAATCTGCTGCGCATCGGCAACCCCGGCCTTGGCAACCCACCACGACCTGTGCGTCTGCAACCCATCGGCCCCTGAAAGTTCTCTTAATGCATCTGCCAGCCGCATCAGGATCAGCTCCTCGCCCATGCTCATATGAACGCGCAGATAGTGATCCTCAGCCGAGACAGCATAAAGCGCAGCGGTGCGATACTTTACCGGCAAACGCTCAAGAAACACTGCAACCGGATCGTACACTCCGGGCTCAGACTCGCGTTCAGCTCCCTCAAGCACAAAATTCAAGGCCGCAAAAACAATCGAGACGACTAAAACATAACCATATTGGACATAAAATTTTTCAAACGACCATGGATCTCGGCTGATCACCATCAAGGCTAACGTAATCGGCACTGAAATGATTGTGGCAATGGCCAACACCTGGAAAGGTTTTGGCCACGTCCGTCCAAGCCGATCGACAATCAGCGGTGTCACAAGATAGGCGCTACCGTAACCGACCAAGATTGTCATAAACCATAAGCCAAAGCGTGGCAGCACGGGCATCTGCCCTGTATTATAGACGCCAAACCACGCACACAAGGCGGCAAGCCCCACCATCATTGCGATCGCGCGCCCACATTTTTTGACCCAATCTGGCATATTTTCCCTACATTTCGCGCTTCGTGAACCATTTTGGCTGCATTTGACGAAGGATTCCACCCATTCCACGCATATCAAATAGTTTGCCCTGATCAAGGTGACGATATTGGTTCTATCACATCGAAAGGACGCAAGCCTATGTCAAATGCCATGTCAGAACACATCAAGCCCGCCAGCCGACCCTCCTTAAAAAAGCGGCGCTTCGCACCAGATACAAAAACAACCATACTGATTGCTCTGGCGATCTATGCCGTCATTAGCTGGATGATCCTGCAAAGCAGTGGAGTAGAGGCTATTCGCTTCAGGATTGATATTACGCCGTTTCTGACCAGCGGCCTCGCCCTGAAAATTCATGTTGTCAGCGCGATCTCAACCTTTCTGATTGGCGCACTACTTCTCTCCGGCTTGCCTAAAGGAACACGTACCCACAAACAGCTTGGCTGGACATGGGTCATCACAATGACGAGCACTGCGGTCAGCTCCTTCTTTCTGGTCGGCCTAAACGGAGTGCATTTTAGCTGGATTCATGGCCTCTCAGCCTGGACCATCATCATCCTGCCTTTCGCCCTCGTTGCGGCCCGTCGTCATAACGTAACCGCTCATGCCAATCATATGCGCGGCATGTTTTTGGGCGGCATGGTCATCGCAGGTCTCTTCAGCTTCCTGCCTGGCCGGCTAATGTGGCACATGTTCTTTACCGTTTAGAAGAGAAAAGCCTTAAATCTACCGGCAAATCATATTAAGGACATCAGCAATATTCTTATAATGTGAACGCAGCACAGACTTTCCAACCTATTGAAAAACTGTAAAGTTGCATACCAAACTGCTCGCTTCAACTAACAGGACATTGATGATGAAAGCTTTTGCCGCCGCTGCCGCTTCGCTATTGGTTTTAACCGCTTGCGGAACGATCCGCGAAGATGTTCCCAAGGGCCCGGTCGCACAGCTCTTATTTCCTGATCGCGACCCGATCACGCCAGACCGCGCATTGGAGCGCTATTATAACACGATCAGTGATGATGTTCTGCCTGTCGCACCTGTTGGCAAGCCTCTCCCCGCTTCAACGCAAGTGCTGACACGCATTCTGGTTGCCTCTTGCGCGGACGAAGAAAAAGCAAACCCGGCATTGGCACGAATGGCCCGGGAACAGGCCGACCTCATGTTGATGATAGGCGACAATGTCTATGGCGACCGTAATGGCGAGACCTATGTCAATAATGATGCAAATCTGACCGAACTGCGCGAAGCCTTCACCGATCTTGGAAATAGCACAGAGTTTCAGGCCGCGCGTGCCGCGCACCCAATGATGGTTGCATGGGATGATCATGATTATGGTGCCAATGATGCTGGCCGCGACTTTCCTTTCCGCCGCTTTGCTGAGCGCATCCATGAGCGTTTCTGGGGTCTGGATAAGGAAAGCGATGTCGGCAATTGGGACGGCACTTATTACGCGCGTAGTTTTGGTCCCACAGGCCAACGCGTACAGGTGATCATGCTCGACACACGCTTTTTCCGCTCCGGCCTCATGGCGACAGATGAATTTGGTACACCAGGAAAAGAACGCTACCAGCCATCCACCAGCACAGCACAGGATATGCTCGGAAACGAGCAGTGGACGTGGTTGCAAAACCAACTTGCCCAGCCTGCCGACATCCGCCTTATCGTCTCCTCAATTCAGGTTTTACCGACAGTGCATGGTTGGGAAGCCTGGTCGGCCCTGCCAAGCGAGCGCCAACATCTATTCAATCTGATCAAACAAAGCCGTGCAAATGGCGTCGTCTTTGTCTCCGGAGACCGCCATACCAGCTTCCTGTATAAGGATAATAGCGCGCTTGATTACCCGGCATTGGAATTGACTGCCTCTTCTCTGAATGTGTCTTTCGCTACTGAATCTACAGAGCGGGATAGCCGGCAGCTTGGCGCAGGATACGCACCTGAAAACTTCGGGGAAGTGGCCATAGACTGGGCCGGGCGGCGGCTTGCCTTGAAACTGCGCGACAAAAATGGGGTCCTCGTGCGGGAAACCTCTGCCAGTTTTAAAGATCTTGGCCTTTAAGTATGACCTTGCCTGACACGATTGGCTATATCGGCGTTGCGCTGATTCTGGTCGCCTATGGGGGGCTCCAATTTAACTTGGTATCTTCCGGATCGGTGCGTTACTCAACCTTGAACGGCCTGGGAGCGGCAGGAATTCTGGTCTCACTTTATTTTGAACCTAACTTGCCAGCTATTATTATGGAAGCGGCTTGGTTAATGATTAGCCTGTTCGGGCTTTATAAAGCTTTTTTGTATCGAAAAGCGTGATTTTCGTATTTATTTTATCGGGCGCGCATCTGAGTCGCATTTTAACTACTCAGAATATTGCGGATACGCCCAGCAGTGATATAAGCCTACTCAAATCAGTGGTGCGATGCCTTAATCGCGCCTCCTCCCTGCGAAAGGTGCACTTCTTCTATGAACATACACGAATATCAGGCGAAAGCCGTACTGAAATCCTTTGGCGCGCCTGTCGCTGATGGTGTTCCGGTCCTTAACCTTGATGATGTCCAAAAAGCTGTCGATATGCTGCCCGGCCCGCTTTGGGTGGTCAAATCCCAGATTCATGCTGGTGGACGCGGCAAAGGAAAATTCGTTGAAGCCGCCGCTGGCGAAAAGGGCGGTGTTCGCCTCGCCTTCTCCAAAGATGAAGTGCTTGAACATGCCAAAGCCATGCTCGGCCACCACCTCGTCACCGCTCAAACCAGTGATGCAGGCAAGCAAGTCAACCGCCTTTACATTGAAGACGGCGCAGATATCGCCACAGAGCTTTACCTCTCAATGCTGGTTGACCGCCAAACCGGCGGCATCGCTGTCGTCGCCTCAACCGAAGGCGGCATGGACATTGAACAGGTCGCCCATGACACGCCCAACCTGATCATGAATATCCAGATCGACCCGACCGATGGCATGACCCCGGCCAAAGCCCAGGAAATCAATGACGCCCTGAAGCTCACCGGAGACACCGCCGCTGACGGCCTCAACCTCTTCCCGATCCTCTACAAAGCCTTCACCGAAAAAGACATGGCGATGCTGGAGATTAACCCGCTGATCGTTATGGAAAACGGCCATCTACGCGTGCTTGATGCGAAAGTCAGCTTTGATGGCAACGCCCTCTTCCGCCATCCGGACATTGCAGAGCTGCGCGACGAGACAGAAGAAGACGAAAAAGAAATCGAAGCCTCCAAATACGACCTTGCCTATGTCGCCCTCGATGGAAATATTGGCTGCATGGTCAATGGCGCGGGTCTTGCTATGTCGACAATGGACATCATCAAGCTTTACGGCAAAGAGCCCGCCAACTTCCTCGATGTTGGCGGCGGTGCCACTACAGAGAAAGTAACCGCTGCGTTCAAGATCATCACCGCCGATCCAAACGTGGAAGGTATCCTCGTCAATATTTTTGGTGGCATCATGAAATGCGATGTCATCGCCGAAGGAGTTGTCACAGCCGTCAAAGAGGTTGGCCTCAAAGTTCCGCTCGTTGTGCGCCTTGAAGGTACCAATGTTGAAAAAGGCAAGAAGATCATCAATGAGAGTGGACTCAACGTCATCTCCGCCGACGATCTCGACGACGCTGCCCAAAAAATTGTTGCGGCTGTAGGAGCCTAGAAAACATGTCCATTCTTATAGACTCAAACACAAAAGTCATCGTTCAGGGCCTCACCGGCAAGACCGGCTCGTTCCATACAAATCAGGCGCTTGATTATTTCGGTACACAGATGGTTGCAGGCACGCATCCGAAGAAGGCCGGCACAAGCTGGACTGCTGACAATGGTGCGTCCTTGCCCATCTATGCCAATGCGGGCGAAGCCAAGGAGGCCACAGGCGCGAATGCCTCAGTGATCTATGTGCCCCCAGCAGGTGCCGCCGCAGCCATCGAAGAAGCCATTGACGCGGAAATCCCGCTGATCATTTGTATCACCGAAGGTGTCCCCGTTCTCGATATGGTGCGCGTCAAGAAAAAGCTCGATGCGTCTTCATCTCGCCTGATCGGGCCAAACTGTCCGGGTGTCCTCACCCCTGAACAGTGCAAGATCGGTATCATGCCAGGCCGCATCTTCCAAAAAGGCTCCTGCGGTGTTGTTTCCCGCTCCGGAACGCTCACCTATGAAGCTGTTTTCCAGACTTCTCAAGTTGGCCTTGGCCAGACCACAGCGGTCGGCATTGGCGGCGACCCGGTTAAGGGCACAGAATTTATCGATATGCTCGAAATGTTCCTGGCTGATGATGAAACCGAATCCATCATCATGATCGGCGAGATTGGCGGCTCTGCCGAAGAAGAAGCTGCCCAGTTTATCAAGGACGAAGCTGCAAAAGGCCGCTCCAAGCCAATGGTTGGCTTCATCGCCGGACGCACCGCCCCACCAGGGCGCACAATGGGCCATGCCGGTGCCATTGTTTCTGGCGGCCAAGGCGGCGCTGACGACAAGATCGCGGCCATGGAAGCAGCTGGCATTCGCGTATCTCCAAGCCCGGCGCGGCTTGGCACAACCATGGTGGATGTCCTGAAGGGCTAAACCAATCATTCAATTTGGCTCCGGGCGACCCGTATCGCCCGGAACCGCTTAAAAAATAAGAATAGAAGCTCCATCCCGAGCGGCGGCCCCTCCCTTCTACCCAACCGTCGCCCGGCCTGAACAGGATAAGAGACCATGGCTGCAGATGACGGAACCCCGCGCGGTGAGCAGAATGAACAGTTCCTCGGCACTGCTTTCCTCTATGGCGGTAATGCCGTCTATGTTGAGCAAATGCAGGCCGCCTACGCGAAAGACCCAAACTCGGTTCCCGAAAGTTGGCGCGATTTCTTCAACCAGCTCGGCGACACCAGCAGCGATGCAACCCGTAACGCCGAAGGCGCCAGCTGGAAACGTGATGACTGGCCAAAGGTCCGCGCCAATGAAGAGGTCGCCGCCTTTGATGGCAACTGGGCGCTGATAGAGCCAGCCCTTGAAAAGAAGATCAAAGGCAAAGCCCCCGCCGCAAGCGATGCAGATGTTGCACAAGCGGTTAAAGATTCCATCCGCGCAATTATGATGATCCGCGCTTACCGTATGCGCGGCCACCTTGCCGCCCAGCTTGATCCACTTGGCCTGGAGCAACGCCCGGCACAGCCAGAGCTTGATCCAGCCAATTACGGTTTTTCAGCAGCAGATATGGACCGCCCGATTTTTATTGATGGATATCTCGGCCTTGATACCGCCACGCCGCGCGAAATGCTGGACATCCTCAAACGCACCTATTGCACGACCATTGGCATAGAGTTCATGCACATCTCCAATCCAGAGGAAAAGGGCTGGTTGCAAGAACGTATTGAAGGCGCAGACAAGGGCGTGAAATTTACGCCCGAAGGCAAGAAAGCCATTCTTTCCAAATTGATTGAAGCAGAGGCCTTCGAACGCTTCCTGCACAAGCGGTATCCAGGCACAAAGCGGTTTGGCCTTGATGGTGGTGAAGCCGCAGTCCCTGCCCTTGAACAGATCATCAAACGCGGCGGGGCGCTCGGCGTAAAAGAAATTGTAATCGGCATGGCCCATCGCGGCCGCCTGAACATGCTTGGCGCGGTCATGGGCAAAAAGTATGAGAAAATTTTCCATGAATTCCAGGGCGGTTCCACACAAGGCGCTGGCGAATTTGGGTCTGGTGATGTGAAGTACCACCTCGGCGCTTCATCAGACCGTTCATTTGACAATAATGAAGTTCACCTCACCATGAATGCCAACCCGTCCCACCTTGAAGCTGTTGATCCGGTTGTGCTTGGGAAATCGCGCTCAAAGCAAGCCATGCTCAAGCGCGAAAGCAGCGACGGCAAGCGTGCGCAGATTATGCCGCTATTATTGCACGGTGACGCGGCATTCGCGGGTCAGGGCGTGGTCGCTGAATGTTTCGCGCTATCTGGCCTGGCAGGATATCGCACAGGCGGCACAATCCATTTCATTATCAACAACCAGATTGGCTTCACGACAAGCCCGATGTATTCGCGTTCCTCCCCTTACCCGTCTGACGTCGCTCTAATGGTGCAGGCCCCGATCTTTCACGTTAATGGCGATGATCCAGAGGCGGTCACCTATGTCGCCAAAGTGGCAACGGAGTATCGCCAGAAATTTGGCAAGGATGTTGTCATCGACATGTTCTGCTACCGTCGGTTCGGTCATAATGAGGGCGACGAGCCCATGTTCACCCAACCGGTGATGTACACCAAGATTAAAAGCCATGCCTCAACCCGGGAAATCTATGCAGACCGTCTGGTTAAGGAGGGTCTGCTAACACCTGAGCAAGTTACAGCAGAGGTGAACGCATTCGAAGCCATGCTCGATAAAGCTTTTGAAGACGGCAAAACGCTGGACATCAAAGAGCCTGATTGGCTTGATGGCGAATGGAAAGGCTTCAAACTTCCGCAAGACGATGAACGACGCGGCAAAACCGGCGTTTCTCAAAAACGCCTCAAAGCCCTTGGCGCAAAGTTTACCACCGTGCCAGACGATGTGACCCCGCATAAAACATTGCAACGCGTGCTAGATGCGCGCGCTAAAGCCATCAGCTCAGGCAAAGGTCTCGATTGGGCCACCGCCGAGCACCTCGCCTTTGCCACTCTTCTTGACGAAGGTTACCCCGTGCGCCTGTCCGGACAGGATTGCGGTCGCGGCACCTTCTCACAGCGCCACTCGCATGTCGTTGATCAGAAGACGAACAAACGCCACACTATGCTCAATCATATCAGCGATGGTCAGGCTCATTACGAAGTTATCGACAGCCTGCTTTCAGAAGAAGCTGTGCTGGGCTACGAATACGGTTACTCATTGGCCGACCCAAACACCTTAACGCTTTGGGAAGCCCAATTTGGCGACTTCGCGAATGGCGCACAGGTCTTCTTTGATCAATTCATCTCCTCAGCCGAGCGCAAATGGTTGCGCATGAGTGGACTCGTTATGCTTCTGCCGCACGGATATGAAGGTCAGGGGCCGGAGCATTCTTCAGCACGCCTTGAACGCTTCCTGCAAATGTGCGCCGAAGACAATATGCAGGTCTGCAATCTTACAACCCCGGCCAACTATTTCCACGCGCTGCGCCGTCAAATTCACCGGGAGTTCCGCAAACCACTCGTCATCATGACACCAAAATCTTTGCTGCGCGCCAAGCTCGCCACTTCAGCAATTGAAGATCTTGGCGCAAAATCTTCCTTCCACCGTATCCTCTGGGATGATGCTGAAACGCCCGGTCGCGAAGGCAAAGTTAAGCTGACCAGCGACAAACAAATCCGCCGGGTCGTGCTCTGCTCAGGGAAAGTCTATTACGACCTTTTCGAAGAGCGTGAAAAGCGCGGCACAGATGATGTATATCTCTTGCGGATCGAACAATTCTACCCTGTTCCACGCAAGGCAATGATTAAGGAATTATCCCGCTTCCCGCAGGCTGAACTGGTTTGGTGTCAGGAAGAACCGCGCAATATGGGCGGCTGGACTTTCATCCGCGATGAAATTGAGTGGTGCGCCCTGCAGGCAAAATACAAGGCCCCAAGGCCCCATTATGCTGGCCGCCCACCTTCTGCAGCCACAGCCACCGGCCTGCTCTCCAAGCATAATGAAGAAAAAGACGCTTTCATCGAAACCGCACTCGGCGACAAACCCGTCGATAACATTTTCACAAACGGCTAGGCCGGAAACAGACAGATCGGAAATAAGATCATGACAGATATTACAGTGCCGGTACTCGGCGAATCCGTGACAGAAGCCACCGTCGGCAAATGGCTTAAAGCTGCAGGCGACGCCGTACAGCGCGATGAAGTGCTGGTCGAGCTGGAAACAGATAAAGTCTCTGTAGAGGTCTCAGCCCCAGAAGATGGCACCCTCTCAGAGATCGTCGCAGCTGAAGGTGAAACTGTTGAAATTGGAGCCCTCCTCGCCAAACTTGGCGCTGAATCAGGCACAGCCCCGGCTCCCAAAACAGCCGCGCCAGCAGAGGCCAAGCCAGCACCTGCTACCGACGGCGGCAGTGTGGATGTGACCGTTCCGGACATGGGCGAAAGCGTTGCAGAAGGCACAATGGGTGCCCCTCTTAAACAAATCGGCGAAGCGGTTGCCAAGAATGAAACAATTGTCGAAATTGAAACTGACAAGGTTGCCCTTGAAGTCAGCTCTCCGGCTGATGGCACAATCAGTGAATGGCTATTTGGCGAGGGTGACAGCGTAACCCCCGGTGTGGTCATTGCGCGCGTTGCAGGAGGCGCTTCTGCCAGCGCTGCCCCTGCTGCCGCAGCCGCGCCCGCTGCCAAGCCTGACTCAGCCACCGACCGCCCGGTCTCCCCGGCCGTCCGCCGTGTGGCTGCAGAAGGCGGGGTCGATGCACAGGCTATTCCTGGCACCGGTCGCGATGGCCGCGCGACCAAAGCTGATGCCATGTCTTATGTCGCAAAAGGCAGTCCATCAGCTGCGCCTGCAGCACCACGCGACATTGGCCCGCGCGAAGAGCGCGTAAAGATGACCCGCCTACGCCAGACCATTGCGCGCCGCTTGAAAGAAGCCCAAGACACCGCCGCCATGTTGACCACGTTCAATGATGTGGACATGGGGGCCATTATGGACCTGCGCAAAAAATACAAGGAAAGCTTCCTCGAAAAGCATGGCGTAAAACTTGGCTTTATGGGTTTCTTCACCAAGGCCGTTGTGGCTGCGCTCAAAGAAATCCCGGCCGTTAACGCCGAGATTGACGGAACGGATATCATCTACAAGAACCATTTCGACATCGGCATGGCCGTCGGTACCGAGAAAGGCCTCGTTGTGCCTGTTATTCGCGATGCGGATGACCTTTCACTGGCGGGTATTGAAAAAGAGCTTGGAAACCTCGCCCGCAAGGCCCGCGATGGAAAGCTCGCCATTGCCGACATGCAGGGCGGCACCTTCACCATCACAAATGGCGGGGTCTATGGCTCGCTTATGTCAACACCAATCCTCAACCCGCCACAGTCTGGCGTGCTTGGCCTGCACCGTATTGAGCAGCGCCCTGTAGCAATCAATGGCGAAGTCAACATCCGCCCAATGATGTATTTGGCGCTCTCCTATGATCACCGTATCGTCGACGGAAAAGAAGCCGTCACCTTCCTCGTCCGCGTCAAGGAAGCGCTCGAAGATCCAGAGCGTCTATTGTTAGATATTTAAGCAATGCTTGCCTGGTAAAACAGGAAGAGAAGGACATGACAAAGAAAGTCTCGAATTCCGTTCGCAAGGCCGACTGGCCGGCGGGGGAAAGCCACCCCGGCATAGCCTTGAGCCCGCCTCATCGCGCCAGCAGGAAGCAAACATAAATACTGCCAGCATACCAGCATGCGCCTTTTCAGACAGAGTCTTGTTTTAGTGCATGGTCGTCGAAGCGGCGCGTGCTAGAGACGTGCTGGCCGCAGGCCTGTTGCCAAATTTATTTCACGTCGGAATATATAACCCGTTGTATCTTCTTTGAACCCATAGCGTAGGAGGCCACCCCCGAGTATCGGGTCAGTTGTCGCCACATGCACTTGCAAGCTGGACCGTCCATCTAGCAGCAAGTGTACGTCACTAACCACGATACCATTTTGCGCCACCTGACCTTGCGCCCGAATGTGCAAAGCTTCCTCAAGGCAGGCTATACCGCCCTGCAAATCGGTTGCACTCACATTGTACTGCAAGGCCAGTTTGGAAAGAGCATCTGTTGCAATATTACCATTAGCGCGTATACAGATATTATCCTTGAAAGATGCATTGGCATTCGTAATGGCCACAACGCCATTCGTTCTGCGTATGTCTGGCAGCAGGTCTGCCAGCCCTGAAAAATTCACCTTTAGGTTCAAATTAGAAATTCGCAGGCTCTGCCGCCCAAAAACAATGTCGCCGCTCCCCTCACCCATAACGTCTTTCCAAACAAGGCGATAGCCCACACCACCCCCAAAGAGCGCGAAAGGTCGCGCCGTAAGCTGAACATCCCCAATCCGGTGCTGTCCGCGAAAGGAAATATCAGAAAGCGTGCCTTTCCAGATTGTCCCGCTTGCTTTTTGCCACCGCACGTCAGATAGCGGCGCACCAATGAGCTGAAGAGCAAAACTGAGGGGCACAGTTGCAAGCAGGAAAGCAGGCAGCGCAAAGCAGAAAACGATTATCAGTGTGCGTGTACGGCGCATACCTAGCCGCGCCCAAACCGCACAGATAGGCTTTTGGGATGTCCATTACGCGTAATATCAAACTCAACGATATTGGAGCGCAAGAAAAGCTCTTGTAAATCTTCACCACCAATTTCAGAAACAGGGCTTTTATCAACCCTGATAATGATGTCATCAGGCTGGAATCCAGCCGATGCCAGCACACTCGCATCGGTCTTTGGCGTGACTCTATAACCTGCTCGCACACCATTTTCGCGCACAACAGAAAAAGACACGTCCTGCAAGAAGCGCTGGGCCGATACCGCTCCAGTCTCTGCTCTGGCTGGTAAGGCTGGCTGTGTTAGCGAGGCGGGTCTCAACCCCGTTTGAACTGCTTCTGGATTACGCAGATAAAGTGTTTCCAACTGCCCGCGTGTCAAGAGGGTTACACGGTCATGAAACACATACTCTATGCTTACATCATCAAGAATTTCAGACCCAATCTCTGCGCGAACCTGCTGATTATCGGGCAGCACAATAAATGCAACGCCGCCCCCGTCTCCCTTTGCCCGGACACCTTGTAGCTTAAGGCTGAGGTTCGTTACAGGCGCATCAATTGCAGCCGCTTTGATCGTAGCGCTTTTGCGCTCTGAAGATAAGAAAGGGTCAGCGTTGGTTAAAATTTTGTAGGCCTTAGTTTCTCTTTCTGTCTGTGCAGATACAAGATTTCCGGTTAAAGGCGCGGTCAATTCAGCTCTGGAAAACGTTCCGGCGGTCACCGCCTGCCAGAAAACCTGACTACATATGAAAGCAAGCGCCAAGACCAAACTGACTTCAACGCAGCTACGCGAAGCCTTCATCCAGGCTTGAGCCATCTGCAGTTGGTCATTCATCGATCAGCTTTCCGTGTAATAAGGGCTTTGAAAGCACCTAGAAACTCCTTTTTATGGAAACAGAAAGAGACTGTCCACGGTCAAAGCTGTCCACAACAATCGTATTTTCAGTTCCAGATTGGGTCGCGCTATAATTCGCCCCGGTTAAATTCTTCGCGGACAAGCCCAGCGTATAGAGCCCGCCCTTGAAATTGAAATCCTTAGAGTATGTTAAGTCAAGGCTTAAAGGAGGCTGCTCTATGATCGCGGGCTGGTTGGCAACAAGGCTTTCAGTTGTCCGTATGCGATCACTTGCATAATTGAACAGAATACGGAAGCTAGATCCCGCCGCCTCATTATCATAGCCAAACTGCGCGTTAACAACATGATCAGATTGACCCTGCAAGCGCCGCCCATCAATGATGAATGATTCTCCAGCGATCACATTCTGCTCAATAGAGCCAGCATTAAAAGAGGCTGTTAATACATCTCCATCTGCTGAAACTTCTGAATTTGTATAAGAATAATTCGTCTTTACGACAAAATCGCGGTCCGCAAGCCAATCCCATTTTAGCCAATCATGCAGCGGTAAAGCTTGCTGATATTCAAACTCAAAACCAAAAATTTGTGCCGCTGGGGCATTAATGAAAGTGTTAATCGGTGAGTCCAGAGAGGATGCCCCCACTTCCTCAATTGGATTCTCCAAATCCTTGTAAAACCCGCCAAGCGTAACAAATTGCTCACGCCCGAAATACCATTCCAGGCGTGCATCGAAATTGTCCACGCGTGAATTTACCAGGAATGGATTACCTAGAAAATTTTCATCTGTTTCGGAGTTGATAAATTGCACAAAAGCCAGCTCGCGAAATTGTGGGCGGGTGATGGTTTGCGAAAATGCACCACGTAATTGAACATTATCGCGTATGTTCCAGGTTGCCGTGATTGATGGCAGAACAAAATCAGATGCAATCTGCGCTTCCACGACGCCATCATCTGGCAGGGTCAGGTTAAACGTATCAGACGTCTGTATTGAATCCTCAAACCGCACCCCACCAGCGATACGGAAAAAGTCCGTAATACGAATATCACCTGCTACATAAAACGCATCAAGCTCTAAATTACCCTGGAAGGCTTCTGGAAACTGCGAGCCGCCAACTTCTTCCAGAACAAAGCCGGTCGCCGGGTTTCCCGTTATCGTGCTTGCGTTAAAGATGGCGTCTATGCGCCCACCCGCTAGCGCAGGTGGCAGGGCACCACCGAAGTTGAAGATGCGCGTAAAAGTATCGCGATTGGATTCAAAATGAGCATACCCTGCACTAAACTCGGCCTCGCGTCCCGGAAGCCAGGATGGACTGAGCGGCAGTACAAAATCAAAGCCGAGGTCTTGCGTATCATCGTCGATTTCAGAGAACGTTATAGAGACATCATCCACATCCTCAAGCTGCAGCGTGCCATCTATAACCGTTGGGAGGCTTCCGCCAGCCTCCTCAAATGTCACCTGATTTTGAAATGGTGCATCTCGGGAAGCTTCTGAGTAAGAGGCCCGCCAGTTGACCTGAAAATCATCCAGCTCTCCCCAAATGTTACCCAGAACCGGGAAGACATGCTCTCCGCGTCCTTGCAAGGTTAGCAGCTGACGCTCAAAAAACTCAAAATTCTCTTCGCGAATATCGTTGCCGATATCATCTTCAAAGCCCTCGAATACACGTACCTCTCTGGAGGTTGAGCGTGTAATCAGCCCAGTTAGCGCGATCTCATGATTATCATAGGCATCAAAGCCAAGCCCGACCAGCGCGTTAAGTTTGATATTGTTTTCGGTGCTCTCACGGTCAAAATCATCATCAATTGTCAGCGTTGAGGTCACCCCCTCAGCGCCCAAATTCCCTGACGTTCCATCCGGGTTGACGTTTTGGACATTAATAGCGCGCCGACGCCCACGGCGTGTGTCCCATGTGCTGGAATAACCAGCTGTCGCGGTTATTCCAAGGGAGATATCATTGTTTACATCAAATCGTTGGCCACCCGAAAGACTGACATTAAAGTTTGGCCCAACGATTCCTTCTTGAGCAACAATAAGGTTAGGATCGATTAAACCAACACCTGCTGCCGCATTATCCTCTGCAGACAAAGTGTTGACGCGCGCCGTTCTAAATATCTCCTCCAGCACGGGTGGCAAATCACGGGTTCCATCGTCAAATCCTGTAAAATCAGAATTGCCGCCGCCTTCCAATAGCAGGCCATCCTGAAAGGACGTAACTGCGTTGATAGACGCGCTGCCGTTGACCTCAAAAAACCCCTGGTCTGGCACAGCTTTTGTGCGCAGCTGAATCAAACCGCCACCAAATTCGGCTGAAAACTGCGGCGACCATGTCTTCTGCACAAGGACAGAATCTAATACGCTGGTTGGAAATAAGTCGAGCGGGGCAACGCGGCGCAAAGGCTCTGGACTTGGCAAAGGCGATCCGTTTAAAGACGCATTTGAATAACGCTCATTCAAACCACGCACAAAGATAAACTTACCGCGTGAAATCGTAAGGCCCGTCACACGGCGCAAGGCAGAGGCCGCATCGGCGTCACCCGTCACCCGAAAATCTTCAGAATCAAGGAGGCTGGAAATTTCTGAAGTTGCGCGTTTCTCATCAGGTATAAAGCGACCAACGACAACAACACTTCCCAATGTGCGTGCGTCCTCTTGCTCTTCTGTTTGTTCTGGCGGTGTCGCTTCCTGCGCATAGCCAGCCCCACAAGCGATGCCTGCAACAGAGAGCATAAGCAATGCTTTAAGTGAGTTTCTAAACATGTCTGGACCCTTTATCCTGATCGTTATTTGAAACGATAAAAGCCCGGGCACATTTTAAATGCTCCGGGCAAAATCATATGTGCTCGTCTTATTCGCTAAACGTCCAACCGGTGAACGTATCATCGGCAGCATCCTCAACCGCCCCAACAAACGCGCCCGCCTCAAGCCCTAGCGTTGTTGGATCAACAGCGGTTACAGCCGAAATAGCAGGCCCTGGAACCACACCCGGTGCCCCAGTCACAAATGTCGGCCCGCTCAGATCGGATGTTCCTTCGACAACGTTCATCGTAAACGTGCTCGACAGATCAACCGGATCACCTGCTGTCTCAACAAAGTTTGGGCCAACATTATCAAGGAATATACTCTCGATACGCAGTGGCTCAGCCAGCCCAACCGGGCCGCCTGCAATGTTATCGAACGTCGCATCATCAGCAACATCAATGCCGCCGTCTCCAAATCCGACAATAACAGTATTAACCAGTGTCGCGCTTGTCCCCTCGCGCAGCAAAGCACCAATATCACGGGACTGGCTGATCAGCGTGATGTTTGAAAGCGTCGGATTAGACACCGGCTCAGCCAAATTATCATCGCCATTATTATCAGCCTCAATCCCTTGATCGCCATTGGTTGAAGCATGCTGGATAACTGCAAACTGCAAACTGCCAACCCAACCATCGGTCCAATCAATCGAATCATCGTCATTACCCGTCAGCAATGCGCGGCTAACATTTACTGTGCCGCCGAAAAACTCGATCCCGTCATCGGCATTATTATACACCTGAATGCTATCGACATTTGTGCCAGAGCCGACCCCCTGAAACGCAATGCCATTGAGCTCGTTACTATTGGTAATTTCGAAACCAGCATATAGCACCTGCGTGAAGAACAGATTGCCACTATCGTCGTCAGCGGTCGCCCCGCCAAAGTTACCAGTGCCCCCCTCTCCGGAGGCTTCACAATCGACTGTGCCGCCATTGGCTGTTGCATCATCACATGCATTGATAGGTGCACGGCCATTCAAGATGAGCCCACCCCATAGGCCACGGCTGGCATTGGTGGCATTGCCCTCAATATCCTGACGCGATGTGAAGATCACAGGATTACCGGACGTTCCATTCGAGAAGATTTGCGACCCGCGGTTCACAGATAGAAAGTCTGACCCCGTTGATCCGAAAACCGTCACCCCGCCATCAATCGTCAAGCTTGCAGAAGCAGCCCCTGGCGTCGGCATCGCAGGATCAGCGCCGGCATCTTCGCCTACAAAGGTTGGACCCGTAATCGCATAAAAAGGACCAGCAGTCAGATTTGTGTCCACAGAAATCACAGGTGGCAATTCACAAACAACCGCGTCAAGATTACCAACAATAGCTAGCTCAACAGAGGCATCTGTTGTGCCCGCTGGGCATTCAATCACCGCGTCAGGAACAACACCCATCGTCCATCCCGTCGCCCAGTTGCTTTCAGGCGTATCGGTTAACCGAAATGCTCCAACAACATCTGCTGGCTCAAAAAATGTGCCGAGCTGCCCGGTATCAAAAACAGTTACAGCCTGCTCTGCAGCCCCTGGAAAAAACCCTGCCTGCAGGGTTGCATCATCCGTCGTAACATTCTGCGCTGCTCCAAATGTGTCAGAAAGATCAACAGGATCACCGATCTCCTCAAGAAACGGAACGTCATCATCAAGAATAAAGGACTCCAGAACCAGATCATCATCTGCAGCCACACCGATACGGCCAAATGTTTCCGCATCATCAACATCAAACGCAGCTTCTGAAAAACCGCCTGTCACAACGCCGTTCACCAGCGTCGCAGCCGTACCCTCGCGCAGCAAGATGCCAATGTCACTATCCCCGTCTTGTTGACCAACGATCGTAAGGTTTGAGATCGTCGGATTAGAGCGGGGCTGCGCTAAATTATCATCACCATTATTGTCTGCCTCAATTCCTTGGTCGGCATCATCCATCGCATGCGCGATCAGCAAGAATTGAACATTGCCCGTCCAGCCATCCGTCCAATCCAGAGAATCGTCAGCATTACCGTTCAGGGCGAGGAAATTGGCATTCACTGTTCCGCCAAAGAACTCCACGCCATCGTCAGCATTGTTGAAAACCTGCACGCGGCTCACCTGTGTACCAGACCCAACGCCCTGAAACGCAATACCATTAAGCTCATTCTCGGCAGTAATTTCAAATCCAGCATAGCGCACCTGCACAAACTCTAGTGTACCGGAGTCATCAGTCGGCTGATCACCGCCAAATGTGCCTGTTCCGCCTTCGCCTGCTGCTTCGCATGCGGCTGTGCCCCCTGTGGCTGTTGCATCGTCGCATGCATTGATTGGGGCAAATCCATTCAGGATCAACCCGCCCCATTGTCCGCGAAGCGTATCACTTACAAGGTTTGTGCCCAGGGCTTCATCGTTAATGTCTTGCCTTGCGGTAAAGATCACCGGGTTTGTATCTGTTCCAACTGCCTGAATTTGAGAGCCCCGGGATATGGACAGGAAATCCCCTCCTGCAGAGCCAAACAAAGTCGCACCCGCACCAATTGAGAGGGTGGCACTTGCGCCGCCATCCATACCAACAAAGGTTGGCCCCTGAATGGCAACTGTCAATCCAGCAGGGATCGTCACATCAGTAAGAAGCGTTCCGGATATCGAACACGCCAATACATCTGATAATGCACCAGACGCCGGAAGCGTCTCCTCGGTTGTACCGACAGGACAACCTGAAGCCGGGACCAGATTGATACTGGCTGTAGGGGGCGGCGGGGGCGCTGGAGGCGGAGGTACGGCAACAGGCGGACTGCCTGGCGATACAATCTCCGTATCTGCACAACTAACCAACATGAGCGATGCGGCACTTGCCAGCATGAGCAAGCGCAAATGAGCGTTCTGTCTTTTCATTGATATTCCCCAAACGTGTTCGATTAAACGCAAATGATGAGCCTGAAGGCACCCAAGTTATCGCTCACCTTTTGGCACAAACCTTTGACAGTTTTTGAACATCTATGTGACGGTTTTAATTCACCGATTCAGCCACAATATCAGTGGAGTTTTATGTCCTTTTTAAGACGACACAACTGTAAAGTATAGAAATTTTCATGTGCTGCATGTTCTGAAAGATACCTGGCTTTCACAATTGAGCTTAGGCCCAGCCGAGACTTTATGAAAAAATTTCAAAAACGATTCGTAAGTCTCGGGCACTTTCATGCAAGTAAGCACTTATTCAGGCACGACATAGCCTGCTTGGCTGATCGTAACGGCCAGATCAGCCTCCAGCAAAACACCATCACGTGAAAAAAACAGCTTCTTCCCATCGCCAGAGACACCTGCCCCATAATCAATGCCAGCAGTGTTGATATGAGGCCCAAGATTTTGTGGCGTAGACCATTGTCCGTTCTCAAAACGGCTCATGAACAGGTCAACTGATCCATAAACCGCGTCTGCCGGCATGTGCGCATACCAAATCAGCACGTTTGCATCTTTCGTCACCACAGGGTGAGAATCGGCCATGGCCGTATTGTGCGGGAATGGGCTAACCTGCCACCCCCCTTCTGCTTTCTCAGCAATGTAGAGATCATATCCGCCCACGCCGCCAAGCGTCGTTGAAGAAAAGACCGCTCGCCCCTGATCAAGTGGTGCAAAACCGTCTTCATGCGAACCACTATTAATTGTATCGGGCAAAACCATCGGCATGCCAGGCACTGCTCCGTTCAGCGTCACCTGCCAAATATTCAAATCCTTGCGGCCTGGGCGTTCAGGGTGCGGCGCATCGGAAGAATAGTATAACGTGCCATCTGGAAAAAATCGCGGACTTGTATTCGTCTCCCGTCTTGGCAGATCAAGCACAACAGGATCGCTCCACTTTCCCCCAGTCATTTTTCTCATCAGCACAAGGTCCGTCTCGTCACCTTTCTGCATCGCAAAAACCCGCAATTGGCCATTCGCTGACTCTGTCATGGAGTGATTACGGTGTCTGTGCGCCAAAGGCGCAGCCTCAGGGAACACAGCCTGCACATTTAGCTTGAGAGAGTCGCCCTCCTCACTGCACCCATGTAGCAAGGCAGCAGACACGCAAACCATGAGAAGGCTTCGACAAAAAAGATACATTCTATGCAATGTCATCTATACGCACCTCTAAAGCCGCAGCAAGCTTCCTGGCTGTCCGAATATTAAATTGTGCGCCATTTTCAATATTGGAAATATGATTTTCACCAAGCCCAGAGAGCTCTGAGAGTTCACGCTGCGTTAGTAAGCGATGTCTTCTAATCGCGCGCACAGGATTTTCGCCCTGCTGAATATCTGCCAACAAAGCCTCAGGCAATGTCGATATATTCTGCTGGCTTAGGGCTTCCAACTGTCGCACACGCGCTTCCAACGCTTCATAATCGTCACTACTCAAGACCGCCTCCGCGTTACGACACATTAAGAGCTAACAAAGAAAGTTTACAACTCCTTGTCTCTTATATGACGAATGCAAGACACTCCCTGAACCGTCACAAAACTAATATTTTTATATAGGTAACATGAAATTTTGAAACTTATATGACACTTTGATGACAAGGTGTCGCAAATGTGTCATAATTGAAGAATGATGAAATTTACTTTGCTTAAAACCGCCCTATTAACCGCAGCATCTCTGGCTTTTATGCCCAATGCAACAGCTGATGAAGCTTCAGAGCAAACCGGTATTCCCTACGAAATTGTATTCAATGGGGATGTTTATCCGGCCCAACTTGAGACGATGGAATACCCCTATATCGCTGCCAGCCAAAAGCGCGGCGGCGAATGTCTGTTAAATGTAAGCGCAGACCCGTCAGGTAGCGTTTTGGACATTTCCATCATCTCTTGCTCGGATGACTTGTTCAAAAGCGTCGCAGCGCGCTACATCAACAAACAAAGCTTTAACAGGCGGGCGACATCTGAAGTTACCGCACATCGCCTGAAAATACGGTGGAAGATCGGCCAGGCGCTCGAGGCCCAGCCCCTCCAGATCGCAACGCGTTAATCACAAGCCTGCAATATACCAGAGGCAGCGATGCAGATGACAACCTGTGCAACAGGAAAGCGATTTACTAGATCGTTTTCTGCTCTGTCTCACGGCGCGAGCCTTTCACCCCTTCGGCGAGGTCTGGGGCGCTTCCCACGCCAATACAATCGATCAGGACGGCTTCACCGGCCACATCCGTGACACCGACACCGGGCTGACCCATATGCAAGCCCGCTACTACGACCCGGTGATCGGCCGGTTCCTCTCACCAGCCCCCGTTAAGTTCACCGACGGTGGCGTCGACCACTTCAACACTGACTGGTATGGCAACGGCAACCCGGTCAACAATATCGATCCAGATGGGCGCGATGTTGAGGAATTTGACGATAGTGGTGAAGCCATTCAACGAGCTACCGAAATAGTTAGCGAAATTTAGGGTTTGAACCAGACAGCAGCACCGGCTCAGAGTTTTGTGATACTGTTCTGGATAGCGACAGAGAATTAAGTAGTTGTGAATGAAGGTGTGAAACAGGCTCAAAGAATATCAAACAAAAATGGTGCACCATCATTGTTAACAGTTAGACCACTGGCACTCGCGCGAGGAACAGGTCGACGACCGGTTTCACCGTTGTTGTCATCACACCAGATAAATGAGAGATGAATGAAGATATGTATGCTCTTCCTGATTGCATTACTTTACTCATGCTCAACCCATGAGTCGGATTGTTTTGCGATAGCTGAAAATTTTGAGAATACGCCCCAAAAAGGCTTTTGCTCAGGCGAAGGATACATCGTGGAATTTGAAACGTCACCTTATATTGCACGAACTACAAATATTGATATCGAGAGCACTTTAATTTCTACCTCAAACACAAGTAATCCGCTATATGAGAAATGAGAGGAAAATATTGGTCGCAAAGTTCAGTTTTCAGGTAGGTTTAAGCATGAATTCGACGGCTATTTTAATCTCCAAAAATTATCTGAAGTCGAGATTATCGATTAGTATTACTCTTATTCCAAGAGTTTGATTTTTTATACATTTCTCTAGGTAAATTTGCGACGCCCTACTTACAAACCCAAAAAACTTATCCCACAGCTTCTCCTGCGCGTTATATTGATGCTTCTTCACACGAGCAAAGCGGCAATCGGACC
>CAYUFN010000041.1:3912-21610 GCA_964443965.1 uncultured Hyphomonas sp. | reverse complement strand
GTTAACCGGTGTTCCATCGCAGCAAAATCCATTCGCCGTTCAACCGCATGTATTGAGCTAACGACAGGCGAGAGATCCGGCGCGGGCTGATTGGCAATGTCGTGGTGCAAGCGGTCAATTTGCTGATGGATGGGGTCCAGATCAGTGGTTGATTGTTGTATATCCATGCGCAGCGTACCGAGGGTGCCCTCCATCCGTTCCAGACGCATCACTTCGATTTGTAATTGCTCAATGCGCTGTTGAAGTGGAGATAGATCGACATTCTGTTGTCCAGCCTCAGTGACCGTGGATTCCAGAGTGGATAAACGCATATTGATATTCGCGAGCCCTTCATCAACAGAACGAAAATCCGGTTCAGGCACACGGATCAGCGCAATGCGTGTTTCTATATCTGCGAGTCTTTGTTGTGCGCTTTCCAGTTCGGTTGTCGAGAGTGAACGGTTTTCCAGCAGGCCTTCCTGCAGTGCGATCATGTGCGTTTCCAATCCACTAAGATCGGTCTTAGGAAACTCCATATTTGCCAGAGACATTTCAAGGCGCGTCAACCCGCTATGAATGGGTCCAAGATCGACTTCAGGCACAGCAATGGCACCAATTGCATCTTCAATGCCGCTAAGACGTGCTTCTACAGGAGTCAGATCGGTATCTTCACGTTCGGCAATGGCTGAGGCAATAACGTCCATCTGACGTTCAAGTCGTGATGTGTCGGTGTTCTGCAGATCAGCCGTCGCTGTGTGAAGCGATGCAAGAGAGCTTTGTAAGCCAGCAAACCTCGCATCCATATTATCATCAGTTTGTGGTGTATTAAGAATGCTCTCTATGGCCATTAGGCGCTCTTCAAGCGCACTCAAATTCGGTTCAGGAACCCGAAAGTCAGTGACGGTACGTTCAAGATTGATGAGGCGTGTATCAAGTGGAGAGAGGTCCGTCACGGGAAAGCTCAAGTTGTTGATAGCTGTTTCCATATTGCCAAGCCGGGCTTCCATTGGCCGCAAGTCTGGCCCCTGTGATGTCGACAGCATGTCGTAACTTTCGGTAACATCCTCATACCTGCGGGTAATCCACCAATGCGTTAGCCAGGCTCCAAAGAGCGCAGCAAGAAGGAGCGAAACTAAAATCTCTAGGAAAAGGAACCACATGGCGAAGCTTTCAAAAGATAAACGAGTACAAAATAGATGACTTACTGAGGAGATGACCCTGGGCGGATGACTTTGATTTCAATGCGGCGGTTCCTGGCACGGCCTGCCTCTGTTTCATTATCGGCAACGGGTTTAAGGGCACCATGTCCTGTTGCTTCAAGCCGCCCAGCAGCGATACCACGGTCTATCAAGGCGCGACGGACAGCTTCAGCGCGTTGTCTGCTAAGGCGATTGTTTAGCGTTGCGCGGCCTGTATTATCCGTATGCCCGTCAATTGCTAATCTGCCAGGACACGCTTTTGCAGCCTCGGTGACATTATCAAGCAAGCCAAAGCTCGCTGGATCAATCACCGCGCTAGCAGATGAAAATTCAATACTTGTTTGTGATAATAGCGCGACCATGCGATCATTGCATGAGTCTGCTTCAGCCACGCTATAGACATCAATTCTGCCAAAACGGCCATAATTAAGAGGTGCTTTTACGTCTCGCAAAATGATTTGTGCTGTCTGGGTGTCAGCCTCGCAATTCAGAGAGAAAACAGCATCTGTAAAACTAGCGGTGCCTGCATCGCATTGGCTAAGCGCATCAATCCCGCGCAGTGCTGTGTCCGTGAAGCCATCTTTGCCGGGACGACCTGTAATCGTTAGATTGTTGAGCACGCGGGAGAAACGCGGCGGTGATTGGCGACGTTCGGCTGCGTTGATAATTATATCATGGCTGGTTTGGTCGGGGACATCACCCGTTAAATCCAGAACGCCGCGATCAAGTATATAGCGCCAATTGTGTTTTGCGACTATTGCTGGTGTATCAGTTTCGGGAGGGCTGGTGGTGGTAGCTGTGCTAGTGACTCTGATCGTTGTCTTGTCGATAACGTCGGTTACTGGGCGTGCTTTGATCTGGAAAGGCATGGTATTGTTGGTTGCCTGTTCAATGGCGCGCGTCGCGGTCAAAACAGCTCCGCGGCTTGGTGCATTTCCCTCAAGCGTAATCCATTGACCGGAAGCCTTGACACGTGCCCAGTCTGCGCCAACGGCTCCAAGTGCATCCTGCGCGCTAGAGCTGGCTGTATTTTGTATAGTTGCGAAAGAGAAGATGAAGAGCCCATAGAAAAAGACTGCACCAAGGCCCAGGGCTGGTAACAGTCCCCAGGGTGTGAAGGGTTTCTGATTGCGCCCCTCTGTTCGGATAACACGCCGTCTTTTGTGATTACGAGACGGTGCGTTGCGCGTGCTCATGTCCGAAAAACCCTCATCTTGTCTGCGGCGCTAATATTGCGTGCCTTTAGTAGAACCATATGAAACTATCATAATGGGAACACGCTCAAAACCGGATTCCCGCAATGATAGAGTCTTAAATGCAGTCCGGCAGATACAGCTAACTGTTAAACTGTTGGAGAAACTTTCAATATGCATATCACTAATGCTAATATGGTGAGGTGAGTGGAAGCTATTAGAAGAGGCTTGAGGGTTTAAAATGAACTTGATTTGGTGGGCTTTACCCGCAATTTGTGGGCTGGTTGGTCTTATGCTTACTTTTGGCGGGTTGGGACGATTATTCAAACTCAAACCCTTTTCTGGCGGCTTTCGTTTTCTCTTTGGCGTTGGTTTCCTTGGTGCAGCAGGCATCGTTTCACTCGTCGGACTTAATCTGCAAACCTATAAACGACTAACTTTTGAAAGGCCGGTTGCAGTCTTAACTTTCACCGCTGCAGGCGCAGCTGAAAATTATTCGGTCAGCATGACCTATCCCGGTGGTGAGCAGGAAACACTGGCCCTTGCGGGTGATGAGTGGGAGCTCAATGCGCGTGTTGTCAAATTCAAAGCATTTGCGAATTTACTCGGCTATGACAGTGTCTACAAGCTTGATAGACTTTATGGGCGTTTTGAAGATGTAGCGCGGGCAAGCGAGACAAATGGTATTTCCTTAAGCACTAATCCGGGACTAGATGTTGTCTCAATGGCGATCGATAATGGCGGGAAATTTGGCGTTGAGGATGCCCGCTACGGGTCAGCTGTTTATAATCCGATGCAGGATGGTGTCTCCTATATTGTCTGTATGACGCAAACAGGCCTTATCGCGCGGCCGAATAATCAAGCGACTGCAGACATACTTGGTAGTGTTTATGCTCCCAATGATGGGTGTGCTAAAGTTTCAGAAACGCTTGCTGATGCTGCGCTCAATGCGCCCGTTGGTGTGCAACAGGCAAACCCGCTGCCAATTGGATCAGAGGAAAATTGAAATGGGTCTCTGGGAACGATACGCTGTTCCGCCGTTGGTGGCGTGCGCATGTGCCTCAAAGCCGATAATGAAACAACGCGAAAAAATCGTTCCGCAGGCCCGCGGGACCGTACTCGAAATTGGGTGCGGTTCAGGCACAAACTTTGCCCTTTACAATCGCGATCAGATCGACCGTTTGTATGCATTGGAACCGGCACCGGGAATGATCAAACGCGCCCGCAAAACTGCGGATTCATTACAGCTCTCTGAACATATCGATTTTTTGGAAACTGGCGCTGAGGCGTTACCCCTTGATGATAATTCTGTTGATACGGTCATAATTACCTTCGTGTTGTGCACAATCCCGGATTGGCAGAGCGCGCTTAGCCAAGTGCGGCGCGTTTTGAAGCCCGGTGGGCAGGTCTTGTTTTCCGAGCATGGACTTGCAACTGATGCACCCGTAGCTAAATGGCAGCGCAGGATTGAGCCTATCTGGAAGTCACTTGCGGGCGGCTGTCACTTAACGCGGGATATTTTAAAACTCTTCGAGGAGAGCGGTTTCGCGCTTGAAGGGGCGCAAACCATGTACTTGCCTTCAACGCCGAAAGTAGCGGGCTTTGTTAGCTGGGGTGCAGCTAAGCCTGCTTAAGTTACACGGCCTGTAGGGTTATAGTAAGCGCGCGTGAAAGAACGAGAAAATGATTGATTTTGAAAAGATACTAGCTGACTTGCAAACGGAAGCAGCTAAAGTCGCTGAGGCTGTCGAGTTGGAAAAACACCTTGAGCAAGGCAAAGATATTGCCAACGATGCGATGGAGCAAGGTAAGGACGTAGTGGCTAATGTACGTGAGCGGCTCGATGCAGACCCAAAAGCGCGTTTGGCTGCGGCTGGTGCAGGCGGCTTGTTGCTGGCAGGCTTATTGGGCACGAGAGGTGGACGAAATATTCTGGGCGGTGTGGCAAAAACGGGCGCTGTGGCCGCGCTTGGCGCATTGGCTTACCGCACCTGGCAGGGACGTAGGGAGGCCAGTGAAGGAGAAGAAGTAGCAGCGCACGCAGCAGGGTATGTCCTCGAGGCCGATAGCGACCCGAACTTCTCAGAAGCAATCGTCCGCGTCATGATCGCTGCTGCTTATGCGGACGGTATACTCGACGAGGTTGAGCGGACTGCGATCAACGCCGAGCTGGATCGGATGGGTGCCAGCGCAGAGGAGCGCGCTTTGTTGGCAACAGGTGTCAGTGATGAGTCGCTTTATGAGGCCATCGTTTATTCTGCACGCTCACCCAATCATGCAGCGCAGCTTTATGCGGCAGCCAGTGTGGTTGCAGGGGTTAATAATGATAAAGAGCGTATGTTCCTGGCTAAGCTTGCTGACCGTCTCGGCGTTGATCACCGCCACGCTGCAGCTATGAATAATGCAGCCGCAGGATAAGAATCTGGATATCAGAAACAGACTTTGCTAGCGGGCGCCCTGTTCAAAATCAGCCAGTGCCCATTCTGCAAATGTTGCTAAATTGTCCCCTGTAAACAAGAATGCACCAACTCCAGCAGCGTGCGCAGCTGCAATATCAGTTTGTTTGTCTCCGATCAAAAAACTCGACTCGCGCTTGACAGGGAAGTCTGCCATGGCTTGCAAGAGCATGCCGGGCTTGGGTTTGCGGTCAAAGCTATCCTTGCGGTATCGCGCGATTTCGCCCTGATCATGATAAGGGCAATGGTAGATCTTATCAATATTTGCTCCCTCAGCCTGAAGTGCTTTCAGCATCCAGTCATGCAGGTGATCCATATCGTCTTCTGTGTAATAACCACGGGCGATCCCGGACTGGTTCGTGACAATGAAAACAAACCATTTACGGGCATTGAAATTTCGAATGCACTGCGCGGCACCCGGTATCCAGTCGAAATCCTCAATCTGACTGACATAACCCTTATCTCGGTTGATTACACCGTCTCTGTCGAGGAATAAGGCTGGGCGCAACACTGGCATAAACCTTCTTAAACTGTCTTTCGCATTCAGACTAGCGGTCCGAAAGACTGAGGAAAAATATTGCTTAAAGGTACGATTTCCTGTCTCTTTTCATTACAGGGCAGAAATAAACAGCCCGAATGCTTTAGGGAGGCAAAACTATGGAACAATATCTACCACTTATTTTAAGCGCCGTTGGCGGGGGAGCCCTCGGTCCGATCGTTTCAAAAATACTTGGCGGCGGCGGCACGCAGGGCTTGCTGGGCGGTTTACTTGGCGGTGTTGGTGCACATTTCGGTGCCGATGCAGCTGGAATTAATGGTTTGTTGGGAAGCGGCATTATGGGACATGTCGAAAGCTTGCTGCAAGGCGGCGTCGGGGGCGGCGTGCTTGGCCTGATAGCTGGTAAAGTGCTCGGCAATAAAAGTTAGGCCAGTTTGAGATTATATTTTTTAAGAGGCGGCCTTTTGTGGGTCGCCTTTTTCTTTGATTGGTACGCCATTTGCGCGGACACCTGCAAAAAATGGGATTAGCGCTAGCACAACGAGGATGGATGCCAAGGCAAAAGCTGCACCCGGAAAATGAATGGGTGCGCCTTCAACAGAAAAGGTCCTCAGTGTCTCGGTCATGACCAATGGACCGAAAATTAAACCAAATGATTGCAAACTGGCCACGGCCCCTTGCAATTCACCCTGAGCGTCTTTGGGTGTCTGGGCCGACATGATCGCGTTCAAGGCCGGTGACGTGACACCTGCAAGGGCTGAGATCGGGATAATCAGATAAACCCAGAAAGGCGTATCGGCAAAAGCGAAAGCCATCATGGTAAGGATGCTTACTGTAAATCCGAAGAGGGCCGTTTTTACCGGGCCAAGGCGTTTAATAAATTCCCCCATTAGGCCAGCCTGCACCACAGCAGCTCCAACTCCAACCAGTGCCAATGACGCACCGATCTGGCCAGCGCTCCAGCCATAGCGAATATCACCGTGGAAATTCCATGTTGATGGAAACACGATATGAGCAAACTGCAAGGTACCCATAGATAGAATAAACCAACCAACTTTTGGTAGCTTGGAAAAATGCTTCAAGGCACCAAATGGGTTGGCACGCCGAATATCGAAGGGGCGTCTGTCTTCTAATTTTAGCGATTCTGGCAAGACAAACCAGCCATAGATCAAATTGACAATACCGAGCGCGCCGGCCGCAAAAAATGGCAGCCGCGTGTGAATGTCTCCCAATAGACCGCCAATCACTGGGCCCAGCGTAAACCCTATTCCGAAGGCTGCTCCCACCATGCCAAAAGCTTTGCCGCGATTCTCTGGGGCTGTTGTGTCAGCGATATAGGCGTTAGCCGTTGAAAAAGTGGCAGATGACATGCCAGCTAACGCGCGCCCCAGAAAAAGAATGCCGACGGTCTCGGCCAAGCCCATAATAAAGAAATCAAGTGCGAGTGTGCCTGTCGAGGCGAGCAGGATGGCTCGGCGGCCATAGCGGTCTGAAAGATTACCAAGCAAAGGGCCAAACAGGAAATTAAACAGGGCAAAAGTCGCCGTTAATTGCCCGCCCCAACGAATGGCTTCTTCAGCGGGCAGGTCTGTTAGCTCTTTTAAGAGCCCCGGAATAACAGGAATAATTATACCAAAAGCAATCATCTGCAGGGCAACGCAGATAAGTACAAACAGAAAAGCATTTTTCCCCGGCGGTTTCACCATAGTCCCGTTTGAGCAGGAATTCCGGGTAGGTCAATCTGTTTTCTCGGTTGCTGGTTCAGCTGGTGCTGTCAGTGTTGCGACACCAACGCCTGCAAGAATGATCAAGCTGGCCAGAGCAAAGCGCAAGGTCAAGGCTTCATCAAGCAACAAAACGCCCCCCAAAGCAGCGATTGCAGGAACAGTCAGCTGCGCTACGCCTGCCTTTGTGGCGCTTAGCCCTTTTAGCGCCATGTACCAAATCGCATAACCGAGCCCAGATGTGACTGCACCTGACAGGATTGCCAGAAATACACCCCGTCTGCCGGGGAGCGGTTCTGGGATAATCCAGATCATGAATGGTGTGAGTAAGGCGATACCGATCAGGCTTGCCCGCAGAAAATTGCCCGCCGTCGTGGCCGTTGAATCGGTTGGTGAAGTGCGCCCAATCAGGGAATAAATTCCCCAGCCAACTCCCGCTAACAACATGGCAAGTGCGCCTAATAGAGGCGGTGCCTCCAGTCCGGGTGAAAGCAACCAGACCAGCGCGAACAAAGCTGCTATCAATCCGACCCACTGGAGCCATGTGAACCGCTCACCTGCGAACAGCCCAGCCCCCACCATTGTTATCTGAACCATCGCGAATAATAAAAGTGCGCCTGTTCCAGCGGCAAGTTCCAGGTAGGCGTAAGAGAAAAATGCAGCATAGATAAAAAGTGCTAACCCGCCACGCCAGCTTCCTGCGGTGCGTGCTGTCGAAAGTCCTGCGATCAGCCCGAGCACAAGCGCGCCGGATACGAGACGGACCAAGGCAAAGCTCCCAGCACCAATATCGCCGCCTAAAAGACCCATACGACCAAGAACAGAATTGGCTGCAAAAGCAACCATCGCCAGGCTTGTCAGGCCGATAAGCTTGCCTGCGCCCACCTATCCGCGCCAAAATCTAGGTGTGAGTACGACAAAGACAGCAACAAATTCAAGACGTCCAAGCAGCATAGCCAGCGAGCAAATCCATTTAGCAGCATCAGGCAAAGACTGGAAGGTCCCAACGGGGCCAATCACGGGACCAAGCCCTGGGCCAACATTAGAGACACTTGTCGCAGCGCCAGTAATCGCCGTCGTGGCATCAAGGCCCGTTAATCCGAGTAGGGCAGCGGTAATGACGAAAGTTGCCAGATACAAAAACATGAAAACCAGAACGGACTGGATCGTATCTTCCTCCACTAGCCGTCCATTATAGCGCACAGGGCTCAGACGATTTGGGCTGGTCATGCGCTGGACGTGTGAGATGATGGCGCGCCATGCAATTTCTAAACGGAAGATTTTTAACCCGCAAGCGGCAGAACCGGCACATCCACAAAGAAACATCAACATAAGGAATATAGATGTCGCTCCAGGCCCCCAAGCGCCATAATTGGCATTGGCATAACCTGTTCCTGTCATCACAGCGACCACGCTGAAAGCTGTAGTGCGTAAAGCGTCTCCCGTGCTTTCAAATACTGCTGATCCTGTCCCAAGGCTGTTATAAATCATTAAAATGGTAATCGCACTCAGGATGAGTGCCAAATACATACGGGGTTGGGACTCGCGAAATAAAGGACCAGGATTACCACGTGCCAGCATCACAAAGGACGCAAACGGCAGACCAGCTAGGATCATGAATATAATCGCAACATTGCTAACCCCGCTTCCAAAATATCCAAGGGAAGCATCGTGTGTCGAGTAACCCCCAGCCGACATTGTCGTCATCGCATGGGCAATACTGTCAAAAGTGTTCATGCCGTTAATATTGTAGAGTAGTCCGCACAAGACGGTGAGCACAAAATAGACGATCCCGGTTTGCGCCGCAATTTCAGTCACACGCGGCAGAAACTTTCCGGACACGTCAGAGCTTTCTATTTGGAACAGTTGCATCCCACCGACACGTAGCATCGGTAAAATGGCAATGGCCGTAACGATAATACCGATCCCACCAATCCATTGCAGAATTGCCCGCCACATCAAAATACCAGGTGCCATATCATCAAGACCAGTGAAGACAGTTGAACCGGTTGTGGTCAGGCCGGAAACGCTCTCAAAAACCGCATCGCTCAATGAATGGCCAGAAAAGAGAAAAGGAATCGCCGCAACCGCAGGCAAAATAACCCAAACCAAAACAGTTAAAAGAAATGCTTCGCGGGGGCCGCTGGAGTGGTTTTCTTCGCGTCCGGCTAACATAGCCATGCATCCACCAATAAAGATGCTGCCAAAAGCTGAGAGTGTGAAAACCCCCCAATTTTCCCGCCCTTCAGACATATCAAGTAAAGCTGAGGGGACCATGGCCAATCCAAGCAGGAGGGTCATTATGCCAACAGCGAGAAGGACAGGACGAATCTGCATAATTGCGTTTTAACGCAGCATTGGTGGATAAGTCTTTATCAATTTCAGATCAAGCAGCGTCTTTTTGTGTGGCGTTAACTCTGTTCCGCCCATTTAATTTGGCTTGATATAGAGAGAGATCGGCTTCTTTGTAAGCCTGTTCGAAAGATTGACCAGGTAGCTGGAGCGTAATGCCAAAGCTTGCGGTAACTCGTGTGTTCGCGTCAAGGCCGTCAACATTAAGGCGCATAATCGCTTGCCGGAGATTTTCAGCATAAAGGTGCGTTTGTGTAAGAGCAAAGCCGGGTAAGACAACTGCAAACTCTTCGCCTCCAAGGCGTCCACTGATAGCATCCTCAGAGACCGATCTTAGGACAAGCTCCCCAATTGCACGTATCACATTATCACCTACCGAATGACCGTATGCATCATTGATGTGCTTGAAGTGATCAAGATCAAAAAGAATAATGCCACAAATCGTATCAGAGGTATGTGAGATAACGGCAACTTCCCGGGTGAAAGCACTTCGGATCAGTAAGCCGCTGAGAAAGTCTGACTCAGCAAAGTCTTGTACTTCCCGCATAACATCGATAGCTGCCATTCCACAAAGAGCCATCGCAATTGCCAACATCAGGGTTACGACGGCTACATTCAACACAAACCAATAGGCTGAATTATAGTAATTGTCTGTCGTCAGCCCAGTTGGTGCAGTGAAAATTGTAAAGGAAATTATGCTCAGCGTAATGCCTACACTTAAGAAGGCCCATAGCAGTATCCGGTCCAGAACATCTTGATTAGGAAGTTTGGTAAGAGGGTAAGTGCCGATTAAAAATAAAGCTGCGAGGATCGTATTATGTATAATGCTACGATGCGATAGATTTTCAAACGCCATCGTGCTGGTTACAATAGCCATAATGGTGACCAGCCCGAGTGATACGAGTAATTTTAGGTTTGCCTTCCCAGCGCGGCGTATTGCAGCTGCGCCAGTCAATAAGCATATTGCGACCACGTAACAGGCGCTAACAATCAAGCTTGTGGAAAGTGTTTCCGGGGCCAATACGAACTGCTTTAGGCCAAAACCTGTTCCAACGAGGCCGAATGACAGTCCAACAAACAGTAAATAACTCAAAGCTCGACGCTTGTATCCGAGGATGCAAAACGTAACAAAAAATAACCCTGAAATTGCTGGGACCAGAAGCCCCAGCAGATGACTGGTTTCCATCTGGCTGCCCTTAATTATTAGTGATCATGCATCTATCATGACCAAGCGAATAAAAAGTTACTTTAATATAACGAATAAACAAAGTGAGTGGCCGCCTCAAGCAGAGCAGCTTCCACCGCCCAAAACACAGAACTCAGCGCACCAGCGATGGTTTAAATGGACGGGTTTCTGGGTCGCTTCGGCCAGTGTTTGCCCCATTTCAAAACGCTCTTCATAAGCCAACAGTGTGCAAGGCATAACTGTTGGCGTTTTTGCACCTTTTTTACGGACGACCATACGTTGACTTGCGCACATCATATCGTTGGGGTTCACGTCCAATATATGCCAGCAACTGACTGTGATTTCAGGCGGCATCTCTGTGCTGGTCATTTCGGGGAATAAAACAAGCTGTGTCGGATCCGATGGGTCAATATCAAGGCCCAGCCTTGCGATGAGTGCGCCATAGGCTGCACGTGCTGTTGCTTCATCCTCATGAAGAACCTGCCGACCGGCAATGGCGGCCTGAAACCCGTTTTCCGCCAGCCAGGAAAGACCTTTTATGGCATGGGCATAGGCCCCATCACCGCGCTCTTCATCATGTAGTGTCTCACCATGGTGATCCATTGAAACCCGCAAGATCATTTGCGCGTGATACTTTTCCATTAGGCCCAGAAGGCCTTGGCGAATACGCTTGCGCATCATCGGTTGCATGGCATTGGTCAGCAAGAGCAGCCTGTGCCCGCGCTTTAGAATATCTTCCATAATCAACAAAATGTCCGGGCACATGAAGGGTTCACCGCCGGTAATGCCGATCTCTTTAGTACCGCTGCCAAGCGCGTCCACCTCATCAAGAAAGGGAACAACATCGCTATGTTTTAGGTAAACAAGCCGGTCATTTTTTGGAGAGCTTTCAATGTAGCAATTGACGCATTCGATATTGCACAATGTGCCCGTGTTCAGCCACAGCGTTGAAAGCCCATTCCAGGCCACGCTGGCACGCGTTTCGCCTTTGGCGGTCGTTAGCGGGTCTTCAAAAGGTATCATTTGAAAAGCGTCATCCATAAGGGGAGCTTTTACCTGTTTTGTGGCAGGTGTAAAACGCTAGAAGCGACAACTGGCAGAAAAGTGAAAAGCCCCCCTCCAGTGCACGGAGAGGGGCTTGTTTGATAATTAAAAGCCGTAAACGATAGACGCGCGTGTGGCCGTATCGGTATTTACGAAGCCAAGTGGCGGATCAGTTTCATGGCGGACTTGAAAGGACACGCGACCGGAAATTCTTTCCGTGAGTTGCGCGGTCACCGCTGCGGTATTGACAGTTTGGGTAGATGTATCGGTCCAGATGACATCAGTATCGTTGGTGAAATTAACATTCTCATTAAACTGATAGGCAAACTTAGAACTACCACGCAAAGCAAAATCATTCGCTGTGCCACCCAAAATTGTGATCAATGGTGGGCCTACCAAAAATGAGTCTGCAATTTTACTTCGGCGATAGCCCGGGGCGATTTCAACTGACCAAGTCAGCGGCTTTTCTTTAAAGACGTGATAACCAGCACCAACGCCTACAAACAAACGCGAATCAAAACCTGAAAATTGATCTTCCTCGTAAGAGACGTCACCAAATCCGTAAAGACGATCGGTGAAGTCTCGATTGACTTGGCTACCAACCCACCAACGATTGCGGTTGTCTATCCCGTCAACTTGCCCAAAATCATAGCCACCATCAGCGCCAACTTTCCAAGGACCGAATTCTTTGGCGACTTTCAAGCTAACACCAACATCCACAGTATCCGTGTTACCAGTTGTAATACCGGCACCCAGATTGCCTTCACCAGACCACCCACTCCAGAATGATTGCGGTGCGGCCGGTGCTTGTGCGGGCGCTGATGTCTGGGCAGTGGCTACGCCCGAAACTGAGAGGCCTAAGGCGGCTGCGATAATATATTTCATGATCTAAAGTCCCTTTTCTGGGCGCTCAATACCTTCGATAAAGATCGCAGAGCGCTTCGGGCATAGGTAAAAAGCGATCCATATGAACAGAGGGTGAAAATGGATGCGTAGACTGCTAAACGCTATAGAGCTGATGCATTATAGCCACGTGCTTCCCGTAAGGGCAGTGATTTACATGTACCCCATGAGCGTTAGCATGCAGAAGACGGAAAATATGAGGACGCCACAATGACAGACACTTCCCGCACTGGCCCGTTAGCTGGCGTTAAGATCCTCGATATGTCCTCGGTTGTGCTGGGTCCATTTGCGACAATGATCTTTGGTGATTTGGGCGCAGATGTGACAAAGGTGGAAAACGGTAAAGGTGATATGATGCGCTATGCCGGAAAGTCTCCAACCGGGGATCTGGGCCCAATTTATACTAATCTCAACCGCAACAAGGCGTCTGTAAAACTTGACGCGAAAACACCTGAAGGTAAAGCGGCCATCATCGCTATGCTTAAAGAGTCCGATGTGTTCTTTCATAATGTTCGTCTGGCGGGCATGGGGCGTCTGGGACTTGATTATGACAGCGTTAAGGCCATTAATCCCGGCATCGTTTATGTCCACTGCGCAGGCTTTGGCGCTGACGGTCCATATGCTGACCGTCAGGCTTATGACGACCTTATCCAGGCTGCGTCCGGTTTTGCTCACCTTGGATCTATGCGTGATGGGTCGCCGCCAGCCTATGCGCCATCCTTGGTGGCGGATAAAACTGTCGGCCTATTTGCCACCTATGCTACGCTTGCCGCGCTATATCACAAGGAGAAGACCGGGCAGGGCCAGTTCGTTCAGGTGCCCATGCTGGAAAGCTTCACTTTCTTTAACATGGTCGAAAATCTTTATGGTGAAACTTTCCTGCCTGGAAATGGAAAGGTGGCTTATACCCGCTCGATAAACAAAAACCGCAAACCCTATCCCACAAAAGATGGTTATATTGCGCTGGTGCCATATTCAGATGCGCAATGGGAAAAATTCTTTGAGCTTGGGGGCAGACCCGGCGTGTTTGAAGATCCACGCTTTTCGACTTATCAAGTTCGCACCGAAAACATTGGTGCGCTTTACGCTTTGATCGAGGAAGTTTCAGCTACCAAGACAACAAATGAGTGGCTCGAGTTAATGGCCGCTGAAAACATCCCTGCCATGAGGTTTAATGAAATGCTTGATGTGCTCACCGATGCGCATTTGAGCGCGGTTGGCTTCTTTGCCGAACGTAATCACCCACAAGCTGGCGCTTACCGTTCCATGAAACACCCCGTACATTTTTCAGCTACCCCAGCCAGTGTTCGCTACGATCCGCCGCAATTAGGCGCTGATACAGAGCTTTTGCTCGCACGTTTAGGGCTAAACACTTCGTAATATTGCGCCGGGCAGGCTTGAACCTCCTGTGCAATAAGCGCATGATGACACTGGCGTCATTTTATCTTATTGGTCGGGAAATGTCATGAAACATGGTCTTCTTTCACTCAGCACTGGTTTTGTTGCCTTTGCCTTAGCAGCCTGCGGTGGTGGTGACGCTTCTGAGCAAGATGTCCATGCCGCGCATGCTGCAGAGGCCGAGCATGAAATTGCTGCTGAAGCGCTTCCGACTGCCAATGTCGATTATGTCGAAAATTTTGTCCTCCTTGATCAGGAAGGCACCGCGCATGAGCTCTACTATAATTCTGATGCAAGCGCGGTTGTTTTGATGATACAGGGGAACGGTTGCCCGATCGTCCGCAATGCCTGGTCTGATCTGAAGGCTGTTCGGAGGGAGTTTGAAAGTCAGGGCGTCAAATTTCTGATGCTCAACGCCAATCCTCAGGATGATCGTAAAGACCTTGCCGGAGAAGCTGAAAAGTTTGGATATGATGTCCCGATCTTGAAAGATGACGCGCAACTCATTGCTGCATCTTTGGGCGTTAATCGTACCGCAGAAGTTTTGGTGATTGATCCAACCACTTGGGAGATCGCTTATCGCGGCCCAGTCAATGATCGTTTAGGCTATGGCCGTCAAAAGGCTGAGGCGAGCGAGCATTATTTAAAAGATGCGCTAGCTTCCCTACAGGCTGGCGTACCTGTGTCCACACCAGCCCGCGCGGCCAAAGGGTGTGTAGTTAACCTTCGCGGCGCAGACGACAAAGCCGCTCACACCAAGATTAGCTACAGCCAAACGATTGCCCCAATTTTAATGGAAAATTGTGTTACCTGTCACCTAGAGGGCGGGATTGGGCCATGGGCGATGTCTGATTACGATATGATCGAAGGTTTTGCGCCAACCATTAAGGATGTGATCCGTACCAAGCGTATGCCGCCCTGGTCAGCCGACCCTGAAATTGGTGACTTCCACGGCGCGCGCCAACTTACCGTTGAGCAGCAGCAAAACCTGATACGCTGGATCGATGCTGGTGCCCCGCGCGGCGAAGGGGATGACCCACTCGCCAACCGACAAAGTGATGCAACCGTCTGGCCTCTTGGCGAGCCGGACCTAATAATTGAAGCGCCTGCTTTTGATGTGCCTGCAACGGGGATTATTGACTACCAGTTTCCAACCGCGCCTAATCCCCTTACCGAAGATAAGTGGGTGAAAGCCATTACTGTGGTCCCGGGCGATAAAACAGTCGTACACCATGCGCTGATTGGCTCTTCTCCAGATGTCACACCTCCGGGCGAAGGCAATGACGGAGATGTTTTTGATAATTATCTTGTTGGCTTTGTACCGGGGTCTGAATCCTATCAATATCCAGAAGATAGCGGTGTACTTGTAAAAGCGGGTGGGGAGTATCGTTTCCAGATGCACTATACAACAAGCGGTGTAGCCACGACGGACAAAACCAAAATTGGCCTCTATTTCCATGACGAAAAGCCAGCCCATTATCTACGTCAGCAAGTGGCGATTAATTTCAACATTGATATTCCAGAGGGTGCCGAGGCGCACGCTGAAAAAGCCTACTTTGAATTTGATCACGAAGCAGAAATCTACCTGCTGTTCCCGCATGCCCATTATCGCGGCAAGTCCAGCAAATTTGACCTGCAATATCCTGATGGTCGTACAGAGACGATCCTGTCTGTTCCGGTTTACGATTTTAACTGGCAACACAATTATGCTTTGAAAGACCCGATCACGGTTCCTGCGGGAACGCGTTTGATCCATGAAACTGTGTACGATAATTCAGAGAAGAATTTTGCTAATCCAGACCCTGAGCGCCGCGTGCCTTGGGGGCTACAATCAGCTGACGAAATGCTTTATGGGTCATTCTTTTTCCGCTGGGCGAATGAAACCCATGAAAAACCAATCCACGATCCGTTGCGCTTTCGTCTGCGCCAGTATTATGGCTTTGCCGATGCTAATATTGACGGCAAGCTAGACCGTAGTGAAATGGGGCAGGGCTTGCGCCAAGCCATGGAGAGCGGTCAGCTGGCAGGCGTCGATGCCGATGAGGATGGTGCACTTAGTTTCCCGGAGTTTTACGCTATGCAAGTGGCACGTCGCCGAGGCGGCTCCCGCGGTGGTGGGCGCTAAAGTTTCTTACCGGGAAGCATTAGGCTCCAGATGATTTCATCAGGTTTATCTGATTGGTAAGCATCTAACCCGATGGTCATGCCAGTATGTCCGTCGCGCGGTTGGGACGTATAGGTGCCAAACAGGCGATCCCAGATTGATAGAAAGAAACCGTAATTGCCATCGTGCTCGTCTCGGTAGACCGAGTGATGTACGCGGTGGAAGTCTGGTGTTACCAGCAAGACGCGTAAGGCTCGGTCAAGCCATAGTGGAAGTCTGATGTTAGCGTGGTTAAACATGGCCGAGCCATTGAGAATAATTTCAAATAAGATTACCGCCCATGCTGCTGGCCCAAGCACTAGAACAATAAAAGATTTGTACAGCATAGAGAGTATGATTTCTGCTGGATGAAACCGCAGCGCTGTGGTCAAGTCTATGTCTCTGTCGGCATGATGGACCCGGTGCATACGCCAGAAAAAGGGTATCTTGTGAGAAATGACATGCTGGAACCAGATCGCCAGATCAAGTGCAGCAATTGCGAGTATTATTTCAACACCAGCGGGCAAGGCGATTATGTTCAGCAACCCCAAGCCTTGATTGGCAGCAAACACAGAGGCCCCGACAGCCACCAATGTCCCTGAGAATTGTCCAACCAGTCGCGCCGTTATCGTTGCGGCGACCAGAATGCCAAGGTTTGTCCCCCAGCGGTGCAGCTTGGCACCAGTCAATGCGCGGCGCGGTGCCATTAGCTCAAGGACTGTCATCAAAATAAAGATCAGCGCAAAACTGCCAAAGCGTAAGGCTGGTTCACTTAAAGGTAGATTTTCCGGCATGTTGCATACCCCTTAATCGGTGGTGCTAATTGCTGACCGGTGCGTAGGAAATCCCCTCAGATCGTTCAATCAGCTTACCCCATTTATCATTATAAGGGTGAACAGTGTCTGTTGTCCCTGCGGCGTTTTCTAAAGGCAATGCTTCATTATGCCAAGCGAAAACACCTCCGCGCAAATTGACAATTTCACGTCCTGCAAGTGTGTCGACCACGCGTGAGCCAAGTCGAGAGGACCGTCTCCCAACAGAGCAATAAACAACGATTGGTGTGTCAGAATCAGCGCCGGCTTTGGCAAGTAGCGCTTGGACGTCTGTCGCACGTGCCGATGGGTCAATCTGAATGGCGCCAGGAATGTGTGAAACGTCAAACTCGCGCTCTTCACGCACATCCAGCAGAATAAAATGTTCCCCAGCTGCCTGCATTCTGGCGAAGTCTTCAGGTTCAATATGGACAATGTCATCATGACGTTCAGCGACATTCTCTTCGATTTCGGCCAGCGGTTTCGGTGTTGAAGAAAACCATTGGGCATCGGCTGGCGGCGCGTTTACCATCCACAGCCCTAGACAGGCCCCTAGCGAAAATCCACTTAGTCGTATCATCCATAATCCCATACCACAATTGGATGCAGGATGCAGGCCACAATGGCGTGAGGTATATGCGAAGCTAAAGCTGCCGCTAAGGAAACTTGCAGAAGAGTGAATACCTCCTCTAAACTCTCAGTCAAAAGGCGGAAAAGCCACATTTAGGGAGGATACTATGAAACAGATATTATTCGCTGCTGTATCAGGATTAGTTCTATTAGCTTTTTGAGCAGGACAAGAGGTTGCAG
>CAYUFN010000041.1:0-3902 GCA_964443965.1 uncultured Hyphomonas sp. | reverse complement strand
CGTGAAGAGCGCGAGTTTGACGTTTCACACATTCCTGGCGCCATCTGAAGCCACGCCTGCCGCCGCGCCCGAAGCGTCCGCCCGCACACCGGGATATAATGCCGAGCGCAATGCCTATTTCGGCGATATGCACATCCACACCCGTAACAGTTTTGACGCCTATATCTTCAATGTCCGCAAAACACCTGATGATGCCTACCGCTTTGCCAAGGGCGAAACCGTGCAACACCCGTCCGGATTTGACATGACCATTGCCGGCGGCCCGCTCGATTTCTATGCGGTTACAGACCACGCCGCCTATCTCGGCATTCTGCCCGCTATGGACACGCCGGGAACCGCGCTCTCGGAGTTGCCACAAGCCAAAGATATGTTCGGCACCGACCCTGAGAAAATCCTCGCCGCGTTCCAGACTGTTGGCGCATCTGTCCGTTCCGGTGAACCGATCTCCGAAATGTATGACGAGGACACAATCAAGACCGCATGGCAGGATACTGTTGACGCTGCAGACCGTCACAATGAGCCGGGCGTCTTCACAACATTCTCAGCTTATGAATACACGTCTGTCACCGTCAATGAAGTGGAAGGAGAGTTCAGTGGCGGCAATCTTCATCGCAATGTTTTCTTCCGTGGCAAAGCGCCGGAGCGTGCCTTTTCTACACTGGATTCAGATAATCCTGAAAAACTTTGGGACTGGATGGATGCCCAGCGCGCTGAAGGCGTTGAGTCCATCGCCATCCCGCACAATTCCAATGTATCCGACGGGACGATGTTCTCGTTGAAAACCTATGAAGGCGAGGCGCTCTCTGCGGCCTATGCTGAACAGCGTTTGCGCAACGAACCGCTTGTTGAAGTGACGCAAGTGAAGGGAACCTCCGAAACTCATCCGGAGCTTTCGCCTAATGATGAATGGTCTAGCTTTGAGATTTACGACAAGCTGCTTGGTTCCTCCACGCTCGTCTCCCAAACCAAGGGTAGCTATGTGCGCGAAGCCTATCAAAACGGCCTGAAGCTTCAGGAAGGCGAGGGTTTTGACCCATTCAAATTCGGGCTTATCGGCGCATCCGATAGCCATGTGGTTGGCGGGGCTTATGACGAGGAAGATTATTGGTCCAAGGTTGGCATTGTAGACGGTACACCTGTTGCGCGCGGCTCAGTGCCCGTCCCCGGTACGGACTGGTCCAACCAGCCGCTGGAAACAAATAATGACCTCATGCGCAACAACGTCTTCTCACGCTGGGGTGCTGCGGGTCTTACTGGCGTCTGGGCAGAAGAGAATACACGCGATGCGATTTTCGACGCGCTGCGCCGTAAGGAAACCTTCGCCACGACGGGGCCGCGTATCAAGGTGCGTTTCTTTGCAGGTTTTGGTTTTGAAGAAGGGATCACTGCTGACCCCGCACTCGTCTCCACTGCTTATGAGACCGGCGTGCCCATGGGCGGCGATCTGATCGGCAATGGCGGCACGCCTGGTTTCATCGTCTGGGCCCAGCGCGACGCCAATGGCGCTGCCCTGCAACGCTTGCAAGTTGTCAAAGTCACCGCCACGGGCGAGCAAGTTTATGATGCGGCTTGCCACACCGGCACGCCTGACGCGGCCACACATCGCTGCCCCGATAATGGCGCAAATGTAGACCTTTCTACATGCGCGCCAACAGGGGCGGGCGCTGCCGAGCTAAAAACGCTCTGGCAAGACCCGGATTTCAAAGCCGATGAGCGTGCAACCTATTATGTCCGTGTGCTGGAGAACCCAACTTGTCGCTGGTCGACATGGGAAGCCCTGAGAAACGGCACCCCGCCGCGCCCGGACGTCGACCCGATCATTCAAGAGCGGGCGTATACGTCGCCGATCTGGTATGTGCCGGGGTGAGGGTTAGGCTGCTATCAGTTCTTCTTTGTGTGGTTCACGAGCCAATAAAATGGAAAGGGGAATTGCTCGCCGCATTTTGTACACGTTGCAACTTCAAGCATTAAGATGCTTGGGATTTGGTTTAGGGGTAATTCAATCTTTGATTGGCAATGGGAGCACTGAAAAAGCTCCTCTATGGTTTTTTCCAATATACTTATGAGTTCTGAAGTTTTGCCCTGATAAATTGCCTGAAATGACCCCCACAATGCAGTATCCAGCCAACTATTATGGTTCGAACTGTAAGGATGCATTTTATCGCATATGGTACGGATTACTTTTGTCGCAAATAGTAAACTGAAAGCGACCATATCATACCCGTTTGAGTAAACATCATTTGTTCTCGGGTCTTTGAATATGAAATTGAGATTGAAGTCCTCGATTTTCATTTTTTTGTGGCTAGTAATAAGGTGGGTTGCTTTATCAAAATATTGAAATAAACCGTGTTCGTATGATCTATCATAGATTGCTTTAACAACCGCATCTACTGGTATGTCGCCAAACGCGATCCCTCTATCACTTGCTTTCTGTAAAAGCTCCTCAAACTTATCTTTTGTAAAAACATTCAATTGAGAAACAGGGTCTTCTAAAAAACCAGAGTAAAAATCGTCTTCGTCTACTGAGGCCCAGCATAATAGTAAAAGGTTTTCTTTGAGTGGTTTTCTTAGATTAGCATATCCAACTGCGAACTTGCGCTCTTCAAAAGCTAGTAGTGCAGTATTAACAAAGTTCAGGAAATCCCCCATCAATGCCAGTAGGATATTGTTTAATGTGGCGACCCTTGCTTCTGGACAATGCTTGGCGAGATACGCAATTGGGTCAGCTTGGAAGGCATCATTATCAAACCCTACAATTTGACTAGGGTTAGATTTGGATGATCGATCGGCATGATCTTGAGTTCTTAAAATCATTGTTTGTAATTGCTCAAACACAAATATGAGAAACTCATGCTTGGCATGATATTTATCAGGAATTTGTTTTAACCTGCTGGTGTCTAGGTAGCCTATAGTGGTTGCGATATTATTTTCCATGCTTTGCAGTACCAAGATTCTTTGGTGTTAGAGACAAGTCTATTTCTATTCCGGTTTTCAAGTAAAAAGCCCGAGCCTTTTGGGTCCGGGCTTTCTGTGTTTTGTAAGCGTAAGCTGCAGCCCTGAGCTCGTTCCATATGCGCGAAGCGCATGGGAACAAACAATAAGAGTACCAGCAGCTTCGGGAAGATCCCAGCCACTGCCGTGGCCTTCTAAATCTATTTTCGGTCCACTGGACCGAAAATTTGCCTAGCGGGCAACCGATTTAGAAGCCCATGCCGCCCATTCCACCCATGCCACCCATGTCAGGCATTGCAGGGGCAGCGGCTGCTTCGTCCTTTGGTGCTTCGGCGATGGCCGCTTCTGTTGTGATCAGCAGGGCTGCAACAGAGGCTGCGTTTTGCAGGGCAGAACGGACCACTTTAGCAGGGTCGATGATACCCATACCGACAAGGTCGCCATATTCTTCTGTCTGCGCATTAAAGCCGTAGGCCTTGCCTTTCTGGCTCAATACCTGATTGACAACAACCGAGCCTTCAACACCAGCATTTTCGGAGATCTGACGCAGGGGCGCTTCAAGTGCTTTGCGCACGATGTCGATGCCAGCTTTCTCGTCATCATTCACACCAACAGTGTCAATGTTCTGAGCTGCGCGCAGCAGTGCTGTACCGCCGCCAGGCACGATGCCTTCTTCAACAGCGGCACGTGTTGCGTTCAGCGCGTCATCAACGCGGTCCTTGCGCTCTTTCACTTCAACCTCAGTTGCGCCGCCAACTTTAATGACAGCAACGCCGCCAGCCAGTTTAGCCAGACGCTCTTGCAGCTTCTCGCGGTCATAATCAGAAGATGTGTCTTCAATCTGACGACGGATCTGAGCCACGCGGCCTTCAATGTCTTTCTTTTTGCCAGCTCCATCAACGACAGTTGTGTCGTCTTTGGTGATGTTTACGCGCTTAGCTGTGCCGAGC
>CAYUFN010000040.1:14227-22269 GCA_964443965.1 uncultured Hyphomonas sp. | reverse complement strand
CTCCTTTCCCACGCCAGACTTTGAAAGCCAGCCTTATGGCCAAGCGCCCTAAACAACCTAAATCCCTTGAACCCAGCCAACGCCAGCTACGTGCAGGCGAACTCGTGCGCCACGCTTTAGTTGATATTCTGGCACGTGAAGACTTTCGTGACCCTGCGCTACAGGGCGTTTCTGTAACGATCGGGGAAGTTCGTTGTTCACCCGATCTGCGCCATGCCAATGTTTTCTGCATTCCACTTGGGGATCAAAACGCTGAACGCGCGCAGGAAGTTGCTGAAGGGCTGAACCGCGCAGCGGCTTTTCTGCGTGGACGTCTTGGCCGGCAAATTGAAATGAAGTTTACACCGCAACTCCACTTTATGGCCGATGTCAGCTATGATGCTGCGCTTGCAATGGACACCCTGTTAGCTAAAGCCCGCAGCCGCGACCGGGATTTTGCCGCAGAGGGCGATCCCGACGATACGTTAGACTAGACTCGGTTATGACTGATCTGGTCCATTTGACGGGCCAGATCGTCCGCCATGGCGGCATCGCATGCAGTTCGATGATGCCCGCATAACCGAACGACACGGCTTGCGACCCTAACGCAAAACTCAGCCGATCAGATGGATTATATCAATCACAACCGAGTCTAAGCCTACCCGTCTTCCTATTTACTGGGGCGCACTCTGAGCCTCTTCTGCCCTGTACAGCATATCAGCTGCCTGCAAGATTTTAAGCTTCAACTGATAGTTATAATCCGGCCTTTCAGACAGAAAACTGCGCACAGCTTGGGCAGCCTCCCCCGAGGTATGATTTTGAAGTGTGCCCCCTATCCAGCGCGCTGGGAAAAAGATATCTCCGGTCACCTGAATCTCCTCCATTAAAGCCAGGCTCTCAGGAATATATTTTTTAGAGGTTTCGGTGCGCTGGGGGTGATGCAGATAAGCAAGCGCATCAACAACCCAGCTTTCTATGGCTCTGTTTTCAACATCCATAAGAGCGGCAAAAAAAGCATCCTGGGCCGCCGGGTCGGCTGATAAGGCAGGCATGATAAAGCGGAAACGGCGGCGCTCATCCGGGCTGGAGAGCCAAGCCATGTGGCGGCCTAATATCTCATCGGCCTCCTTGGGCAGTTTGATCGCAAGCAAGGCTGCCAAATTGCCCTGTTCACGCGGTGAGAAACTGAGATCAACAACCTTCTGCTCACCATCGAGTATAGTTTTAAGAAGCCTGATGCTGGCCGGGTTCAATGCTATGTCTTGCAGGGTCTGAAAATAGATCTTACGTGTGCTAGCAGGAATATCCGGGTTTTGAATATAAGCCCAAAGCACTCGCTCAAGGGGGGCTGAGATAGCTTCGCGTTGTGGCGGCGCCAGGAAAGACCAATAGACCCGCCGTAACTGGGCGAGCATTCTATTTAACAACAGCTCATTTGGTTCATTCAGAAAGTTCTGCAGGAACGTCATATAGGCCGTGGGAGTGACGTCTTCATGTCCCTCAAGCATTTGCTCGAAGAGGTTTATCAACTGCGCACCTTTTTGCAGATCAGACAATTTTGGCCAGACTGTTTCGGCAAGAGAGAGGTTCACTGGAAACAGGCCGTAGCCTGCGCCATCAGAATTGATCAAGAGACGCGATTGCAGAGCAGGAATAGCGGCGCGCGTTGTAGGCTCTCCCAGCAATTGATCACTTGTCAGGCGCTGGCCAAACATGTTCTCAGCCTCTGGTGAGACCTCAATGGAGTCAAATTGCTGATCCCAAATACGGCCCTGCCCCAGCGGATCAATTTGGATCAAGCCATTGCCAGCCTCATTCATTTCAAAATGCGGCCTACCGGGTGTGTTGACCCACACTTCGCTCCAGGCCTTTAGATCCTGATCAGACCGCTTGTCGAGTATCTCGATAAGATTGGGCCAGGTCGCATTTCTGCCCGCATAAGTGGACAAGTATTCCCGCATACCAGAGCGAAACGCCTCCTCACCGATTAAAAGCTCCAGCTGCTTCATCATGATCGGGGCTTTGTTGTAAATAATACCACCATAGAGCGTTCCAGCTTCATTCAGGTTTGGCAAGTCCTGCCGGATCGGGTTGGCACCACTTGTACGATCAACGGCATAGGCGGCCGGGTAAGACCGCAACAAAAAATTGAGATCATGGTCAATCGCCGGAAAGCTGGGGTTGACAATCTTGGCCGCCATAAAATTGGCAAAGACTTCCTTGGTCCAGACATCATTAAACCAGTCCATCGTCACCAGATCGCCAAACCACATGTGCGCGGTTTCATGCGCAATCAGGTTTGCCCGGTTCAACTTTTGCGGGTCAGAAGGGCTTTCATCGAGCAACAGTGTAGACGCACGATACTGAATGGCACCGACATGCTCCATACCGCCATATTGAAATGTCGGGATGAGCGCAAAATCAAATTTCTGGAATGGGTAAGCAATGCCTGTATAGTCCTCCAGCCAATTTAAGGCATCAGCATGCGCCTGAAAAATATCATCCACATTACGGGCAAGTTTCTGCGTGTTGGTTTCGCGGTGAAGCATTGTCATTTCGCGACCATCTATCGTGCGCGTCACTGTTTCAAAGGCGCCGGCCACGAAAGAGAAAAGATATGTACTCAACCTGTCAGACCGGGCAAATTTATGGACTTTTCGTCCTGCTTCGCTTTCAATGGTTTCAACAAGCGGCCCATTTCCCAGGGCGACCCAGTTTGCAGGTAAATCCAATGTCAGATCATATGTCGCTTTCAAGTTTGGTTGATCAAATACCGGAAAGACCGTACGCGCGCGGTCCGGCACAAAAAGCGTATAAAGATAATCCGGGTTACGATTAAGTGACGTATCACCAGCTACAAAATCAATAACAACCGTGTTAGCGCCGGTTTGCAGAGCGGCGGCGGGCAAGATGAGGTGCTCCTCACGATGATCAATCGCTGCTATCACACCATTGATCTCAAGCATTTTCAGACGGTCACCGTCCTCGCGAAAATCCAGCTGGAGATCATGATCTACCGATTTAAGGTCAAAGGTGAGCGTTTGGCTTGCAGAGATTGGTGCAGAAGCATCGGCTGGTACGCGAAACTTAAGCGCATAATTCACCCGAGAAACAGCTGCTGCGCGTGCTTTTGCCAGATCAAGCGACACGCCACTTTCAACCCGAACAGCCGGTAAGGTTTGGACCGGGGCTTCAAGCACGTTTTGCCCCTGCCCCCCACAAGCGGTCAGAACAAACAGAACGAGCCCGAAAAAGCTATTCTTTAACATGTATCACCCATCTCATTTTGATGTCTCAATCTACCTTTTTAACGGGAAGCGCCATTTTGCAAAGCCCCGAAACGTGCCTTTATGGCGCGCAGAAACGCCCGGTCGAACAGTATCGTGTCAGCGTCATTTATTCGCGTAATAATATCGGTCACATGAGCGGCATTTTTTGTGGCAGCAAAAGAATGACCGTCAGCCTTGCCGGCAATCATGCCGACTTTGAACAAATGCTGCGGAGCATATCCGGTGGTGATAAACGCTGAATTCCATTTCAAACCGGCTGTTTTGGCTAGCTCATTTGTACAATTTGAGAAAAGTGTATTGTAGAAGCGCGGCGTTTTGGCCAATTGGTTTGTTTCTTCAACCAATGCCTGAAAGAAAGTACGCCGCTGGGCATCGCTCAAGGAAATCGGATAAACATATATCTCATGGTCCAAATATCGCGCCCGGCGGGTCAGCACATCGCGCGCCTCTGCCCAGAGATAGACCAGCTCATATGTGTTGAAAGCGCCTCTCAGCGCAGAATAGATCTCACCCTTTTCCTTACGCGCCTCAATGGTGATCGCGAGCAGGGATTCATCTTGGAATTCGAAGAGGATCAAAGTGTGCGCAATTGCATCACTTCCGCCAAAGGGCTCAACCATCAACCATGTGCCCACCAGATCATCGATATTATACTGACCTTCGTGATAAGTTGTTTGTGTGATATTGTCGGTTGTGTAGGTCCAGTCTCTGACCCGATCGATCGTATAAGCGGGCCCTTGCCCTGTAATTTCGGGCATGACGGCGATCTCTTCACGCCAGTCGCGATCATGGCTCGGCTGGCGCAGGAGAATGATCAACAAACAGATAATAATGACACTCAGCACTGCAAAGATGATCACTTTAATAGCCCCTCTCACACCGGGCTCGGGCTTTAATATCCGCATGAACTGCACCAAGAGCACGCCCCTTCTCCACTTTGCCCTTCAAGTGTAGCTGAAGCCCCCTTATTTTACAAAGAGTTGACCGCCAAGTCCGCTTTGTGAGACGAGGGCTTGCAGAACAGGCTTTGCAAGCTCAGGATTACAACATGAAAACTTCACCCGAGACGCATGAACCACTTGCCAGCTGGCGCGAGTATCCGGCAGACGAGATGCGCGCACGTGCCGTTGCCTTTCACGAAGATTTGGCCCGGCGGCGTTCGGTTCGCGATTTTTCAGCTCGGCCAGTCGATCAAGCGATCATTGAAGCCTGTGTGCAGGCAGCTGGAACAGCGCCCTCTGGTGCCAATCATCAGCCCTGGTTTTTCTCTTGTGTTGGTTCGCCTGAAAAAAAGCACGCCATACGCGTTGCCGCTGAAGCTGAAGAACGTACATTTTATGAAAAGCGCGGCTCACAGGAGTGGCTCGACGCGCTTTCCCCAATCGGAACGGATGCCAATAAACCCTATATGGAAATCGCCCCCTGGTTGATCTGTATCTTTGCCCAGCGCCGGGGCGGCGTGAATACGGGCGATGACCGAAAGAACTATTACATCCATGAAAGCGTTGGCATCGCGACGGGCCTGTTAATTGCCGCCTGCCAGACAGCCGGACTTGCCACCCTTGTTCACACACCCAATCCGATGGTCTTTCTTAATGAGCTGTGTGGACGCCCAAAAACAGAAAAACCTTTCCTGATTCTCGTTGCAGGCTATCCCGGCGACAAGGCTCAGGTGCCAAAACATGCGCTCAAGAAAAAACCGCTCGGCGAGATCTCTTCCTTTCTCTAGATCGCGCAAGATTACCTAGATAACATCGGCCGTGCGCAAGCGATCCATGACCGGTGCCAGCATACGTTCAATTGCATCAGCGGTTGGCCGCACCTTTCCGTAAGCAGGTAACCCCTCATCAGCAATCACCAAATCAGCGCCAAATTTAGCCGGGTATGTATGAGCATAATGAGCCGGACGCACAGATCCGGTATATTGGCTCAATACACTTTCAACGGAGCGCTTGCGCTCAACAACATCGCGCCTGATCCGGCGCGCCAGGCGCAAGTCATCTGGCGTATCGACATAAACGCGTAAATCAATCAGCTCATCAGCTTCAGGAACAGAAAGCGTGTGGATCCCTTCAAAGATAATGATGGGCACAGAGGCAATCTCACGATGCTTATCAGGTACGCGGTCATGCGTTGTATAATCATAGATTGGTTGCGCAATCGGTTGGCCCGACCTTAGTTTTGCAAGATCAGCCACAAGAGCCGCAGTGTCTTTGGAGGCCGGGTGGTCGTAATCAATACCATCTGCGCGAACAGCTGCCGAATAATGCGCGCGCGGCCAATAATAGGCATCTTCATTGAAGAGCACAGCCTCAACAGGCGCGACAGCCTTAATCAGAGCCTCAGCAAGCGTCGACTTCCCAGATCCCGAGCCGCCAGAGATCGCAATAATATACGGCTTTGCCATAGGGTCCTATTCCTTCATTCCAAAGAAGCCTTAACTGAGCTTGGTAAAAAGCAATAGGGGGAAATAAAAAAAGCTGCCCACGAAAGGCAGCTTTTGGTTGAGTTTCAGCACGGAACGCAAAGACTTAGTGATTTGCGCGTCGAGCCTGTCTTAAGGAACGCGCGACAAGGATATTCGGGCGGCTTTTTTGCCCAATACCGGTACTTGAACGTGCTGAACTAATAGAATTAAGAGGCTGGCTTGAACGGCTAATTGTCGTTTTCATGGGAGGAGTTCCTTATTGTTTTTTTGGCGCATTGTCTGCGCTCTGTCCTATAGATGGGGCGCAACTCCATGAAAAAAAGGGGGCATTAGGCAGCTCTTCCATGCATATTTGCATGGAAGACTAATCCCTTTCTTCTGCCGCTTTTTGGGTTTAGTTTGCACACATGAAACAGACATTTGATATTCGCGGGGGCGCCGCTATGGGCCGCGCCAACCTGCCCAAGCTGCGCCAGATAATGCGCGATCTGCAACTCGATTATCTTTTTGTCCCGCATGAGGATGAATATAATAATGAATATTTGCCAGACGCCTATCAGCGCCTGACATGGGTAAGCGGCTTTACCGGATCGTCAGGCTGCGCCGTGATCGGCCACGAAGGTGCGACCATGTTTGTCGATGGACGATATACGTTGCAAGCTGCTGACCAACTTGATGATGCACTTTTCGAAACACTGACCGTCTCCCAACCAGCGCACCCGTTTGACTGGCTCGCCGTTCAGGATTTAAGTGGAAAAACGATCGGTTACGACCCCAAACTCTCCAGCCCGAATGATATCTCTGCTTTTTCGGCGGCTGTAACGAAAGCGGGCGGACAAACCAGGCGGCTTGCGACCAATCCAATTGATCAAGCCTGGACCGACCAGCCCCCCGCGCCGCTGGCACCTGTGGTTCCCTACCCGCTTGAATATGCAGGCACGAGCGCAGCCGATAAGCGCGCGGCCATCGCTAAAACACTAAAAGAAAATAAAGCAGATGCTGCGATTATTACTGCGCCTGCTTCTCTGGCCTGGGCGTTTAATGTGCGTGGTGGGGATGTGATGTGTACGCCGCTTCCACTTGGCCGCGCGATTTTACACTCAGATGGCTCCGCAGACCTGTTTCTTGCCGAAGCCAAGGTCAGCAATGATCTGCGCACCCATTTAGGCAATGGTGTTCGCCTGCACAAAATCGAAACACTGGAAGATGAGTTGGCGAACTTATCGGGCAAAACAATCAGCCTCGACCCTGGAACGGCGTCAGCATGGTTTTTTGAAACCTTGGAAAACATTGGCGCAACAGTGCAACCGGCACAAGACCCATGCGCTTTGCCCAAAGCCTGTAAAAATAAAGCAGAGCTTGCTGGCACAAAGGCGGCGCATATTCGCGATGGTGCAGCGCTTACAAAATTCCTGTACTGGTTAGATACTGAGGCCCAATCAGGCGAGGTCACCGAGATTGAAGCTGTCACAAAGCTTGAATCCCTGCGCGACGAGACGGGCAAACTCAACGATCTTTCCTTTGAAACGATTTCAGGCGCTGGCCCGAATGGAGCGATTGTTCATTATCGCGTATCAACAGCCACGAACCGAAAGCTGGCCCGCGGCTCACTTTTTCTAGTTGATAGTGGTGGTCAGTATGATGATGGCACGACAGATGTGACGCGCACGGTTCCCATTGGTGACCCGACCGCAGAAATGCGCACACGCTATACGCAGGTGCTCAAGGGACATATCGCGCTGGCCGTTGTGCGCTTCCCGCCGGGTACAACCGGAACCCACCTTGATACCCTTGCGCGTCACGCTCTTTGGCAGGCTGGGCTCGATTATGGACACGGCACCGGACATGGCGTCGGTGTTTATCTTGGCGTGCATGAAGGCCCCCAGCGGATTGCTAAATCCTGGAATGCCACACCACTTGAAGCTGGTATGATCGTTTCCAATGAACCGGGATATTACAAAACCAATGAATTCGGTATACGGATAGAAAACCTGCAGTTTGTAACTGAACCCGCCTCAATCGAAGGTGGCGAAATTGATATGCTTGGTTTTGAGAACCTGACATGGGCACCACTCGCACGAAATTTGATCGACCTGGATATTTTGACCCCATCTGAACACGCATGGGTCAACACATACCATTGCGCAGTTTTGGAAAATATCGGCCCGCATGTTGAAGGTAATTTCAAAGCATGGCTCGAAGCAGCCTGCGCCCCCATATAAGGCGCTAGGCTCGATTGTGATTGATATGATCCATCATAATCGAGCCTAGGCCGCGCCGATCAGGGCGAGCCATTCTTCTTCGGTCAAGGTTTTCACACCCAGACTCTCAGCTTTTTTCAGCTT
>CAYUFN010000040.1:7826-14217 GCA_964443965.1 uncultured Hyphomonas sp. | reverse complement strand
AAACAGAGCCAGATACTTTCGCGCCAAGCGATGTCGCGCGCGCCTTGGCCTCGTCGCGTGTCATTTGCGCTAGCGTGCCAGTAAAAACCACTGTTTTGCCTGCCACCGGGCTACCACTATCGGGTGTTTCCCCATCTTCAATGACGAGCACAGAGACCAAATCCTCGAGCATAGTGAGATTTGCAGGTGTGCGTACAAAATCAGTCAAGGCTGTGATCGCCGTATCGCCCACCCCATCAATGGCTGTCAGTTCCTCCCAGGCCGGGCGTGCCTCTCCGGTTTCATTGGCTGCTGTTTTAATCGCAGCAAAAAACTTGTCCCATTGGATGTAGTGGCGGGCGAACAGGTTTGAGAGCGTCTGCCCGACATTGCGAATACCAAGCCCTGTCAGGAGCCGCGCAAATGGAATGTGTCTGCGTGCTTCAATCGCCGCAAACAGTTTGGCCGCAGATTGCTCCCCAAACCCTTCCCATTCGGCCAATGGCGCAAGTTCAATTTCGGCAATGCGCTGTGACAAACGGAAGATGTCGGGGAAATTGCGAACAACACCTTTCTCATAAAAAAGCGCAACCTGCTTGGCCCCCAGGCCATCAATATCGAATGCTTTTCGTGAGACAAAATGCTTCAATCGCTCAACGGCCTGCGCGGGGCAGATAAGCTCTCCGGTACACCGCCTGCGTACATCCGCTGCGCCTTTATCATCAACTTCGCGCATAGCGGGCGACCCGCATTCGGGGCAAATTTGCGGCACCTGCCAAGGCGCGCTGCGCCCCTTACGATTGGGGTCCACCACAGCGACAATTTGCGGAATCACATCGCCAGCGCGCTGCAGCAAAACAGTGTCGCCAACGCGCACATCCTTACGTGCGATCTCATCTTCATTGTGGAGGGTCGCATTCGATACCACCACGCCGCCAACGGTAACCGGTTTTAAGCGTGCGACAGGCGTAAGCGAGCCGGTCCGGCCGACTTGAATGTCGATCGCTTCAAGCAGGGTGGTTGCTTTTTCAGCGGGAAACTTATGCGCAATGGCCCAGCGCGGCGCGCGGCTGACAAAGCCAAGACGCGCCTGCCAGTCAAGCCGGTCAACCTTGTAAACAACACCATCAATATCATAACCCAGCGTCGCGCGTTGGCGCTCGATATTACCGTAAGCTGACAACAACCCTTCAAGGGAATCATGGCGTGTGAATAGTGGATTGGTTGAGAACCCCCAATCAGCAAAGCGCTTAACCGATTCGAATTGAGTCTCAGCCCAGGCTTTAGAAATATCTCCCCACGCATAGGCAAAAAATAAAAGTGCACGTGATTTTGTAATCGCCGCATCAAGCTGGCGAAGGCTCCCGGCTGCCGCATTGCGTGGATTGGCATAGACTTTTCGTCCGGTCTCCTCTTCGCGGGCGTTTAATGCGGCAAAATCCGCATGGCTCATATACACCTCACCGCGTACTTCGAGCCGCGCCGGCCAGCCATTTCCCGTAAGCTTGTGCGGGATGTCAGAGATCGTGCGGGCATTGGCTGTTACATCCTCCCCCTCTGTGCCGTCTCCGCGTGTAACGCCGCGAACAAGCCTGCCATCTTCATAGATGAGGCTTAGAGACAGCCCGTCAATTTTGGGCTCGGCTGTCAACTGGACACGTGCAGTCTCTTCAAGCCCAAGAAAGCGCCGGACCTTGTCTATAAAATCAGAAACATCTTCATCGTTAAACGCATTGCCCAATGACAGCATCGGCACGAGATGCTTGGCTTTGCGAAACCCGTCTGCTGCAGGGGCACCGACACGATCTGACGGGCTATCCTTACGTTTCAAGGCCGGAAAGCGCGCCTCGATCGCGAGATTCCGTTGGCGCAACTGATCATAATCAGCATCTGTTAAATGCGGCGCATCATCTTGATAATAGGCCGCGTCAGCGAGGCTAATTTCAACCGCCAGCCGCGCCAGCTCGGCCTTGGCCTGTTTTTCACTGAGCGCTTCAACCGCTATCTGATCTATAGACATTAGCCCTCCAGCAAACGACTTGCCGCAGCGCGGGCCTCCGGTGTGACGATTGAGCCGGACAACATGCGCGCAATTTCTTCTAATCGTGTTTCTGCATCTAAAACACGTGCGCGTGTCTTTCCAAGTGTTTTAATAGATTTCTTGGATTTTGAGGCGCGCGCGCTGGATTTTTCGATCCGCCATTGCGTTTGCGCGGCGGCGGCCACTTGCGGGCTGTGCGTCACGGCGAAGACTTGTCGCTCCCGGGAAAGGCGCACCAAGCGTTCCCCGATTGCAGCGGCCACTGCGCCACCAACCCCCTGATCAGCTTCATCAAAAATCAATGTTGAGACCCCGCCACCAGCTTCAGCTGCGGCACATTTGAGCGCTAGGGAGAACCGCGCAAGCTCCCCACCAGAGGCAATTTTATGCAAAGGGGCAAACCCGGCCCCAGGATTGGTTTCAACTTCTATCATTACACAATCACTGCCTTTGGCATCCGCCTGCCCTTCTGGAAGCGGCGTAACTTTGATTTGCAGACACGCCCCGCCCAGCTTCAGCGGGACCAACTCATCCATAACAGCCCTCTGCATACGCTTGGCAGCTGCTTTGCGTGCCCGGCTTAGCTGGTCAGCTTTTGTCCGCCAACGCGCAGCGGCATCTGTCTCCTTGGCGCGTGCGGCCGCAAGCCCGGCCTCCCCGGCATCAATTAAAGCCAATTCAGCGCGCAAGGCTGCGTGCTTTGCGCCCAGATCATCTGGCTCTACCTGATATTTGCGCGCCGCAGCCTTAAGTGCAAACAGGCGCGCCTCTACGGTTTCCAGCGCTCTCTCATCGCAAACGGCCACGCGTGAAAGCGCGCGCAAGGCATTGAGCGCCTCCTGAGCTTCTATGCTAGCCCGTTCAAATGTCTCAGCGGCTGCATGAACCGCGCAAGGTAGCACATCCTCACCATCCGCCTGATTAAAGCCAGGCAATCCGGAAAGACGCTCCAGAGCGGCTGCCGTAGACGCCAGCTGCGTTTCAACGCCCGCCTGCTCAAGCCCCTCAATGGCTTCACCAACGGTCTCGATGATACGTCCCGCCTGCATGCGCTGGGTGCGCTCATTAGCCAAGCGGAGCGCTTCTCCGGCAACTGGCGCCAGACTCTCAAGTTCATCTGTCATGTGAACCAACAGGTCCCGGTCCTCAGATGCGCGCCGAAGTTTTGCCTCCACCGCCTCACGATGCGCACGTGCTTGGGCAAGGGTCTGCCAAGCTAGAGTATAAGCCTCCAATAATGCACCATTGCCAGCAAACCTATCGAGCATATCGCGATGATAGGAAGGTTTTAGCAAATCAGAGGCAGCATGCTGACTATGGATTTCAATTAGACAGCGACCTATTTCAGCCAGATTCCCAGCAGACAAAGCCTGCTCATTTACATAGCTACGCGCACTGCCAATAGCCGGAATAACGCGCTTCAGGGTAAGCCCTTCATCGCAGGCATCGTGAATGCCCAGCTCTTTTAGTTTTTGCCACACATAATGCTCCGGGCCGACATCAAACGTGGCAATAATTGTTGCCTGCTGAGCCCCTGCCCTGACAAAACGCTTGGCAGGACGAAGCCCAAGCAACATGCCCAAAGCATCAAGTATAATAGATTTTCCAGCTCCGGTTTCCCCGGTTAGCCCTGTAAACCCTGTCGACGCGCCTAAACTCAAACGGTCAATAAGAACAAAGTTCGATATAGAAAGTGCGGTAATCATACACCTTCTATATCAAAAGAACAAAACTAGAACAAGCGCGAAAGAAAGCCTTTTTTCCGTCCCTCAGGAATCTGGTCAGGGTCGAGACCTTCTTCATCCATGATTCGATAGGCTGTTTTGTACCAGTCACTTTCAGGGTGATTATAACCAAGCACAGCTGCTGCAGCGAGCGCTTCGCCCTTTAACCCAACTGACATATAGGCCTCAACCAAGCGATAGAGCGCTTCTGGCGTGTGTGTCGTTGTATCAAAGTCTGTAACCACTTTGCGAAAGCGGTTAATCGCTGGCAAATGTTCTTCACGGCGAAGATAGAAACGTCCGATCTCCATTTCCTTACCGGCGAGTTGGTCATCGACCATATCCATTTTCAGCTGTGCATCTTTGGCATATTCAGTTGTCGGGAATCGGCGAAGCAATTCATCAAGCGAGGCCTTGGCAAGCTCTGTCGTGCGCTGATCGCGGCCAACATCAACAATCTGTTCAAAATAACTCGTTGCGACAAGGTAATAGGCATAAGCAGCTTCGTCACTTCCCGGGTTGAGTGAGATGTAACGCCGCGCCGTGTCGATCGCATCATCATAGCGGCGAGATTGATAGGCTGCAAAAGCACTCATCAATGTCGAGCGGCGTGCCCATTCAGAATATGGGTGCTGTCTTTCAACTTCATTGAAAAGCTGAATAGCATTCTCATAATCGCGCGTATCCAATTCCTTCGCAGCGGAATTATAAAGGACTTCCACTGGACGCTCGACATAAGCCAGTTCACGCTTGGAACGGTCAGTCTGGCAGGCACTAAGGCTAATGCTTGCAGCCACAAGGGCGAGTACCACATGGGTGTTTAAACGACTCATACTCATCTCTCTCTTACTTAAGTCATCAGTATCGACACTTAAAGCGGGGTTACAAGCCCCAGATTGCAAGTGTGATCAGACTGACGGCAAAAAGACTACTTGTTATTGATCAATCATTCTCCTTTGAAAGTATAAAGGAAAAGTCGCTAATGTACCGTGAAAGAAAATTTAGTCTTTGGCTGATCGCGTAATCGTGAAGACAGTGCAGGATTTGCGAGCAAGACCTCAAACGTGCAGGGCGCTCCCCGTTTGGGCTATGTCGTGCCTAACGATCTCTTCCCAGCGCCAGGCTTCGGGCCTATCAAGGAGCGTCCGGACAAGTGCATTGTTAAGCGCATGCCCTGGTTTCTCAGCCTCATAATAGCCTGCAATATATCCACCAGCCAAAGCCAGATCCCCGACAGCATCGAGCAATTTGTGTTTAACGAACTCATCGGGGGACCGTAACCCTTCAGGATTTACAATGCATCCGTCATCAATGAGGATCGCATTATCAAGCGATCCTCCTTTTGCGAACCCGTTCGCTTGCAGGGCGTGAATATCCTTGGAAAACCCAAATGTCCGCGCGAATGCAATATCTGAGTCAAAGGTATGAGAGCTAAGCCTGAAGAACGCTTCTTGCGTGCCAATCACACGATCATCAAAATCAATGCGCACGCGCAAGCTCAAAGCATCGCTGACTGTCGGGCTAAGCCGCGCCCATTTATCGCCGTCTTTGACTTCAACAGTCTCAAGCAAACGTAGCACTTTGCGATAACCATCCTGCACAACCACGCCGGCCGTTTGCAAAAGCTCACAAAACACCCATGAAGACCCATCCAGAATAGGAACCTCAGGCCCGTCAATTTCGATGAGAAGGTTATCCAGCCCCATGCCGATGCAAGCAGCCATAAGGTGCTCAACCGTCGCCACACTGTCACCTGAGGTGTTTGAGAGCGTCGTGCCAAGCCTGAACGCCGATACATTGTGCGCAGTAGCAGGAATATCCCTCAAAGCGGCCGCTCCGGTGCCCCCGGAAACTTTATCGCCTTCCAGCCGATCAACTCTGCGAAACTTGATACCGTGATCCAAACCAGCCGGGAGTACACGCAAGCGCGCCTTACAGCCTGAGTGCAAGCCTATGCCAGCACAAACAACAGACCTAGATATCGTTTTCTGTAAAACAGACATTTATCCCACACCCACACTCTACTCAATCTCTCTCTATACTTTTCATAAAGCGAAGGTAGTAAAGCGCAAAACACGCTTTCTTTCAATGTGTTTCAAAATGGCTTTATAGGGCCAAAAGCATCTTTTTATCCAATAAAAACAATATGTCTAAATATTAATGGTTTGCCGATCTGCGCAGAAAAGCCGGAATTTCTAGGTCTGCATCATCAAAGGGCGCCGGCTCAGGGTGATCATCTGGTGAGGAGACAATTGCTTCAGGCGTTGCGTCTTCTGCAGGTCCTTCATCATTCTCGGCATTCCGACGCCAGCCAAAAAGATTCCCAAACCCACTTTGACCAGTCTCAACAGGTTCGTCGGATCGTGCATCACCTGCGTCAACCTGTTCTTGACGCGTTTCTTCAGACACAGGGGCAAGGTTTTCAGCTTCAACAACCTCAGCGGGCGTTGCCTCTGGCGGTCCTGCCAAAACTGATTCTGCGGCAACGTGATCATCGCCTGCGACAGGGGGTATGTAGGCGGGCGGCAAGCCACGGCCTTCAAAATCCGGGCGTTCGTCAAGCTCTGCTGTCTCAATTTTTTGTTGCGTAACGACAATAGGTGCAACGAAGCGGCTACCAGCTGGCTCTTGTGTCGTTTCAGGCACA
>CAYUFN010000040.1:0-7816 GCA_964443965.1 uncultured Hyphomonas sp. | reverse complement strand
CGGCAGCTGATACGCCATCAAACCCGGCAGCAACAACTGAGATACGCAGTTTCCCATCAAGTGTTTCATCGAAATTGGACCCAACGATAACGTTTGCATCAGGGGCAACTTCAGCCCGAATTTCATTGGCTGCTTCATCCAGTTCAAACAAGGTCATATCATACCCACCAGTGATATTGATCAGGACGCCGCGCGCGCCTTTCATTGTCACATCATCAAGCAGCGGATTATCAATTGCAGAACGCGCAGCCGAGAGCGCACGGCCCTCTCCTTCAGCCTCGCCCATGCCCATCATCGCGGTGCCCATGCCCGCCATAACGGCGCGAACATCGGCAAAATCAAGATTAATCAGACCAGGCATAACCATTAGATCTGTGATCCCGCGCACGCCGGAATACAGCACATCATCAACCATACGAAAGGCTTCAGAAAATGGTGTTTGTTCATTGGCCACGCGAAACAGGTTCTGGTTTGGAACGACAATAAGCGTATCGACATATTGGCGGACTTCCTCAACGCCTGTTTCAGCAATGCTCATGCGGCGGGCATGCTCAAACCCGAATGGCTTGGTGACAACGCCAACGGTGAGAATTTCCATATCCCGGGCAAGACGAGCAATAATTGGCGCAGCGCCCGTTCCGGTGCCCCCGCCCATTCCAGCTGCAATAAAGACCATGTTGGCACCTTCAAGAACAGCCTTGATCTCGTCCTTGGATTCCTCAGCAGCTTCAGCACCAACTTCAGGACGCGCACCCGCGCCAAGACCGCCGGTTGTTTCAGGTCCCAATTGAATGCGTGTCTGCGCTTTGGAACGCTCCAGTGCCTGAGCGTCCGTATTGGCAACCACAAACTCAACACCTTGCAGTTTGAGCTCAATCATATTGTCGACAGCATTGCCGCCTGCACCGCCAACACCAAACACGACTATTCGTGGGCTAAGTTCTGTTGTCATATCGTCCGCCTAATAAACTATACACATCACCAGTCATAAAACTCGTAGGCTACCAGATTGGCCTAACAGAGCTAAAAGACAGTTAAACACATATAACTTTTATCAGAAATTTTCTCTGATCCAGAAAAACGCTTTGTTTACAAGTCCAGCGTCACCGTCTTTTGTGGCAAATCCACCTGTACCCGGCTCACGAAGGGCACTGGGCAGCGCTGCCAGATTATAGGTTAACAGACCTGCAGCCGTTGAGAAAGCCGGGGTTGCATAGGTTTCACCCAAACGAGATGCAGCGACAGGCCGCCCCAAACGAACCGGCATGGCCAGAATCTTTGTCGCCATCTCACGAATGGCAGGGATTTGACTGCCCCCTCCTGTCAGCACGCCGCGCCTTGGCATCACTTTTTTCAAGGCGCTATCGACCAGACAGGTGCCGATAATCTCAAGTGTTTCTTCAATCCGTGGCGCAATTATCTCAGCAAGCTTACCTTTTGCCATGCGCTTGGCCTGCAAGCGGCCATCATCGCCCAGCGTTGGACAATCAATCCGTTCGGCAAGGCCCGGGCCATCCACATCGACAGTCCCGTGGACGGTTTTCAATCTTTCGGCGGCTGCAAATGTCGTGCCCAGGCCCTGTGCAATATCACTGGTCACATGCGCGCCGCCCACAGGAACAAGACCAAGCCAGGCTGGCACGCCGTTCATGAAAACGGCCGCGGTGGTTACGCCTGCGCCAAAATCAAGACAGACGGCCCCATTCTCAAGCTCATCCTCAATCAGTGCGCCCATACCCGCCGCAATTGCAGATGGCACAAGCCGGGCGACCTCCAAATGCGCCCGCCCAACACATTCGATCAAATTCAAAAGCTGATTTTCAGGCGCCATGACGACGCTCACCAGCACGCCAAGTGTTTGCCCGTGCATTCCGTTCGGGTCTCGCACGCCATCTTGCTCATCAAGCCTGTAAGCGACAGGATAAGCACTTAGAATTTCGAAATCACGCGTTTCTGATTTGGCGATGGCTGCGGCCTGCACGCGCTTAATATCCTTGGCCGTAACGCGCCGCCCATTGAGAGAAATTTTGGCAGAGGCCAGTTTGCAAACAAGCTTCGGACCCGTCACCCCAAGAACGACCTGCTCGATCCGTTGCCCGGCCTGACGTTCAGCATCTTCCACAGCCAGCCGAATGGCCCGCTCCAACTGCTCCATATCCGTAATGGCACCCGCCTCAAATCCACGCGATTGCTGGCGTCCCCCACCCAGTAAAATAAACTTGGACGGCTCTTGTACATCCCGGCGTGCAATCAGGCAGGTAATTTTCGAGCAGCCAATGTCGAGCGAGGCAAAAATCTCACCAGGCTTGGGACCGGACCGGCTGGCAAAACGGTTTTGCGGGCGGCTCATCTCTCAGCTTCCGCAACCGCTGCTGTCGTCACACGCTCAGGCGTCAGAAAAATTTGTTCTGCATGGCGCAGATCGATTGCCTCAAGCGGGCGCGCCAAAATATCATTGTCACGCTCCATAAAGGCCAGTCGCCGGACCGCAGGCGGCATAGAAGCATCCCGCGGCAGGCGCACAATGATCCCTGTATCAAACTGCACGTCCCAACGCTCGCCCGTCATACGACGCGCCAACACAACGCGTTCGGCAAGTTTGGGGAATTCAGCAAAAGCTGCAACCAAGTCAGGCGCAGCTTCATCCCCGCCTGCCCCTGCAATGCGCAGCAAGGAGCCCGTCTTAAGCTGATTATCTTTCTCGGGCATAACACGGCCAAGCGCATCAACAACTTTCCAGCTCTCACCAGACTTCCAAAGCGCGACAGGTTTAACAGCATCAGCCAAAATCAATATATGATCTGGCCAAAACCGATGAACCTGAACATTGACAACCAGCCTTGTGTCTTCAACGCGCTCGCGGATTTTGTAAGGATCGGCCCGGAACATGTTTTCACCCGGTTCAACCAGTGCTGCAAAGCGCACCTGCTCAGCCAGGTCTTCTGGCACACCTTCAACAGAGACATACTCAACCGCCAGTCCCAAAGACCGCGCAGACGAATCCATGAAATTGCCAACCCGGCGTTCGACTTGCGAAAGAGAGCCTCCCATCCATGCAGCTGCCGCAACAATCAGCGCGGTCAGAATAGCCAATCCGAACAAGATGGATGATACGCGCACATTTTCATCAGGCTGCAGTTCAATGACCTGTGCCTTTCGGCGTCCCGACGCCTTTGATGATTTACCAGACCTATCTACCTTCGACATGTCGCATCCTCAATCATCCAGGCGACGAGGTCAGGAAAAGACAGTCCCAAATAGGCTGCCTGCTCTGGCACCAGCGACGTCGGCGTCATACCGGGCTGCGTATTGGTTTCCAAGATCACCAGTCTGTCCTTTTCCTCGTCAAAACGAAAATCTGATCGAGACACACCGCGACATCCAAGCACCTGATGAGCTGTCAGAGCGGCCTCCATGGCACGCTTTGTTACACCTTCAGGCAAGTCGGCCGGCACGATATGGCGCGATCCACCGTCTTCATATTTGGCGCTAAAATCGTAAAACTCTCTTAACGTTGTTATTTCTGTGACCGCTAAAGGCCGATCTCCCATCACCGCCACCGTCAATTCGCGCCCGGGAATATACTCTTCAGCCATTAAATAATCGCTGTATGCCCAGTTTTCATTAAGGATTTCACGCGCCGGACTGTTGGCTCCCTCGCGTACATGGACGACACCAAAACTTGAACCTTCCGCGACAGGTTTAATCACATAAGGCGGATTCAGGGGGTGACTGGCAGCCGCTTCCTCTCGCGAAACAGCCTTATCAAGGGCCACATCCAAGCCTGCAGCGGCATAAACCGCCTTTGATTTTAATTTATCCATTGCCAAGGCAGACGCCAAAACGCCTGAATGGGAGTAAGGAATTTGCAGCCACTCAAAAATACCCTGCACACATCCATCTTCTCCCCAAGGGCCGTGTAAGGCGTTCAAAATTGCCTCAGGCTTTGCACGCATCAGATGGTCAGCAAGATCCGGTCCGGCATCAATTGGCACTACATCATAACCAGCCGCTTCTGCTGCTTGAATAACAGCGTGCCCGGACGACAGCGAAACTGGCCGCTCAGAAGAAAAACCACCATAGACGATTGCGACACGTTTCATTCTTAAACCCTTAACTCAAGCGCCTGATTCGCGCTTGTCTGAATAAACTCAATCAAAATGACCTTTCAATGTTATGAATAAGGCGCTTCACAGGAACGTTTGATTGCATCGAGACTCAATCAGGCATATGAGAACCGTAAAACGTCCTGCGGGAGCATAATCTGTTGCGTAAAACATATGTCTTGTCGGCGCTTCTGCCCTTTTTCGCATGCGCGGCCCACGCACAAACCTCCCCTGAAGCTGCTGCTCCCCCCGCACAAACGAACGCCACGCGGACGTTTGCGCCTGAAGACTTCGCCCGCTTTACCCCTCGCACAGCGCTAGACATGGTCACCCAGATTCCAGGGTTCCAAATCGAAGGGCAGGACAATTCCCAGCGCGGTTTTGGGCAAGCCACGGGCAATGTGCTGATCAATGGGCAACGCCTATCTGGCAAATCAAATGATGCGGTTGAATTCCTTGGCCGTATTCCCACTGCATCTGTAATACGTATCGAAGTCCAAGACGGGGCACAGCTGGATATTCCAGGCCTTTCCGGACAGGTCGTAAATGTCGTTACAGATCAAACCAGCGGCGGTCTTTCAGGGGCCTGGACAGCCCAGGCGACCTTCCGGGATAACCTAGATCCATCCTTTTTGAACGGCACGCTGTCTGTTTCGGGAAAGTATAAAGCACTCGACTGGACAGTTAGTCTGGAAAACGAGAATCCAAGACGCGGCAATGCTGGTATTGAAAATGTCTTTGATGTGGCGAACAATTTAATTGAAGTGCGCGATGAGGAAACCCGTTTTGCCAATGAAGAGCCGCGCGGCCAACTCGCGCTGACATGGCGCCCTGAAAGCGGGGTGATTGCAAATTTCAACCTCTCTTATGAACAAGGAAATTTTGAAGGCCGCGAAATCGGGTTTCGCTCACCTGTTGGCTTACCCGAAGAGGACACATTAAGACTCTTCAATTTTGGCAATGATAGCCGTCAGGGCGAGATTAGTGGAGACTATGAGTTTGACTTAGGTCCGGGACGATTAAAGCTGATTGGTCTCTACAATATATCAACCAGCAGTCGCTCTAATGAAGTGATTACAACCTTGTTAGCTGATAATCGTTTTGATGGCTCCCTGTTTACTCAGGACTCAGATGAACAAGAAGCAATCGGCAGGCTGGAATATGCCTTTTCCCCCAGACAAGGGCGTGATTGGCAATTCTCCGTAGAAGGCGCTTTCAATAGTTTGGACAATATCGCCAATCTCTTTGACATTGATCCAGCACTCGGCCTGCTTGCAACGGACACACAAGACGATGAAACAAATGTTGAAGAATTACGCGCCGAAAGCAATCTGACCTATAGTCGGCAGATTACACAGAAACTTAACGCACAAGCCTCTTTCGGTATTGAATTTTCGGAGCTGTCCCAATCCGGCCCAACAGGCCTGACACGTCAATTTGTACGCCCCAAAGGGTTTGCTTCGGTGGCATGGACACCAACCAGCAGCACCACAATCAGTAGCCGGATTGAACGCGAAGTTGGACAGCTCGATTTTTTTGACTTTGTATCGACGGTCAACCTCAACCTTGAAAATGAGCAGGCAGGCAATCCCGATCTTGTGCCCCAACAGGCCTGGCTCGGCGAAATTGAACTCGAACAGCGTTTAGGTGCGCTGGGCGCATTTACGATACGCACTTTCGGCGAACTCATTGATGATATTGTTGATCAAATTCCAATCAGTGAGACCGCTGAAGCGCGCGGCAATCTCGACAGGGCCACCCGTTATGGCATTACGTTTAATACAACGCTACGTCTCGATCAATTTGGCCTGACAGGTGTTCAATTTGAATTTGAAGGCGAGGCACGCAATTCCAGTCTTGATGATCCACTCTTTGGCACGCGCCGCCGTATCAATCGTGACCTCGTGAACCGTCTCTTTACGGAAATTCGTTGGGATGTCCCTTCCACCCCCTACGCATTTGGCATCAATTATAATCGAGATCGCCGCGCGCTCGACTTCCGGCTTGACCAGGCGACGTTTCGCAATACTGAACGCGGCAATCTTGGCCTCTTTGCCGAGCACAAAGATATTTTCGGCCTGACCGCCCGGGTCGTCGCCCGCAATCTGCTTAACGAAGTTGATGTTGAAGCGCGCAGTGTTTTTGTCGATCGGCGAAACAATAGCCCTCTGGATTTCTTTGAAACCCGCAACCGCACATTTGAGCCTATTTTACGCTTTGAACTCAGCGGCAGCTTCTAAGTCATACGCCGCGATTAGACTTCCCGTGCGCGGTCTGTATAAGGGCTTTATGCAAAAAGGAACTCTGCCTCATGACCAGTCCCCTCCGCCCCTCCGGACGCGCCTTCGATCAGCTGCGCGACATTACATTTGAAACCAATGTCACCCGCTATGCTGAAGGGTCTTGCCTGGCTAAATTTGGCAATACACATGTGCTGTGCACGGCCAGTTGGACGGATAAAGTCCCCGGCTGGATGCGCAATACGGGCAAGGGCTGGGTGACGGGCGAATATGGCATGCTGCCCCGCGCCACACATAGCCGCAACCGCCGTGAAGCGACCGCCGGAAAGCAATCTGGACGCACACAGGAAATCCAGCGCCTGATCGGGCGGAGCCTGCGCTCGGTTGTTGACCTTGAAGCCCTCGGTGAAAATCAAATCACGGTAGACTGTGATGTGTTGCAAGCCGATGGTGGCACGCGCACAGCGTCCATCACGGGCGGCTTTATCGCGCTCTCCCTCGCCATGCGCTATCTGAAAGATGAAGCCATAATCAAGAATGATCCTATTTTGAAGCAAGCTGCCGCCATCTCTGTTGGTCTTTATAAAGACACGCCCGTACTTGATGTTGACTATCCAGAAGATAGCGCCGGAGAAGCCGACATGAACGTGGTGATGAGTTCAGATGGCGGCTTTATCGAGGTCCAAGGCACAGGCGAAGAACGCCCCATGAAACGCGATGAGCTAAATGAAATGCTCCGTCTGGCTGAAAAAGGCTGCAATGAACTGTTCGAGATGCAACGCGCCGCGATTGGGTAGGGGCCGAAAACAGACGACAGAAAGACTAGAGTCAATCATCTTTGATCTAAGTCAGCTTTAGCGTCATTGCATGGCTTGACCATGCAATCCAACTCCTAAACGCTCCATTAGGAGATGGATCCCACGGTCAAGCCGCGGGAGGACGCGGGAAACGGGCTATTCCGCCTGTCTGTCGCGAACCATTTTCTCAAATAACCTGCGTTTATCTTCATAAGTCTGCGTTTGTGCCAAAACTTCAGCGGGCAGTCCCTGTTCATCCATCTCAAGCATTTTACCAATAAGATAGCCTGTTTGACCTATTCTTGGATGCGGCCCGCAACTCCCGCCAATATATCGAATCCATATTTCCTTTCCTTCAAGTTCAGGAAATTCTTTACTATCGATAATCTGAAATTTTATTTTTTGCCTAGCCAAAAATGCAGCTAGGTTAGCTTCTGTTTCAGCATACTCATCAGCTTTTATCCACTCTTCTTCAGAGCTTGTTCTGCCATAACCGATCAAGCCTGCACTTTGAGTCTCAGCATCAATACCATTGTGTAAAATACTGCGATGAAAATCATAGGCTATACAAGCGTTCGCAGGCGCGGCGCACAAAACACCCGCCACCAAAAGCATTAGAACTCTCATCTTCACACCCATCATCTCGATCTCCCTCCCCATCCTCATAAAGCAA
>CAYUFN010000039.1:12775-22376 GCA_964443965.1 uncultured Hyphomonas sp. | reverse complement strand
ATCTCTTGTGACTTACATCGGGTGATGGGTCCCACGGTCGGGGCCGTGGGAGGACTCTGCATTCAGACATCTGTTCTAAATACAAACTTGTTTTGCTTGTTGGTTTGCCTCACGCCGCATAGCGGTGTCGCGGAGGTGGCCGGTGAAGCCGTCCTGATCGGTGTTGGCATGGGAAGCGCTCAGGCGGATATAGTCTGTCGCTACGCATTAGAAACCTATTTCTAATTTTAACACTTGTGTCATTTTTGACGTAAATGAACGCTCACATTGCCATATTCTCACCTTATTTGGAAAAGATAGTAAGCGCTCACAAACAGGTGATTGACATTGTGCAATCATAATAAAGCAAGGTGAGCAAGGAGAATATTATGTCTATTATGGCAATGGGACTGATGAGCGGCCTGCCGGAAATGATCAAAGCTTCAATGGCGGCTTTCGGTGGCCTACCCGCAACCGGACGGACTCTGTTCAAGATTATGGGTGGGTTATACTTGGCCGACCTGATTACGGGGGCGTTTCACTGGTTTGAAGACCGATATGGCAACCCGAAATGGCCGATTCTTGGCCACACGATCCGCCAGAACCAGCAACATCACCACACCCCACGCAGCTTTTTAAGCGGTACATTTTTCGCCCGCAATAAGGAGGTTTGGCTGTTGGGCCTGGCGTTTCTGGCGGGCTTTTGGGCGCTGGGTTGGTTGAACCTTTTTACAGGTTCTGCTGTTGTCTTTGGCATGTTTGCCAATGAAATTCACGCCGCTGCACATAAAAGCCCGACAGAAAACGGCCCGCTGATTACGATGATCCAGAAAACCGGCTTGATGCAGTCTCACAAGCACCACGCCCAACACCATAGAAAGGGCAAGGATACGCACTATTGTGTAATGACCAATCATTTGAACCCTGTGCTGGAGCATGTGCAGTTTTTCCAGACGATCGAAAAAGGCATCGCGCGCGCCACGGGCATCGTCCCCCGCGAGGATGACAGCGTGAACCCGCGCTATCGCCGGGCCGCTTAAGGCCTAGACAAAACCCGCCAGCCTCCGTGCTTAAACGCGTGGATGCTGGCGCAGCACTTAGCGCAAGGTCTGTCGCGTTGCCATTCTGTAAAAATCTGTTCAAAAGAATGGAACAAAATCGCCTCTGGCCCCTTTAAGTCTCTAAATGCTATCTTATCTAAGTCCATTGGGGCGAGGGCAAAGTACCCTGCTCTGCAAAACATAAAACATTGCTGCCAAGCAGGATGTCTCGTGTGATGCAAATTTATGGACGCACGGTGCCGGGATCGGGCCGCGCCAAATATAAAGAAGGAACGCCAAAATGGCTGTATCAACATCGATTGCGCTTTCCCCTGAACAGGGCCTGTCGCGCTACCTCACCGAAATACGCAAATTTCCCATGCTCCCGAAAGAAGAAGAATTTATGCTAGCCAAACGCTGGCTGGAGCATGAGGACGCTGAGGCGGCTGAAAAAATGGTTACTTCGCATCTGCGTCTGGTGGCAAAAATCGCCATGGGCTATCGCGGTTATGGCCTGCCGATTGCCGAGGTGATCTCAGAGGGAAATGTCGGGCTAATGCAGTCTGTCAAAAAATTCGATCCGGATAAGGGCTTTCGTCTGGCCACTTATGCGATGTGGTGGATCCGGGCCTCAATTCAGGAATATATTCTGCGCTCGTGGAGCCTAGTGAAGCTTGGCACGACAGCGGCGCAAAAGAAGCTGTTCTTCAATCTGCGCCGGATCAAGGGCGAGATTAACGCGATCGAACAAGGCGATTTGCGCCCTGAGCAGGTTACCGAAATTGCCACACGCCTGAATGTGACAGAAAAAGAAGTTATTTCAATGAATGGACGTATGTCCGGCTCTGATGCCTCGCTCAATGTTCCAATGGGGCAAGATGGCGATATGGAGTGGATGGACTGGCTGGCCGATGAAGAGCCCAATCAGGCAGCCGAATTTGCCGACAAGCAAGAACATGATGCGCGCATGGACCTGTTAAATCAGGCTATGGAAAACCTGAATGAGCGTGAACAACACATTCTCACTGAGCGGCGCCTGACCGATGAACCCAAAACCCTCGAAGAGCTTTCAGAGGTTTACAGCGTCTCTCGCGAACGTATCCGCCAAATTGAAGTGCGCGCGTTTGAGAAGCTTCAAAAAGCAATGCGTAATATGGCCAAAGAACAAGGTCTACCGGGGGCTTAAGGTTGTATGTTTGCGATCCGCATGGATTTAGCTGAGACTTTGCACCCGAACTATCCGCGAGAGATGATCATGTCGGCATTGACTTAAACGGATTGGACAGTCCCCCGATCAATAAACGCATATGGCATAATGATTGTGGCGAACGCATTGTCTTTATTTTGCATTTTGTGCCTGTGAGCACGCGCGACAACATTAACGGCTTGAGCCGCCATTTTGGCGACAGGTTGCGCCAGCGTGGTCAATTGCGGCCAGACGATGGAGGCTAATGGGGAATCGTCGAAGCCTGCAATTGACAAATCAGCGGGTACTGAAAGGCCATAGCGGCCTGCAGCCGCCAGAACGCCAGCAGCCATATCGTCATTACTGGCAAAAATAGCCGTTGGTCTATCATCTACCGCCAGGAGTCGCATACCCGCCTGCTCCCCGGAACGATAAGTGAAGCGGCCTTGCGCAATATATGCTTTGCGCACATTCACCCCCCCTTCGGTCAAGGCGTCAACATACCCTTCATATCGTAGCGCGCTTGCGGTTTGGTTGGGGTGCCCTTTGATAAAACCAATCTTTTTATGACCTTTAGTGATAAGAAATTTCGTCATTTCATAGGCCGCTTGCTTGTCATCAATTCGGATTTCATTGGCGCGGCCCGGTTCTGTTGCGCTTGAGATGAAAGCCGCCGGGAAATTGTGTTTGCGAACCAGGGCACGAATCCCTGCGATGTCACTCATTGGCGGGGGCACAATAATGGCATCCCACTCTTTTCCAAAACACGTTTCAAGTGCTCTGGGGTTGAGGTCTGGAGACGTTCTTTCGATAATCATGCGCGCGCCCGCCTCACTTGCAGCTTCCAGCGCGCCGAGCAAAAGCTCTCCTAAATATGCAGAAGATGGATTTCCGTAGAGAAGACAGATACGGCAAGCCTTAGCGCCTGCCAGACTTCGCGCGGCAATGTTGGGCGCATAGTTCAACTCATTAATCGCCGCTTCGACTTTCTGTCTGGTGACAGGCTTTACATTCGATTCGCGATTAATCACGCGAGACACGGTCATCGAAGACACGCCAGCACGGCCGGCAACGTCTGCGATGGTAACGTGTTTGGTCATTTTTTTCCGGGGCATGTTCGCCTTTCTAGCACTTTTTCGAATGTAAGCTTGCTGATTTTGCGTGTAAATGTTAGCGCTACCATAAATAAAAAATAGATAGCATAAAGAATGAGGAGGCGCGCGTGTTTTTGGGGATCGATATCGGTACATCTGGCGTGAAGGCGGTTGTGATGTCACCCGATGGGCAGGTCATTGAAACATCACATGCCCCACTGACGATCTCCCGCCCACACCCAGATTGGTCCGAACAAGATCCCATGGCCTGGTGGAAGGCCACCGAAGAAGCGGTTAAAAAGTTAACCCCTAAACATCGCGCTCAGGTGGAAGGGATCAGCCTTTCGGGCCAAATGCATGGAGCCACACTTTTAGACAAGAATGGCGCGACTCTCCGGCCTGGAATACTCTGGAATGATGGGCGCAGCCACAACGAATGCGCTGCCTTACAAAGTAAGCACCCGGATTTTTTAGAGAAAGCTGGTAATCTGGTAATGCCAGGCTTTACAGCTCCCAAGCTTGAATGGGTTCGCCACCACGAACCGGACATCTTTCGGGCAACGCAGAAAATTCTGCTGCCTAAAGACTATGTTCGCTTGCAAATGTCAGGGCTGTATGCCTCAGACATGTCAGATAGCGCTGGCACATTATGGATGGATGTTAAAGCGCGCGATTGGTACGATCCTTTACTTGAGGCATGTGGGCTTACGCGTGATCATATGCCAAATCTGCATGAAGGGGTTGATCAAACCGGAGACCTTCGCACAAGCGTTGCCAGAGACTGGGGCATGCGCTGTGTCCCCATTTTTGCTGGCGGTGGCGACAATGCGGCAGGCGCGCTGGCTGTTGGTGTTCTTAAGTCAGGAGATACGCTGGTATCGCTTGGCACGTCGGGCGTTATCTTCACAGCCTGTGATACGTATCGTTCAAATCCAAAATCTGCCGTTCATGCCTTTTGTCATGCCATTCCAGACCGTTGGCATCTGATGTCAGTAATGCTCAGTGCAGCAAGTTGCCTGGACTGGGCCTGTAAATTGACGGGAACGGCGACGGTTGCAGACTTGATCGCATTGGCAAAAACAACTGAGCCGCGTGATGTGACTGAAATTTTCCTGCCCTACCTGTCTGGCGAGCGCACCCCTTATAACACCCCCAAAGCAAGAGGCGTTTTCTTTGGTTTAACGCACGATACAGGCCCTGCTGAATTGGCCCAAGCTGTGCTGGAAGGTGTTGCTTTTGGATTGGCAGATGGGCTGGAGGCGATTGTTGAGAGCGGCGCAGAAATTGATGCGCTTTCGGTTATTGGCGGAGGCGCGCGCTCAGCTTATTGGGGTAAAATCCTGTCGAGTGCATTTAACCGCAAACTTCTTTACCGAGAAGGTGGTGATGTCGGCCCGGCATTGGGCGCTGCCTGTATTGCCGCATACGGTTTAAATGGCGGCGCGCTGGAAGAGGCGTTTGCTCCCCCACCCATTCTTTTTGAAGTTTCCCCCGATCAACAGCTGAACCAGCGCTTTCGTGAAAAGCGTGTGCGATTCTCACACCTTTATTCGCAACTCAGCCCTATTTTTTAAAGGAGCTAATTATGCCTGACACACACCATAATGCCCCCTTCTTCCCACATATTGATACGATCAAATATGAGGGGGCAGCCTCAGAAAACACCTTGGCTTATGCATATTATGACAAAGACCGCATAGTGCTCGGCAAGACGATGGCAGAGCATTTACGACTAGCGGTCTGCTATTGGCATACCTTCTGCTGGGATGGGAGCGATATTTTTGGTGCTGGAACATTTGATCGCCCCTGGCAAACCCCACGCAATGATCGCGACGCTGCAGATATGAAGATGGCAGCTGCGTTTGAGTTCTTTGAGAAGCTGGACATCCCTTTCTACTGCTTCCACGATGTTGATGTTGTTGAAGACTCACCAACGCCGGATGCTTTGTCGGCAAATTTAATGCGCGCAGCAGACAGGTTGGCAAGCTATCAAGAGCAAACAGGAAAAAAATTACTTTGGGGGACAGCCAACCTGTTCAGTCATCCACGCTATGCGGCAGGTGGGCTGACCAACCCGGACCCTGAAGTTGCAGCCTGCGCGATCCGCCAGATCAGAGATTGTCTGAATGTGACCCACGCGTTGGGGGGCGAAAACTATGTTCTATGGGGAGGCCGCGAAGGGTATGATACACTCTTGAACACGGATTTAACTCAGGAATTGGAGCATTTTGGCCGCTTTCTGAATATGGTGGTTGAGCACAAGCACAAGATTGGGTTTCAGGGTAAAATTCTGATTGAGCCCAAGCCACATGAGCCAATGTATCATCAGTACGATTTCGACACGGCGACGATCTATGGATTCCTGAGCCGCTTTGACTTGCTCGGTGAGGTTCATGTCAATATTGAGCCCAATCATGCAACGCTATCAGGGCATAGTTTTGCGCATGAAATTGCGACAGCCGTGTCACTTGGGGTTATGGGCTCTATCGACATTAACTGTGGCAATGCGCAAAATGGGTGGGACACGGACCAGTTTAATCTGGATATCCGGGATATAACATTAGCTTTGATCGAGCTATTGCCATCTGGTGGGCTAGAAACAGGTGGCTTTAATTTTGATGCTAAAGTGCGGCGGCAAAGTAGCAATCGTGCAGATCTCTTCTACGCACATATCGGTGGCATAGATGCCCTCGCACGAGCGCTGCTCAGCGCTGAAGATCTGCTGAACCGCGGCAAACTTAGAGAACATAAAGCAGAGCGGTATGCTGGCTGGTCAGGCGATTTCGGCAAAAGCCTGCTTGCTGAAGAGGCAAGCCTCGACAGCATTGCCAATACAGCGGCTGAGACTGGCATGGATGGTGCGCATCGTTCAGGTCGTCAGGAATATCTGGAAAACCTGATTAGCCGCAGCTTAGTATAGAGAGGACATCGCATGAGACTTCCATTATTTGCCACAGGCAGCGTCATTGCGGTTACTTTGTTTCTGCAAGGTTGCCAACCCCAATCAAACACGGCTGAGACAACGCCGGCTGACCCGGAAATAAGTGCCCTTATTTCGCGCATGACGCTGGAAGAAAAACTTGCTCAGCTTAGCTGTATCTGGATTGAGAAATCGAACATTCTGGATGAGAATGGCGACTTTTCCCCAACAAAGATGAAGGCTTCATACCCCCATGGCGTTGGTTGTTTTGCCCGCCCTCAGGACACAATGGGCATGGAAGCGCCAACAGAGCGCGAAAGTGTGAATGATGCCACGGTGGTTAGGCGCTTGTCCGCGCGCACACCCAGCCAGACCGTCAAGCTGACGAATGCTGTTCAAAAATGGATGATTGAGGAAACGCGTCTGGGAATTCCAACCCTTTTTCATGAAGAGGGATTGCACGGCTTTCAGGGGCGCTACGCCACCGCCTTCCCGCAGGCAATTGCCCTTGCCAGCACGTTTGACTTAGATCTTGTCGAACAGGTTTACAGTATAACCGCGCGGGAAATTCGCGTGCGTGGCGTTCATCATGTTTTATCACCTGTTGTCGATGTGGCCTTGGACCCGCGATGGGGGCGGATTGAGGAAACTTATGGCGAGGACCCTTATCTGGTCAGCCGAATGGGCGTTGCCGCCGTGAGAGGGTTTCAGGGCGATGGAGACATTATCGGCGAAGACAAAGTTATGGCAACCTTGAAGCATATGACCGGACACGGACAACCTGAAGCGGGCATGAATGTTGGCTCAGCGCAACTGCCTGAACGTATACTGCGCGAAGTCTTCTTTCCCCCGTTTGAGGCTGCGATCAAGGAAGCCAATGCTGTTAGTGTTATGGCAAGCTATAATGAAATTGACGGTGTACCCTCACATGCAAACTCATGGCTTCTGAATGATGTTTTACGCGGCGAATGGGGGTTTAATGGCACAGTGGTCGCCGATTATTTCGCAATTAATGAGCTGCAGGTTCGGCATCGTGTGGTGGACTCTCTCCAAGCCGCTGGTGAGCTTGCTATACGGTCAGGCGTTGACCTTGAGCTTCCCGACGGGGTTGCCTTTTATGAGATGCAGGAACGGATCGAGTCAGGGGCTCTTGATATCTCTGTCATTGATCAGGCCGTTGCGCGTGTCCTCAGAATGAAGCAACGCGGCGGTGTGCTCGCCGATCCATATGCAGATGGCGCAGAAGCCGATGCTCTGACAGGCAATGCCGAAGCCAGAGCCATAGCGCTTGAAGCTGCGCACAAAGCAGCTGTGCTTATTAAGAATGACAATGGCACACTACCGCTTGATACATCGCAATTACGACGCGTCGCCGTGATTGGGCCCAATAGTGACATAACTGTTTTGGGTGGATACTCTGATGAACCACGCCAGACAATCAGCATTCTTGACGGGCTTGAGAACGAATTTGGAGACAGTGTCGAAATCGTTCACGCAAAAGGTGTTCAGCTGACAGATAATCGATCCTGGTGGGATGATGAGGTTTCCTTGGTTGATCCAGATATCAACCGCGCCATGATTGCCGAGGCTGTGGCAACCGCACGGGGCGCGGATGTGATCATTCTGGCAATTGGCGGCGATGAGTCTACATCGCGTGAGGCATGGTCCGAAACGCATCTTGGCGATCGCGATGACATCACTTTGATTGGGCAGCAGACAGAACTGGTCGAAGCGCTCTCGCAGACAGGCATCCCAATGGTCGGTGTTATCATTTCAGGGAGACCATTGGCGCTGACAAATGTTGAAGATCACTTCTCAGCGCTGCTTTATGGCTGGCTTCTTGGTCAGGAAACAGGGACAGCTGTCGCAGACCTTCTGGTGGGCCATGTCTCGCCAAGCGGCAAGATGCCGGTCACGGTGCCGCGTAATGTAGGGCAAGTGCCAGCTTTCTATTTTCACAAGCCCACGGCTCGCCGAGGCTATGCCTTCACCGAAACAGCCCCCTTATACCCTTTCGGATATGGCCTGTCTTATAGTACATTTGATATCTCTGCCCCTGTCCTTGATACATCAGAGATCGCCCCTGATGGAGAAACCAATGTGCGCGTGACGGTGACAAATACAGGAGCTGTGACAGCCGATGAAGTGGTACAGCTTTATATCCGGGATAAAGTCAGCAGTGTTACGCGCCCGGTGATGGAGTTAAAAGGATTTCAGCGCGTATCACTCGCGCCCGGTGAAAGCAAAGATGTTATCCTTCCGATCACGCCTGAAGCATTGCAATTTTATAACCTTGAAATGGAGCGTGTTGTCGAGCCAGGTGAGTTTGAGATCATGGTCGGATCAAGTTCACAATCTCATAAGTCTACCATTTTGCGCGTAAACTAGCGCGTCTTAAAACAGAAAGAGCACATCATGACGGATACTATGGAAAAAACGTCTGGCGATTTAGGGTTCGTTGTTATTATCACTCTGGTTGCGACCCTGGGTGGATTCTTGTTTGGCTATGATAGTGGGGTTATCAATGGCACCGTGAAAGGCCTTCAAACGGCGTTTGGCTCGGATTCTGTTGGCACAGGTTTCAGCGTTGCTTCTATGTTGCTGGGCTGTGCGGTGGGGGCGTTCCTGGCAGGACGGTTGGCCGATACGTATGGACGCCGTACGCTTCTTATTATTTCTGCGGTATTCTTTCTGATCAGTGCATTTGGCTCTGGCATTGCAAGCGATACGTTTGAGTTTATTCTCTATCGTATTCTGGGCGGCCTCGCCGTTGGTGCAGCCAGCGTGATGGCACCCGCCTATATTAGCGAGATCGCGCCGGCACATCTTCGCGGTCGCCTTTCCTCCCTCCAGCAGGTCGCCATTATCACAGGCCTGACAGCAGCATTTGTGAGCAACTATTTCATTGCTGGCGCTGCCGGGGAGTCGACTGAACCATTCTGGCTCGGTTTTCAGGCCTGGCGTTGGATGTTCTGGGTTGAGATTGTACCAGCTACTATCTTTTTTGGCGCTTTATTCTTGATACCGGAGAGCCCGCGCTTTCTTGTGTCGGCGCGCAAGCAAGGTGAAGCCTTGAAAATCCTAAAGCGGCTATCGAGTGAAGAGATAGCCGAACGCTCTTTGGCAGACATTGAAGCAACATTGAGCACAGAGCGAGCCCCACGCCTTTCCGATTTGAGAGATAATGAAAGCGGCAAGATACATTCTATCGTTTGGGTTGGTATTGGGCTCGCCGTCTTCCAGCAACTCGTCGGGATTAATGTCATCTTCTATTATGGCGCCGTCTTGTGGGAGTTTGTCGGCTTTACCGAGGAGGATGGTTTGCTGACCAATGTCATTATGGGCGGGGTGAGTATCTTAGCATGCCTTGCCGCTATAGGAT
>CAYUFN010000039.1:0-12765 GCA_964443965.1 uncultured Hyphomonas sp. | reverse complement strand
CTATAGGATTGATCGACAAGATCGGACGCAAGCCGCTTTTGTTAATCGGGTCCATTGGTATGGCGCTAACACTCGCTGCTATGGCTCTCGCCTTCTCGCAAGCAACGGTGACCGATACTGGCCTCACCTTGTCGCCTGCGCTGGGAACTGTCGCCCTGCTGGCGGCCGTTGCTTATGTGGCTTTCTTTAACCTCAGCTGGGGGCCTGTTATGTGGGTACTCCTTGGAGAAATGTTCCCTAATCAGATTCGCGGGTCTGGTCTTGCTGTCAGCGGTTTCGCGCAGTGGCTGACGAATTTTGCGATCACGATGACATTTCCGGTTCTGCTCGCGACAACAGGCTTGACCAGTGCTTATGGCTTTTATGCTTTGTCTTCTTTTGTATCCGCCATATTTGTGGTGAAGGCCGTGCGCGAAACGCGGGGCAAGGTACTTGAGGATATGCAGGTGTGAGCATCTAAGCCTGCGCTCCAAAAAACGATGGGAGCTGGCTTAAACCACGGCATTAAACAAGCCTGGCATCATATCACGCTTGGCATAAGCACGCCTGCATGAGATGAACTGGAAACAGACCGAGACAATTGGAGCTCCCATGATCAGACTTGCCGTTTTTATGTCTTCACTTGTTGGGCTCGCGCTGCCCGCTTGCGCGCAGATATCGGATACGCCGCCGCAAACTCCGCCCTTCTCACCTGTGATTGTGGCAAATGGAACAATCTATCTGGCGGGGCACCTTGGACGGTTGCCCTACACCAACGACTATCCGGATGGAGGGATTGGCCCACAGACCACACAGACGCTCGAAAATATTGGCGCAACCCTCGCAACCATCGGCGCAACCCATGCCGATCTTGTCCGCTGTCAGGTTTTTCTTGCCGACATTGCCGACTTTGCCGAAATGAACGCTGCGTACCGTGTGTTCTTCCCGACCAATCCACCCGCCAGAACCACCGTCGCGGTTGCAGGGCTTGCAGCAAATGCCAGTATCGAAATCGAATGTACTGGCGTGCGCGGGCATGGTGGCAAGGCGGGCGAATAAGCCCCGCCCTCTTTTCCAGTCTTTTAGACGATATAATCAGTCGCGGTGGCACGGTCTTCTGCTTTGCGCCAAACCATGTAGGAATATATCGTCAGTATCAAAACAATGGGAAGCAACATAGCCGGCAAGACAAGCCCTAAGGCCAAGCCATCAAGCGTAAAGGCCCCCACGACCCCAATCAGACCAGCCAACATGAACATACGCCCGCCTAAGCGATGTGTTTTCTCCCAGCTTGTATCGCTGGTCAGCGTCCACGGCGTGCGAATGCCAAAGAAGAAACTCGCCCGTGTTTTTGGCAGGTAGTTTCCGATCAGAATGAACATGACAGATGACGCGGCGATCACCAGACGCACCATCTGCGCGCCGTCATCGAGCCAGCCGAGCATGCCGCCAACAATTCCAAGCTGGATCAAGCCGTTCAAGATAGCCGTAGATATCCAAACCGCAACATAAGCCTTCCCGCTCTTCTCCAAATTGACTTTTAATGGCTCCAGGATCGGAATAAGCGCAAACAAAAGCGCCGTAAAAAGCGTGACCCCCGGCATGATCCAGAGATATTTGGTCGCGGTTGCCGCGTCTGCAAATTGATCTGCGCCATCGAGCCCCCAATGAACGGGCACTTGCGTATTCGGGTCAAGCTGGCTTGCAGCATAAAGAGCAAGCAAGGCAGTTACCCCGAATGTAATCATGGAGACCCATAACCCTCGTTTTCTAATCTGTTTCATTCTGCCGCCTCCTTTTGTTCATCGTCAAAATCATCACCATCATCATTGCCGATCAGCGCCATCACGGCAGCTGCGGCATCTTCTAATACGCTTGTGTTTGCACGGTAGAGAATAGATGTCGCCTTGCGCTCTGCTGTGATCAGCTCTGCCTGCTTTAAGGTGAGCAAGTGGCGTGAAACTGTTGGCCAGCTGGCATCAAATAGCTCGGCAAGTTCACCAGATGTTTTGGCACCAGATCGCAAGGCAACCATTATTTGCCTGCGAACGGGGTGTGCCAATGCTTTGAAGGCTTTAATTTCCATAATTGCTAATTAGCATTTCTGCTAATAAACATCAAGACTGTTGCAGAAAAAATTTGGCGCACGTGTTTATCGAAAAACAGGGTTGGCAAATGTCCGCATCGAAATAGAGTGTAATCATTCGTGGGTTGCGGGGGCGTGTAACACGAGGGTACAGGCCACTTGTCTGGAAACTTTATTCACATTCGCGCCGCCGATGATCGCCGCGCTGCGGCTTATATGTCTATTCGCGAGCGGGAGCTGACGCGTGGACATGGCGCACGCTTTATTGTTGAAGGCAAGGTAACGCTAGAGACTCTGCTGACACGCTCCAACTTTTCCCCTGAGAGCTTGTTTCTGGCTGAAAGCAGGCGCGAACCTTTAAAGGACTTGCTGGTGAACGTACCAGATGGGGTACCGATATATATCGCGCCACAAGAAATTATGGACAAGGTTGTCGGGTTTCCAATTCATCGCGGAGTATTGGCGTGTGGCTGGAAAGGCGAACAACGCTCGGCCCGTACCTTGCTGCAAGTTCTCCAACAAAGCATCAGTGCCGGACGCACGGCCAGCGCGGCAGATGCGCTGGTACAGGCTGCTCAGCAAACGGTGCTTTGTCTGATGGAGCTATCTAATCATGATAATGTTGGGGCTTGTTTTCGCAATGCTGCAGCGTTTGGTGCGGATGCTATTCTGCTGGATGCAGCCAGCTGTGACCCGCTTTATCGGAAAGCTATTCGCGTATCTGCCGGGGCCGCACTGACCGTTCCGTTTGCGCATGGCGGTTCAGGCCCTGGGATTTTTAACGCATTGGAAATGCAAGGATTTGAGATTTGGTGCCTAACACCTCGTGCGGACGCTGTGCCGATAAGCTTGCTCACGCGCCCGAAAAAGCTGGCGCTTGTCCTTGGCGCGGAAGGCCCTGGTCTGCCGGACAATCTGATTGCGCGCGGCAAGCCGGTACGTGTGCCTATGGTTGACGGCTTTGACAGCCTCAATGTTGCCACCGCAGGGGCAATTGCTATGAGCGGCGTGTTTAATCAGAGCGCGACGTAGACCGACGATACCGCCCAATACAGCTTTCATAAGCCTCACTTTCACACAAGACATTGATCAAGATCTGTGTCCCTGGCGCAACTGTGACAACGCTGGGAACACCAATCCAGAAGCGTCGACCGATTTCATCTTCAACCTGTGCCCGTGTAATTGGCCTACCTGCCATGCCCATACCTGCGGCAGATGTGAGAATGTGCGCCTGAAATGTCCCCTGCTTAACGTCATATTGCGGAGCAAGAAGCGGTGGGATGATGAACAAGGAAATCAGCGCAACCCCGATCAGGCCTGTTATGATCTGCTTGGCGCGCATTTTAAAATATGTTTGTCCCATACTGTAGAGATAGAAACGATATTTTCTGGGAAAAGCCCTTGAAAATTTGATATACCTTCTAAAAGAAACGGTGCATGAAAGTGTTCTCAATAATTCGTCAGCAGTCCGGGTGTTGTCCAGAACGCCAGCCATTTCTTATAAATTGTAACTTACCGCCCCTCTCCCAAGCGTTTATAAGTTATCTATAGATCAGCTAAGGATTTAAAATGCCCATGCGTTACTTCTGCCAGATGTTAATCGGAACAGTCTTCGCACTTATTTTGTCAGCTTGCGCCTCTAATGGCGTTGTCTCCGGAGAACATATTGATCGCAAAGCCGCCGAACAGTGGGCACAAATCCTTAAAACCGTGCCTTTGACAACAGACCGCGCCGCCAGCGAGCGCGTCGCATTCATTGCTGTAAACCTTCTGACAGCAGCGGCCGAAGATCCTGCAGAATGGCAAATTGCGATCCTGGAAGGCCCGGATGTCTTCAACGCTTTCGCCTTGCCAAATAAACGCATCGGCGTCTTTACCGGGCTTATCAATCATGTGGAAAACGATGATCAACTCGCCTCTGTTATTGGCCATGAAATTGCGCATGTTCGCTTAAACCATACGCACAGCCGCGTAAATCGCTCTGTCGCTCCAAATGTTTTGATTGGTGTTGCCAATCTCCCGGGCAAACTGTCTGGCATACCCGTTATTGAATCGACCGGAAACATCGTTGGCGGTGTTATTTCAACAACAACTGTTTTGCCCTACAATCGTGCGCAGGAACTAGACGCAGATAAGATTGGTGTCAGTTACGCCTATGAGGCTGGCTATGATCCGTTTGAAGCCGCAGAGCTTTGGCGGTCGGTAAATGCACAAGCAAGCCCAGCCAGACGTATGACACCAGAGTTTCTCTCTACGCACCCAAGTAATGCACACAGGATCAGAGAGCTCGACAAAGTCGCCAGCGCCCTCGTGAAGAAGTAAAAACATTACTTTGCGCCGCCGTTTGCAAGCAGATCACCTGCACAAACAGCAAAACTCACACAGGCGTGATGATGCGTGAGAAAGTCGTGTATAGTGTTGTGGAGGCCAAGGCTTCATTTGACAAGGCGGGCAAATAAAAGCCTGAGATCAACCAATTCAAATGGAGTCCTCTATGAAATTTCGCTCACTTATTGCAGCGATTGCACTGGCTGCAAGCCCAGCGTTTCTTGCAACACCTACACTTGCCCAAGATGGCCCTGCGCCAGCGATTTACACAGCTGAAGATAGCAATCTTGCGCTTGGCGGGTTCGACACTGTTTCCTACTTCACAGGCACTCCTGTTGAAGGCAGCGCCGACTTTGCAACCGAATATAAAGGGGCAAGCTTCCAATTTGCGAGCCTGGAAAACCTCAACACCTTCCTTGGTGACCCAGAGCAGTATGCGCCACAATATGGCGGCCATTGTGCATGGGGCGCGGCAAACGCGGCTGCTTATCCTGGCGACCCGAAAGTTTATGCAGTTGTCGATGGTAAGCTATACCTGAACTATAATGCTGAAGTTCAGGAAGGCTGGAACAAAGACACAGCGAGCTTCATTCAAGCCGCTGATGCGGCATGGCCGGGCGTAGTGGGCGAAACCACCCCTGCTGCCAGCGCCGGACATGGCTCTTAAACACATCATCTCATCAAACTAAGAAGGCCGGGGTCCATGCAGGACACCGGCTTTTTGTATTTATCAGCTTCTTTTAGCGTCTCTAACTTTCAAACGGGTCTTTCATCAGAATGACATCTTCACGTTCAGGCGAAGTGGAAACGAGCGCGCAGGGCTTGCCGACAAGCTCTTCAAGGCGTCTGACATATTTAACCGCAGCAGCTGGCAAATCGTTCCAGCTGCGAGCACCGCGTGTGGTTTCAGTCCAACCTGGCATGGTTTCATAGATCGGCTCGACGGCGGCTTGGTCGGTGACACCCGCAGGGAAATAGTCGATCACCTCACCGCGTAACCTATAGGCCGTGCAGATGTGAATCTCTTCGAAGCCATCAAGAACATCTAACTTGGTCAGTGCGAGGCCGGTTACACCTGATGTAGCACAAGCCTGGCGTACCATGACCGCATCAAACCAACCGCACCGACGCTTGCGCCCGGTGACGGTACCAAACTCATGCCCAGCTGTGCCAAGGCGTTCACCGATCTCATTATCCTGTTCAGTTGGGAACGGGCCAGCACCAACACGGGTTGTATAAGCCTTAGCAAGGCCAAGCACATATGAAACGGCACTTGGACCAACACCGCTGCCGGCAGCTGCATTTCCGGCGACAACATTTGAGGAGGTGACATAGGGATAAGTGCCGTGATCAACATCCAGCATCACCCCCTGGGCCCCTTCAAACAAAATACGCTTTCCTGCGCGAACAAAGCCGTCCATATCCTTCCAGACCGGGCGGGCATGAGACAGAATACGCGGTGCAATTTTCAATAATTCAGCTTTTAGCGCGGCAGCATCAGGTGCGTCTATGCCAAGCCCTTTGCGCAAAGGCGTATGATGGGCAATCAAGCGTTCAAGTTTCATATCAAGAGCAGCTTCATCGGCAAGGTCAGCCACACGAATGGCGCGGCGTCCAACCCGGTCTTCATAGGCCGGGCCAATACCCCGCTTGGTGGTGCCGATTTTTGCACCTGCCAAAGCGCTTTCGCGCGCCGCATCAAGATCACGGTGCCAAGGCAGGATAAGACAAGCATTGTCGGCCAAATAGAGATCGTCAGGGGTGAGTGTCATGCCGCTTGTCGCCATGCCATCCATTTCGCTGATCAGTTGCCATGGATCAACTACCACACCATTTCCGATAATAGACAGCTTGCCGCCGCGTACCACACCAGAGGGTAGCAGGTTTAATTTATAGGTCTTGTTGCCTATGACAAGCGTATGGCCCGCATTGTGCCCGCCCTGAAACCGCACCACCACATCGGCTCTGTGCGATAACCAATCGACAATCTTGCCCTTACCCTCGTCGCCCCATTGCGCGCCGACAACCACTACACCTGTCATGATGAAAACTCCGTCGTTTCAGACGTGGTGACAGGGACACTGAATTGCTAAAAAATGCAAGAGGGAAGGTATCGAAAGGCTTAAAATCTACACCAAAGCGCTATGATTTTGGTTGGAGCGGCAAACCTATGCCATATGATCCGCTTTATTCCCAATCAATACCTCCAGCGGACTCATCCCCGCCCGCCCTGCGCCCGAGCACCATGACGGCGGTTAAAACACCAGCAAGCGCAAAAGAAAAAATAATCCCGACACACATGGCGATCCAGCCATGCACGCCCATATTTGAGTCTGAGAAATACGCATAAGCTCCGCCAAAGGCCATCATGAGTATGGCCGCAATTACCAGCCCAATAGTCAACTGCCGCAGAAATTTGGCTTTGAAAGCGTCATATTCAGCCTGGTTTTTCATTTTCTGTTCCTTCGCGCATGCTTACACCTATCATCTAACATGAGCAGCTTGCTGCGACATATAAGCGACCGTGCATGCATTTTTACGGCCTGATCAAGACTGGTCGAGCCTTTAACTACCATGCTATTAGATGCGCATGAAGATACATTACTCCGCCAAGCAAGCCCTGCATGCGCCCGCCCGTGAATTACAAAATGGCGAGATGGTGCCCTATGCTGAAAAGCCAGAACGGATTGAAGCCATCCTTGCTGCGATTAAGCCACCTCTCCCAAGCACTGATTTCGGGCTTGACCCGATTAACGCCGTGCATGATGCAGGCTATATCGCATTTCTAAAACGTGCGCACACAGACTGGATTTCGGCTGGCCGGCCCGGTGATGCGTTTCCCTATGTCTTCCCTGTTCGCGGGCGCAGGCCACTAACTCTTTCGCGCATTGATGCAGAGCTTGGCCAGCATGCCTATGATTGCGGCACACCTGTCGCGAGTGGCACTTGGGAAACAGCTTATTGGAATGCCCAGACCGCCCTTTCGGGTATGCATAGCGTTTTATCAGATCGGCAGACCAGCTTTGCGCTTTGCCGTCCGCCGGGGCACCATGCCGGGGCAGATTATATGGGTGGATATTGTTATCTAAATAATGTCGCCATTGCTGCCCAATATGCATGCGATCAAGGCGCAGAGCGCGTTGCGGTGCTCGATATCGACTATCATCACGGCAATGGCACACAGGATATTTTCTATGAACGCGGTAATGTGTTGACGGTCTCACTCCATGCTGATCCGAAAACAGATTACCCTTTTTATTGGGGGCATGCAGATGAAACTGGCACAGGTCAAGGTGCGGGGGCGAACCTGAATCTACCAATGCCGCGCGGGACAGACTGGCCAGACTATGGCGGCGAGCTGGCCAAAGGCATAGACGTTGTTGGCGCCTTTCAACCGGATGTATTGATTGTTCCCTATGGCGCAGACACGTTTATCGATGACCCGATCAGCTTCTTCGAGATCAGAACGGAAGATTACAAGGCCATGGGCGCAAAGATTGCTGCACTCGGCCTACCGACGCTGATCACAATGGAAGGCGGATACGCAATTGATGCCCTTGGCGCAAATGTGGCAAGCTTCCTATCAGGTTTCGAAACGTCCGATCAGGGCCAAACCGGATAACCCTCAAGAGAGGGCCAGGCGGTCAAGCCTGCCGATGGAAAGGGCTGCAAGAGGCGCGCAGCTTCCCGCAGGTTTCCTGTTAGCCATGTCTGATAATCCTCGCGCCCGATAATAACAGGCATGCGCGCAGACAGGCCAGCGACCACATCATTCGGGCTGGTCGTCAGCATGGCAAGCCCATCATAGCTTGCGCCATCAATGAGCGCACGCTCCCAAAGACCAGCAAAACAGAACCAGTCTGCCCGCGGCGAGGCCACAGCATAGCGTGTCTTATTGCCCGGTACGCCTTCCCAAACATAATAGCCATGTGCCGGGATCAGGCAGCGTCGATGGCGGAACGCCCCGCGAAAAAGATTACTGATTGGGGCATCTTCTGCGCGGGCATTGAAGGCCGGTCGTTTCCATTCTTCATAGCGGCCGCGAAACCAGTCTGGAATAAACCCCCAGAGGACAGGGCCCAATTCGAGCGCGGTATGGTCTGGCCCATCGCCTTCGGGCACAAAGCGGATCACAGGCACAACCATGCTGGGCGCAATATTGGACTGGCGTTCAGGTGAATCAATACCCGGAGGCGGCACAACAGGCAGGCGCGCCTGATAATCTGCCCAGTCAATTTCGTCGCGGAAAAATCGTCCAGCCACGAATGTCTAAGCTTTTAGCTTGTAACCAGATTTAAACATCCACCAGACACCGGCACTGGTCAGGAATGCCAAGGCCCCGGATACGATTGCACCAATTATCAGGTTGGAATTGGCAGCGCCCAGAAACCCGTACCGGAAGCCATCAATCAGATAGAAGAACGGATCGAACATTGCCACGGTCAAAAATGGTTCGATCAGGACATTGATATCGTAAAACGTGCCGGAAAGAAATGTTAGCGGCACAATGACAAAGTTAGAAATTGTGGCAAGGTTATCGAACTTATCAGCCCAAATGCCGCCCATTGCCCCGCAAGCTGCCAGAATAATTGCAGCACAAAGTCCAAACCAAAGGACGGCCCATATGTGAGCAATTGGCAAATCCGCAAGCGGCGAAATGTGGATAAAGACACCTGCGATAAAAGCGACCATAAGACCACGCGTGGCCGCGCCAGTGATGAAGGCAAACGTTAACTCTGCTGATGAAAGTGGCGGCATCAGAAAGTCGACATAGCTGCCCTGCACCTTCGAGATCACAAGCGAGGAAGATGAATTGGCAAAGGCATTTTGTAAGATAGCCATAATCAAAAGACCGGGCGCAAGAAAATCTCCATACCTCAGGCCTGCAAAATCACCCGACAAGTTGCCACGATTGCCAAATGCTAATTGAAAAACTGTCATAAACAAAAGTGTCTGCACAATTGGCGCGACCAGAGTCTGCTTCCACACTGTCAAGAATCGCGACACTTCTCTTTTATAAAGCGTCCAGACGCCAAGCCAGTTAATCGCGCCATAGTCACGCACAGAAGGCGGCGTAACGGCTGCACTTTGACGGGCCAGATCTGCGGCTGTCGGCCTGGCTTGCGATGTGGGCGAGGCAGAAGAAGGTGTATCAGTCATGCCTTCTCATAAGCAGGTTTTTCTGTTTTGACGAGGCCTAAGCTGATCGGAATTATCCACAGGGGCAACCACAACATATAGATTTAGCTATCCACAGCTAAATCCGCATATAGTGTTTCATTCCGCAACAGATACGATATATTGCGTTTATCGACGGTGGCAAAAACACGTCACTACAACATATAGGGCTGCGGCGCAGGCCGCGCGGGAGAAAGATATGGCTTGGACCGAAGATCGTGTAGATGTGTTGAAAAAACTTTGGGCTGAAGGCCATAGCGCCAGCCAGATTGCCAAACAGCTGGGCGGCGTTACACGCAACGCTGTGATCGGCAAAGTCCACAGATTAGGCCTTTCTGGGCGCGCCACCCCCTCGCGCCCGGTCAAACGCCCACCGCGTCTGGCACGTCCCAAACCGCAGGTTATGGCCGATGGCACTGTCAGGACCCCGGCACCAGCACGCACCCTCGTTGCAAGCCAGGCTGCATCAGAACGGGCTGTCGCAAAAGCAGCAATGGAGGCGCTACCGCCTATGCCACTTGGCGATGGAGAAGCTGCAACAGTCCTCACGCTGCGCGACAGCATGTGCAAATGGCCCATTGGTGACCCGGCAGACCCGGCTTTTGCTTTCTGCGGACGAAAGTCAGATGATGGCGGCCCTTACTGTAAAGATCACGCCAAAGTTGCCTTCCAACCCGCACGCAAGCGCGAAAAGAAGAAGTCAGAATATAATTATGTGCGCCGTATTGCGGGTTAATTAAGGGTCTGGACGCCTTAAATTAGCGGTTGCATCTTTTGCACATAACACGGCCCGCCATTCATTTGGCGGGCCTTAGTTTTTTAAGGATTTTAATTTTGGTCTACGCAGTTTACTTAGCTGCTTACATATCCTCAGCGAGCCAGACTTTTTTTGGCTATTTTCAGTCTTAGCATTGCAGCTTTCTTTGGCTAGCAGCGTACTTAGTTTGGAGCATATGTCACGCTGAAGCCAAACGCTTCGAGTAAAGCCTCGATCTCAGATAGCGCTTCAACTTCTTCGATCCCGGCCAAAGTTTCCATTGTGAGAGGTGTATCCGGCGTCAGAGCGATGGTAAACTTACCGCCTTTTGTAAAATAGTCCGCCAACGCACTGGCATAATCTCGCACCGGTGGAAACGCAGATGCTGCAAATTCGGCGCCGCCTTTAATACTGCTAGAAAGCAAAAGTTTGAGCGTGTCTTTGTCATATGCGGCAAGCGTTGCCGCTTCCGGACTGATATCCTTGAGGACTTCGCCAATCGCAATCACAGCATCAAAGAGCCTGTCATTGCCGCCGCGGTCATCCATCTCAAAGCGAAAGCCAGAAAGGCTGGCCGTTTCGGCCATCAGCGCTTCGAATTGTTCGCCTGACCGCTCTTCAACATTTGCCTCATCGACCCAGCGCTGAAAATTAGCAATCGCACCGCTGACATCCATAGCCATTGTACCGTAACCATCCAGCCCTGTCTCCATAGAGAGGGATGCTGCGCCGATGGCTGGATCCCATCGCCATTTAAAGCCAATGTCCGTGCTTGGTGCCGACAGATCATATTCCTTTGCAATTTCCAGAACATTTAATAAAGTCGCTTTGATTTCCGGCTCGCCCTCCTGCAGTTCTGGAATGACATCTGATAACGTCTCGAACAATGCTCCAAAATTGTAGACGAGGTTTTCTGTTTTGGATGAAATATCAGTCGGTACGAACCAGTGGAAGTTGCTTAAGTCCGTTACAGAAGAATCGATCGAATAGAATGGCGCATCGAACATTGCAAACGACATATCAGTCATCTTCCAGACACCCAGGCTCATCAAATCGATCTCTGTGGGTGGCGGCACCTCCCCGCGCGCCAACCAGCGCAAAGCCTTATCGAGGCGGATATCCTCAACAGAGTACGCGGCGACTTCACCGCTCATTTCCATGCTCTCAAAGGGCACGTCATCATCTTCGGGCAGCGGGACTGCCATATCAAATGTCAGGCCTTCTACAGCGCTATAGCCATAATCTCCCCCATGCCAGTTTTTAATACTGGCTTTGGGCATACCCATATTCATACTTATGACCTGACCGTCTTGAGTCATTTCGACGACTGAGGAAAGGCCAGTCATGGACACGTCTTTTGCACCCATCGCGCGATAATATGTGGCAAAGCGCTGGAGCACCGCCATATCTTGACCTGGCTCATCACCGGCACTTTTGTCTTGCGTAAACAGCTCAAATGGCAAGAGCTCGAAATCGTCGATCGAAATTTGATCAATGACATATTCCAGCCTGTCGATTGATTGTTCAATATCTGGAATCTCTTCGCCTGTCGTTTCTTCGGCCAGTTCATTTATTGTCTCCACATAGGCATCGGTCAGGCCTTCATAGAACTGTTCCATACCAAACAGGGAGAGGTTCTGTGCTTCGAAATGGTCAACAATCACAGCGCTTTGATCAAAGTTTGTTCCGGCGATGCGCGCGCGCAGGAACGCCTCGTCAAAGCCTGCAATCTCTAGCGTCTCGATTAAGAGGCCGCGATCCTCAACATCATCGAATGTGACTTTCAAATCATTCAAGGTCGTTAGACCACTGGCTTGATCATAGGCCACGTCCCCATAGGCAACACTTATCGCTTCAGGCAGGAAGGAAAGTAGGCTTTCAACATTTACCTCGCCTTTGGCAACCGAGCCAAGCTGGGGTGCGGAGACCGCGGGAGCTTGGTTGGCATCAGCGGCCTCCTGCTTATCGCTGCCGCATGCAACAAGACTGGCCCACATAAAACCAGCTAAAAGGGTTCTGCCAAACAGAAGCGCTTTATTTGAAACTTGCATTCCAGTATTCCTCCTCATCCTCTCTTAGCGAAGATGGAGAAGTTTCAGGGCCTGTGCAAGAATTTTTCAGCCGCGCGCCTAATGCTAATTGACGATCGTCGCTTCGGTTTTGGCGTGCACCTCATCCATCATCACATCCGGGGCCAGTTCGGCCACCTTGATGCCGCCCGGGACAATATCAAAGACGCCAAGATCGGTGATGATCCGGTCAATACATTTCTGACCCGTAAGCGGCAGGGTGCAAGCTTTCAAAATTTTTGCCTCGCCCTTGCGGTTGGTGTGATCCATTGTGACGATGCAGCGCTTGACACCCGCAACGAGATCCATCGCCCCGCCCATGCCCTTGACCAGCTTGCCGGGGATCATCCAATTGGCCAGATCACCAT
>CAYUFN010000038.1:15346-22437 GCA_964443965.1 uncultured Hyphomonas sp. | reverse complement strand
CCATTTTTGTGCGAATGGGCTGATATTTGTGTGTTGCTTGTCTAAACGCTGAAAGGCAAACAGTTTGTATGTTAAGTAATTTGCAGGAGTGCTCTATGTCTTTTCCGGTGCGGGTTTATTTTCTGCTAGCTATACTTTTAAGCCTCGTGGCATGCGAGGGCTCTGTTAAGCAGGCTGTTGATGATCCATTGTCTGCAAACAATCCTGCGAGAGGCGACACGCAAAGCCTCTTGCCTTATGAATCGTTTGAACTTGATAATGGTTTGACAGTCATTTTCCATATCGATCGCTCTGATCCTGTCGTAGCGGTATCACTTACCGCACACGTTGGTTCAGCTCGCGAAGTTCCCGGACGAACAGGTTTTGCTCATTTGTTTGAACACCTGCTGTTTCTTGAATCTGAAAATCTCGGCAAAGGTGGATTGGATAAATTAAGCGCGCGAATCGGCGGCTCTGGCGCAAATGGGTTTACGACGCGAGATCAAACGACTTATCTGCAAACGGTGCCAAATAATGCGCTTGAGAAGATGCTTTGGGCTGAAGCCGATAAGCTGGGTTGGTTCATCAATACTGTGACAGAGCCGGTACTGGCAAAAGAAAAGCAAGTTGTAAAAAACGAGAAACGCCAGGGCGTTGATAACCGCCCATATGGTCATCTGTTCTCGGTGCTTGGGCGTAATTTATATCCAGCAGACCATCCCTATCATTGGCAGGTCATTGGTTCACTTGAGGATTTGCAAGCCGCGACATTGGAGGATGTGAAAACGTTTTTCCGTAGCTGGTATACGCCTAATAATGTGACGCTCGTTGTCGCTGGTGATTTCAATCCGGTGGAAGCCAGAGCTTGGGTCACAAGGTATTTTGAGGAAATTCCGCGCGGGCCAGAGATTACCCCCTTGCGGCCCCGAGCGGCTGTGCTTGCTGCATCTAAGAGCCTTTACCATGAGGATAACTTTGCCCAACAACCCTTATTGGCAATGAGTTGGCCAGGCGTCGCCATGTATCATGAGGATTCTTATGCGCTTAAAGTGCTGGCGTCTGTTTTAATCCATGGGAAACGCGCGCCCTTAAATGAGGTTTTAATTGATGAAGAGCAATTGACGGCGAATTTGCAAGCTTTCAGTTTTAACAATGAACTTGCAGGTGAGATGGTTTTTCTTGTCACCGCATTTGAAAATATAGATTTGGATGATGTTCAATTAGCGTTTCGCAAAGGGCTTGAACGGTTTGAAACAAATGGTGTGTCTGAAGCGGCATTAAACCGCGTGAAAATTGAGCAAGAGGTTGCCTTCTATCGTGAACTGGGCAGCGTACTTGGCAAAGGATCAAGCCTTGCTGAGTATAATATTTTTGCAGGTGATCCAGGGTTCGTGGAAAAAGACCTTGCGCGCATGCGGGAGGTGACAACCGAAGATGTAGTGCGCGTCTATGAAAAGTATATAAAAGGCCAGTATTTTGTCGCTGCGAGTTTCGTGCCCAAGGGGCAGCTAGACCTTGCGCTAGAAGGCGCGGTGAAAGCGAACGTTTTTGAAGAGCAGGTTGTGAATGGTGCTGACGATGCTGTTGATCCGAATGTGGAGGCAACCTACGAGCCAACACCTTCCAGGATTGATCGCAGTGTTGAACCCCCAGCCGGTGTAAACCCTGTTTTGGCAAGGCCAGATGTATGGGAGGCCCAGCTCGTCAACGGTATGGAAGTCTTTGGTATTGAAGACACAGAGATTCCACTCGTTGAATTCCAGCTTATTATTAGTGGCGGGCATATGCTTGATACGATAGAGAAAAATGGCGTAGCTAATTTGGTTGCTGAGATGCTTACGCGCGGCACAGCCAATCGCACGCCTGCTGAATTCCAAGAAGCCATTGCCGACCTTGGCGCGCAGATCAATACAAGTGTTGGTGCAGATGCACTCAGCATTAGTGGACGCACATTAGCTCGCAATTTTGTGCCAGTGATGGAGCTCTTGGAGGAAATGCTTACAGAACCACGCTGGGATGCGTTCGAGTTTGATCTGGCAAAAAGTCAGGCCCTTGATACGATTGTAACAAATCAAGCTAATCTAGAGGAGCTGGCGACGCGCGCGTCGGCATTTGTTACCTATGGCGGGGATGATATTCGTGCACACAGCGTATTGGGAAGTCAAAGCAGTGTAGCAAGTCTGACGCTTGAAGATCTTAAAAGCTTCTTCAGTAAGAACGTTTCACCTGAGGTTTCGAGTTTGCGGATTGTCGGTAGCGTAAGTGAGGCTGCTGTCACAACGACTCTTTCCGGTTTAGCAGACAGCTGGACGCAGCCTGCGCCTTCACTACCGAAAGTTAGTGCGCCGGATTTGCCGGAAGATGCTGCAGTCTATTTTTATGATGTGCCGGGCGCTAAGCAATCTATCTTTAACTTCTCTCATATTGGACCGATCCGTACAGATAAGGATTTCTATCCTGTGACAGTCGCTAATTATATACTTGGCGGTGGAGGCTTTGCGTCCCGGCTAACGCAGCAACTTCGCGAAACCAAAGGGTATACTTACAGTATTTTCTCTCGTTTTACGGCAACAGAGCATGAAGGTGTATTCAATATTCTCAGTCAAATTCGCTCAAACGTCACATATGAGGCGACCGCGCTCATTCGCGAGATTCTAAGCCAATATGGCAATACATTCAGCGATCATGATCTGGCTACAACGAAGAGCTTTTACATCAATAGTAAGGCACGTAGTTTTGAGTCCTTTAGCGCAAAGCTTGGTTTGCTTGCTAATATTGACCGATATGATCTTCCCTATGATTACGTTTTGCGTGAAAATGAGATTGTTGAAGCCATGGCAGTTGATGAGATGCGCCGTCTGATCGCAACTTACATTAAGCCAGAGCAAATGCGTTATGTGATCGTTGGTGACGGTGAAACACAAGTTGAGCGCCTGAACGGCCTCGGGCTTGGATCAGTAACAGTGTTAAACGAAAAGGTTGATGCACTTAGCCGATAGAGCATATAGGCGTGTGCGCGATAAGCGCTGCGGGAATTGTGACGGTAATAGTTATAGTAATTCCCGTAGTTTCTGCCGGACTGGATTGTGCTGGTCCTGTGTAAAGGACTAGACTTAGTAATGCTGTGCGGATAGCCGTTGAAAACATATCGAACCCGAAACAATATTTAAGACTTCATTAATACATATTGACCGGTTCGCAAAGCAAGAATCGGGTGGCTCTTGAAGACCATTCAGGGCAGTTTGTGTTTATGACAAAGAAAACGACGCGCCTATTGAGCAGATCAAATGCATATGATCGCATGGCAAGGATACTGGAGTTTATGGGTAACACATGGCGTGAATGGCCTGATTTGGAAGCCTGCGCGCAAATGGCAGGGCTGTCGCCAACACACTTTCAAAAAGAGTTTACACAATGGGCGGGCTTATCACCGCGACAATATCAATCTGCTTTGGCGCATGGTGCAGCCGGTGATTTGTTGCGTCAGGGTACGAGCGTGCTTGAGGCGAGCCTGGATGTCGGGCTTTCTGGACCGGGACGGTTGCATGATCTATTTATTGCCCATGAAGGGCTGACGCCGGGCGAGGCAAAATCTGGCGGTAAGGGGACTGATTTGAAGATTGGGCGCGCGCCCACGCCTTTTGGGCCCGGTGTGTGGTTGCTTTCAGAGCTCGGACTAGTTGCCCTTGGTTTTATTGATGAAGGTGCACCAGAGCGTACTGGATTTGTACATCAAGGGCGTTCAGAGGATGCAGCCTTTACTGATCTGGCGCGGCGTTATCCAGCCGCAAGTATTGTGCGGGATGATGAAGAGGCTGGAAAGCTGGCACGGCGTGTCTTTGAGAGCGGTGAACCTCTGCCGATTGCGCTATATGGGACACCCTTCCGAAGACAGGTTTGGCGTGCATTATTGGAGATACCAACTGGAGCAACCTGGACATACGGGCAGGTTGCAGCCAGCATCGAGAAGCCCAAAGCAACGCGCGCAACAGGTACGGCAATCGGTGCAAATCCAGTAAGTTGGTTTATCCCGTGTCATCGTGCTTTATCGGCTGATAAGCGGCTGCATAATTACCATTGGGGGTTAGCGCGCAAGCGCGCCATGTTGACCTATGAGCGTGTTCATGCCGTTTAGGTGGACGTAACGCGTTTAAAACAAGCTGGAGCGTATTTTGAGCGGCACAACAATTCTTATTGTTTTTGGCACAGCCTATTTTTGTTGGGCTGGTTACCTGGTCTGGAACTGGTATTCGACAGATAAGCTTTCCCGTACACTTCATCCTGTTTACATTGAGGATGGAACGCTAAAGTCTTCAGTAACTGAAGATGACTTTATTGAGGTCTACAGGCGTACCGAAGGGCCGCGGTTTGGGATTCACTTATTCATTACAGCGCATATCGCCCTTTTCATAGGGCTTGTTTTTATCCGTATTTTTAATCTAGCATGGGCCTCAATGTGGAAAGCGGCCGGGTCAGCACCTTTTCTAGAAATTGGGCAGTGGCCGCATTCAACAATACTGGTCCTCATCTTCATTGCGATGTTTTTTATGATCGCGTGGGTTTCTATGCGGTTTTATCACAAGAATACACCAGGTAGCCTGCGCGCAGCGATACGGCGCTTAAATGGAGAAACAGAATGAGTGTTGAGTATTTACATACAATGCTGCGCGTGAGCGATATTGCTGAAAGCCTGCGCTTTTTTTGTGAAGGCTTAGGCTTGAAAGAATTACGCCGTGTAGACAATGAAGCTGGTAGATTCACGCTTGTCTTTCTTGCGTCGAAAAAAGATGCTGACCGCTATGATGCTGAACGGCCAGACGGTAAGAGTATGTATGCTTTACCGCCAGGCCTGCCAATGATTGAATTGACCTATAATTGGGATGAAGCAGGCTATGACGGGGGACGAAATTTCGGACACTTGGCCTACACAGTTGACGATGTTTATGCGGTTGCACAGCGTTTTGCTGATCTGGGTGTGGTGATAAACCGACCGCCGCGTGATGGCCGCATGTGCTTTGTTCGTTCTCCAGATGGTGTTTCTGTAGAATTGCTACAAAAAGGTGACCCATTACCAGCAAAAGAACCATGGGCAAGTGCTGAAAACATAGGCAGCTGGTAAAGGTAAACCTTGCCCTTAATGAAAGAATTTACTGGAAGTCTTTGCGAATAGATTGACAGGGATGCACAAAAATTGATGTGTGTCCGCAAAACAGGAGTAATATCATGCGTGAAATCGACCATTTCATTTCTGGGGCGACTGTTCAGGGGGCGTCAGGACGCTTCACAGACATTTATAATCCAAACACCGGTGAAGTTCAGGCGCGCGTCCAGCTCGCAACTGAGAGTGAGGTTGATGTGGCTGTGCAGGCAGCAAAAGCTGCATTTCCTGCATGGGCGGCGACCAATCCTCAACGGCGCGCGCGGGTAATGTTCCGTTTCAAGCAATTGCTCGAAGACAATATCGATGAGTTAGCTGAACTCCTGTCATCTGAGCATGGTAAAGTCGTTGCAGACAGTCGCGGCGATGTTCAGCGCGGTATCGATGTCGTTGAGTTTGCATGTGGTATACCGCACCTGCAAAAGGGCGAATATACCGAAGGCGCGGGCCCGGGCATTGATGTCTACTCTATGCGCCAGCCACTCGGCGTTGTAGCGGGTATTACGCCGTTTAATTTTCCAGCCATGATCCCGTGCTGGATGTTCGCGGTCGCAATCGCATGTGGCAATACATTTATTCTGAAGCCGTCCGAAAAAGATCCGTCCGTTCCATTGCGCCTAACGGAACTCTTCCTCGAGGCAGGCGCACCTGAGGGCGTATTGAACTGTGTCCACGGTGATAAGGTGTCAGTTGATGCCTTGCTGACGCACCCTGACATTAAGGCTGTAAGCTTCGTAGGCTCATCTGATATCGCACAATATGTCTATGCAACCGGTACGGCGCATGGAAAGCGTGTTCAGGCAATGGGCGGGGCCAAGAACCATGGCATCATTATGCCGGATGCCAATATGGAACAAGCTGTTAAAGATATTGTCGGCGCTGCTTATGGTTCCGCGGGCGAACGCTGTATGGCGCTGCCGGTTGCTGTAACGGTCGGCAAAAAGACCGGTGACGAATTTGTAGAGCGCATGCTGGAAGCTGCGCAGGCTTTAAAGGTAGGCACCTCTACTGACCCGGAAGCGCATTATGGTCCCGTTGTCTCGGCTGCGCATAAGGCGAAGGTTGAAGACTATATTCGTATGGGCGTTGAAGAGGGCGCTGATCTGCTTCTTGATGGTCGCGATCACACACTTCAAGGCTATGAAAAAGGGTTCTTCGTTGGGCCGAGCCTGTTCGACAATGTTCGCGCCGATATGACCTCCTACAAAGAAGAGATTTTCGGCCCCGTATTACAGGTCGTTCGTGCCGAAAGTCTGGAAGAGGCCGCCGCCCTTCCGAGCCAGCATCAATATGGCAATGGCGTCGCGATCTTTACCAGTAATGGGCGCGCAGCGCGTGAGTTTGCGCAGCAAGTCAATGTTGGCATGGTTGGCGTCAATGTGCCGATTCCTGTGCCGGTCAGCTATCATACATTTGGTGGCTGGAAGCGGTCGGCGTTTGGTGACACAAACCAGCACGGCCCGGAAGGCGTGCGTTTCTGGACAAAAATCAAGACAGTTACGCAGCGCTGGCCAGAGGGCGATATTGGAGATCAGGCTTTTATCATTCCAACGATGGATTAGGATAGAATCAGGATGACCGATGATCCGCACGGTGTTCACGATTACACATATGATCCGCGTAATGCGGATATATTGATCTCTGTTAATGGTGCGTTGAAACCCCGCGAGCAGGCTGTCGTATCTGTGCTTGATTCAGGCTACATGCTTGGTGATGGCGTGTGGGAGGGTGTGCGCGTAAAAGACGGTGCGGTTGCCTTTTTGCCGGAGCATTTGAAGCGGCTTTATGCCGGTGCCAAAACCATCGACATGGATATTGGCTTAACGCCTGATGAGCTGACACAGCGTATATTTGACTGTCTAAAAGCAAACGATATGCAGGACGGTGTCCACATTCGCTTAATGGTGACGCGTGGTGTTAAGAAAACACCCTATCAGGGGCCACGCTTTACGAT
>CAYUFN010000038.1:1155-15336 GCA_964443965.1 uncultured Hyphomonas sp. | reverse complement strand
CCCCCGACAATTGTGATCATTCCCGAATATAAGTCTCCAGTACCGGAAATTATCAATCGCGGGCAAAGCCTGTTTACAGTCCATGTGCGCCGCACTGGTCCAGCAGAGCAAGACCAGAAGTTGAACTCGCACTCAAAGCTCAACTGTATTCTGGCTTGCATACAAGCTGAAAAGGCCGGGGCTGATGAGGGCTTGATGCTCGATCCTGATGGATTTGTCGCGACCTGTAACTCAACGCATTTCTTTATTGTGCGTGATGGTGAGGTTTGGACCTCGCCGCCGGAATATTGCCTTGGCGGTATCACGCGTGGAAATATCCTCAAGGTTTGTCGCGAGGCAGGCATCCCGGCGATTGAGAAGCGGTTTTCCCTGTTTGATGTCTATTCGGCAGATGAGGCATTTCTTACAGGAACCTTTGCCGGCGTTAGTCCAATCCGCGAAGTCGATGGCCGGGACATTGCGCATTTGAATGGTCCGATGACACAGAAGGTTGGCGCGCTCTACCGCGCCTTTGTAGAGCGCAACCTAACACCGATCGTATGAGTGTTGAGGGCATAGAGCAAACCGTACGTATCGCCATGTGGTCTGGTCCGCGCAATATGTCGACGGCGATGATGCGTAGCTTTGGTGCCCGCGCTGATACAGCGTGTGCGGATGAACCATTTTACGCCGCTTTTCTAGCGCTGACAGGTGCTGACCACCCCATGCGCGACGCGATTCTGGAACGGCATGAGCGTGATCCGCATATTATTGCGCAGGCAATGGGCACAGGCGGCGTGGAGGCGCATGTATTTTATCAGAAGCATATGACGCACCATATGGTCGATGGTATTCCGCGAGGCTGGATGGACAAGGTGCGCCACGCTTTCTTGATCCGGCATCCTGCCCGCGTTCTTGCTTCCTATGCAAAGAAGATGGAGCGTGTCTCTCTGGAGGCAATTGGGTTCCCCCAGCAGCTTGAATTGTTTGAACAGGCCCAAAGCGCACATGGCGGTTCGCCTGTTGTTATTGATAGCGATGATATATTGCAGGCCCCTGAAACAGGCTTAAAGGCATTATGCCGGGCATTGGGCATTGCTTTTAACCCTGCTATGCTCAACTGGTCGCCCGGCGCCAAGCCTGAGGATGGCATCTGGGGCGCTCATTGGTATGATCGGGTCAATGCGTCTACCGGATTTGGCCCACCGCCGGGGCCTGTGCCAGACGTTCCGCGCTACTTGCAGCCGATTCTTACGGCCGCATTGCCGATTTACGAAACGCTGAAATCTGCAGCGCTTAAACCATAGGTCTTGGCCTAGGGCTTGAATGCAGCTTTCGTTGCGGCCGTCATCGCTTTAACACCTTTAGCAATTGCAGGATCAGCGTCCGGAGCAAAAAGGGGCGAGTGCAGGCTGGGGAGTGGCTCGCCACTTGCTACTTTTTCCGGCTCCACACCGCCTAGCCAGAAGATGAAGCTTGGGATTTTGGCATCCGTCCGGCTGTAGTGGGCAAAGTCTTCTCCGCCCATAACTGCCGGCGTGGTCACGACATTATCTGTTCCAATCGCACTTGCTATTGCTGCAGCGGACTGCTTGGACAGCGCCGGGTCATTATAGGTGGAGGGGATATAGTCCGTTTCGAACTTAACCTCAGGTTCCGGCGCGCCAAAAGTGGCCGCTTGTCCTTTCGCAATGCGTTCAATACCTTCCAGCAGAATTGCGCGTACTTCATCGCTGTAGGTGCGGACTGTCAGTTTCATGATGGCCTTGTCAGAGATGATATTGTGCTTGGCGCCGGCCTGTATCGAGCCAACTGTAACCACAGCAGGCTCTTGCGGATTGACATTTCGCGAGACCAGCGTTTGCAGCGCTGTTACGATATGCGCAGCAATGACCACCGGATCTTTAGTTGTATGCGGATAGGCGCCGTGTCCGCCAGACCCATGTACCGTAATGTCAACCGTATCAACGGCTGCAAGCGCGAAGCCTTCAGTATAACCGACTGTGCCGGAAGCAAGGCTCGAATTGACATGTAAGGCAATATTCGCATCTGGCTTTGGAAACCGCGTGAACAAACCGTCAGAGAGCATGGCAGGTGCGCCAAGGCCAAGTTCCTCTGCGGGTTGAGCGATCATCACCAGAGTACCGGACCAAGTGTCTTTCTCCGCAATCATGCGCCTTGCCGTCCCGACCCATGTCGTCATGTGAATATCATGGCCACAAGCATGCATGACCGGACTGTCAACGCCTGTCCAGCTAATGCTGGTGGCTTGAGAGGCATAAGGCTTTCCAGTCTGTTCAGGCACAGGCAAGCCATCAGTATCGGTGCGTACGAGTACTGTGGGGCCGTCTCCATTTTTATAGACGCCAACCACGCCATAGCCGCCAACACCCTCGCGGACCTCTCCTTGGTCGCGCAGCGCCTTGGCCTTTACCCAGTCATCCCCGACGCGTGTGGTTACCTCAAAGCCCAGCGCACTTAACTCTGATGCGAGCAGTTTGGAGCTTTCGACTTCCTGAAAGGAAAGTTCCGGATTTGTGTGTAGATGACGGTAAAGTGCGCCAAGGTCCTTGCTGCTAACAGGTGTTTGCGCCTGCGAACAGGCAAGCGGTGCTGTAATACAAGCAGCAAGCAGAGCCATATGGGAAAGTTTGCGCATGAAAGTTATCCTTCAATCTGGTTTTGTAGCCATATTAACCAATAAATACGCTTTGGGAATTGTATAAACCGCGATTGTGCTATGACCCCTATTTTAACTATCGCTGCGCATAAACCCCATATTATCGATCAGGCGCGTTCTGCCAAACCAGGCTGCGCCGAGTAGGCGGCCTTCTTTGCCAAGCTCGGCGTATTCCTCAGTTAATGCTTGCAGGGTTGCCGGGTCTGCAGTTGTGACATAGTCGACCTTAGAGAACCCACATGCTCGCAAGTGCTCACGGGCCTCCATGAGGGCTGTTTCGATGGCTGTGCCTGCCTCAATACGGCGGCGTGCACGATGTAGGGCTGCAAACATTCCGCCAGCACCTCGCCGATCTTCTGCTGATAGGTAGAGATTGCGGGAAGATTGTGCCAGCCCATCGGCATCGCGTATCGTTTTGCCGCCAACAATTTCGATTTCAAAGCCCAGATCGTGAACCATGCGCTTGATAATTTGTAGTTGCTGATAATCCTTTTGGCCAAAGACGGCGACATCCGGACGGACATGGATGAAAAGTCGGGCCACTACAGTGGCGACGCCATAAAAGAAATGAGGGCGCGGTCCACCATCAAGCAAGTCTGAAAGGTCTTCAACGCGCACATTCGTAACCGAACCGTCCGGGTAAATTTCTTTAACATCAGGGCAATAAGCCAAGTGACAACCGACAGCCTGTAATTTTATGCAATCATCATCTTCATCCCGTGGATACACGTCCAGATCTTCACCGGGGGCAAACTGCTTGGGGTTTACGAAAATACTTGCGACGACACGGTCGCATGTTTCCAATGCGCGCTTGACTAGAGAGAGATGGCCATCATGCAGGGCACCCATAGTTGGGACAAAGCCAATGCGCAGACCGGCCTGACGCCATTCATGTATAATTTTGCGCAATTGAGCTTTGGTGCGGACGCGCGGTAGAGGTTTATACTTCATGACAAATAGGCAATCCAGATAGGGTTATTAATGACTTGTTAACCGAATGGCGTAAAAGTTTAAACATGAGCAAGCACATCCTTAAAACTTTTCGTCAGTTCGTACTTAGCGCCACTTTTAAGGCTTTGCCACTGCGTCCGGCAAGGCTTGAACGACCAGAGCCGCTAAGGGCTCCTATTGATCCTGCTGCAGACACATGGTTGCTTGAGCCGTCTCGGTCTGTTGCTGATTGCACGCGCGATCTAACACGAGGCATGGGGCGCCTGGCTGAGACACTTACGAAATTGCATTCGGTCATTAGTGATGTGTCTTCACACGCACCTCTGAGTGCATCAAATAAATTAGACCCTGCTTTTGGGACGATTTGGTCAGACGATCTTCTTTTTGAGGGTGAACCGCTCCAAGCCATTTCTTCTCTAGATTCTGAAATGAACGATGGGTTTCTTTTCGAGGATGCACATCGACGACCTGCTCGCGAACCTCACAACGGTGTCGAGATTCGAGCATCGCTTTAGAGCTTGTGGTTGGAGTTTAGTCCATGGCTGCTGACGGATATGGCTCTCTAAGTGAGCATAATCTAAAAAGTACAGATGAGCACCCGCGTGAGACGCGGGTCATTGTCGTTGGGAACGAAAAGGGCGGGGCCGGTAAATCAACCGTTTCAGTTCATCTTTGTGTTGCGCTTTTGCGGTCTGGTTCAAAAGTAGGTGTTATCGATTTAGATGTGCGTCAGCGCACTATGACGCGCTACATGGAGAACCGGATGCGTTGGATGCGGTCAACCGGATCGAAGCTTCCAATGCCCGAGATTATACGGCTTGACGCCAGCGATGAACGTAATCTTGATACAGCTGAAGTCGAAGAGACTGAGCGTTTCCAAAGCTGCATTAGACGCCTGCGCAGCACATGCGATTTTATAATTATCGACGCGCCGGGAGGAAATACATTCTTGTCGCGATACGCGCATACATTCGCTGATACATTGATCACCCCTCTTAACGATAGTTTTGTAGACTTTGATTTGCTGGGGGATGTGAACCCGCAAACCCTGGAAGTTATTCGCCCGAGTTTCTATTCAGAGATGGTTTGGAATTGTCGCAAGCAAAAAGCTCAATCCAGCCGCCGTCCGATAGATTGGATAGTGATGCGAAATCGTATGTCTCCGCTTGAGGCACGTAATAAGCAAAAAGTTGGTGAGGCGCTTGAAAATCTCGCTAAGCGGATCGGTTTCCGTATGGCTGCAGGCCTCTCCGAGCGTGTGATTTACCGTGAGCTTTTTCCAGCTGGTTTGACATTGCTTGATTTGACTGAGCAGGGGTCAAATATGAATTTCACCATGAGCCATGTCGCGGCCCGTCAGGAGCTACGTGATTTACTTATTGTTATGCGTTTGCCTGAGATGATGGGTAAGGAATTAGCGTTTTAATTGCCTTTAAAAAAGCTGATAAGTGCCGCATTGGCCTCTGATGCCATTTGATAGTTTAAACTGTGACCGCCTTCAGGGAAACGCTTGATTATTGCCGAATGTGCGGTCGCTTCCATTCTGTCAGCGCTGCTAATCAAGACCGTTGCATCTTTTTCACCAAATACAGCATAAACAGGCACGCTTGTGGCTTCTACACGCGCGAAGATGGCATCTTGGTCTTGCATGGGTAAATGCCGATAGGAGGACAAAAGCGCTTCAAGATATCCCTTGTATTCAAGCTGTTCCAGTAAATTTCCAGCAAGGTCTTCTGTTGGGGGCGTCGCTGTGTTTTCGTCCTTATAGCTTGCCAGTAGCAATTGTTTGCCAAACATGCGCCAGACCCAGTCCCCAATAATAGGTGTGCGGAGCAAAAGGTCTTGTGGTGACCCTGTTTTAGTACTTGTTTCAAACCCTGCAGGAACAAACAGGAAGAGCTTTGAAACGCGTTCTGGGTGGCGGGCGGTGAACTCGGCAGTTATGGGGCCACCCATAGACAGACCAACAAGCCCGAAAGGCTCTTCAATATTCAAGGCGTTGATTAGGTCGATTAGTTCACGGTTGTAAAAGTCTGGCGTATATTTTACCTTTGGGCGATCTGACCAGCCACGCCCGAAATGGTCAAAGGTTAAGACTCGGAAGCCTTCATCTGCGAGCGCTTTGGCATTCTGCTCGAATATGAAGTTCGGTGTGGAAAAACCGTGTGCCATGATGACAACCGCGCCGTTTTCAGGGCCGTGCCAGCGATAGTGGATCTGACCATCGGTGAGGGTTACAAAGTTTCCTGGCGCCTTTGCGCGTGCTTTATTATTGAGTGGCTTGGCGCTGCTAACGACTATGCCATAGCTTGCAATGGCGGCAAGAATGACGAGGAGAAGCAGTCCGGCGATAAATTTAGCAATAGCTCTCATCATAACAGCGTATCGCGCTTGCCGGGTGCGTCAATCTCAATTGCTATTTGCGCCCGTATTTGTTGAATTTTTTCAAGATATCTTGCCTAATGTGGTGGCCGAGTGTTGGGAATAGGGTTGCGAGCTTGTGACCGATGGTTAGCTTTTGTGGAAAGATGATTTGCGCCTTGTTGGACGCTGCGCCATCTAGAATTCGCCTGGCTGCCTCGTCAGCGGGCATAGGCCTTTTGGTCAGACTAGACATAAAAGCAGGCCGATCTACTCCCGCTTTCGCCTGACCGTTTTCCAGCAGTGGTGTTTGCAAGATAGGCGGGCAGGCAACATTCACTTTGACACCGTAAGCCTTTGCCTCTGCGCGCAGGGCTTTGCCAAGACCGATAAGTCCTGCCTTGCTCGCCGTGTATGGTGCGCCGAATGGAAAGCCGATGAGGCCAGCACCAGAGGCAATAAAGAGAAGTTGGCCAGCCTGGCGCGCCACCATACCTGGATAGATGGCACTGATAAGGTTTGTTGCGCCTATAAGGTTAGTATTAATAATGGCTTGCCATTCAGCGACGGTAAAGGTGTGGGCTTCACCTGTGAGGTCTATCGCCGCGTTGGAAATGGCAAGGTCTATCTGGCCAAATTTAGCTGCGATGCGAGTTGTTGCAGCCGATAAAGCCTCTGCGTTCCCAACGTCAGCGATTTCAAGCGGATAAGGCGTTTCGTGTAGGGTGATGTCAATCAGGACAGGTTTTGCGCCGAGTGCGGCCAAGCGGTGCGCCATTGCCAGACCAAGCCCAGAAGAACCGCCTGTGATGATAGCGAGCTTCCCTTTATAGCTTTGCTCGCGTGCCATGAATGCTCCTAGTTTTCACCGCCAAAGCGGGCTGTCCATTCAGCAACTTGCTCATCTTCGATCTTGGTAAAGAGGACAGGTGGGGCGGCGATGTCCATGCCGTGTGGTAGTGCGTCGAGGAGGCCTGTATCGTCTGCGTTTGGCCATGTGCGGTTGCCCTCTGGAATGCCGATCGCGTCAAGAATGCTCTTGGCGACGCCCGGAATAATCGGCTGGGCGAGAATCCCGAACAGGGCGACAAGGTTCAGCCCTGTGCGCACGCCGACGGCAGCAGCGTCTACATCTGTCTTGTATTTCGACCATGGCGCGGCGCGGGTAAGATATTCATTACCTGCCGCCCAGATGGCGCGCGTTTCAGCAGCTGCTTTGCGGAATTCCATTTTCTCGTAATGGTCGGCCAGAAGGGCAAGGCGGGTTTTCAGTTCACCAGCGATCCAGGCTTCATCTTCGCCCGGCGTTCCGGCGTCTGGCAATTTGCCATTAAATTTAGAGACAGTGTATTTGGTGATACGGTTGACGAAGTTGCCGAGCACATTGGCAAGGTCTGAATTGACCGCCGCTTGAAAGCCTTCCCATGTGAAAGCCGCGTCAGACCCTTCAGGGGCATTGGCGATGAGATACCAGCGCCAGTAGTCGCCAGGTAGCAGTTTAAGCGCCTGATCCATGAAGACGCCACGCTTGTTACTTGTAGAGAATTTGCCGCCATACCATGTGACCCAGTTAAAAGCCTTCAGACGGTCAACTGTTTTCCAAGGTTCGCCGGAACCGAAGATCGTGACCGGAAAAGAGACCGTGTGAAAAGCGACATTATCTTTGCCCATAAACTGAACATATTCGACGTTCTCAGCGCCTTGATCCTTGCGCCACCATTGTTGCCATGCATCTGGTGTACCTTGCCCTTTGGCCCAGCTTTGGGTGGAGGCGATATATTCCACAGGCGCATCAAACCAGACGTAAAAGACTTTGTTTTCAAAACCTTCTCGAATGCTCCCGTTTGCATTTGTGACGGGGATGCCCCATTTCAGGTCGCGGGTAATGGCCCGGTCACGCAGGCCCTCATCGAGCCATTTCAGCGCAATTGACCTGGCAAGCTGTGGCCAGTCTTTTGAGGCCTCAACCCATTCGCGGATTGTGTCCTGCATTTTGGACTGGAGGAGATAGAGATGCGCGGTTTCGCGGATTTCGATATTTGTGCCGCCGGAGACGGCTGAATAAGGGTTTTTTAGGTCCACAGGGTCAAGCAGGCGTCCGCAGCTATCGCATTGGTCGCCGCGCGCCTTTTCAAACTCACAGTGCGGGCAGGTGCCTTCTACATAGCGGTCTGGTAAGAATCGGCCATCATCAACCGAGTAAACCTGTTTGGAGACGCGCTCTTCGATCAGGCCTTTTTCTTCGAGGATGTGTGCGAAGTGTTGCGTCAGGCGGTGGTTCTCTTCGCGTGAGGAGCGGCCAAAATGGTCGTAGGACAAGGCAAAGCCTTCGCCTGCCGCACGCTGAATTTCAAACTGCTCATCGACATAGCTTTGCACCGAGACTCCAGCGGCCTGTGCGGCAAGCTCTGCCGGGGTGCCATGTTCATCTGTGGAACAGATGTAGAGCACGTCATGACCGGCAAGCCGTTGATAACGGGCAAAAACATCGGCAGGAAGCATGGAGCCTGCCAGATTACCCAAATGTTTTATGCCGTTAATGTAAGGCAGGGCGGAGGTGATGAGGATGCGGCGTTTGTCGCTCTGCTGGGTCATTCGTGTTGCTCGCTCGAAAGTCGTGTATAATTTAAGGAATCGCACCGATAGGGGTATCTGTGCGCTGGATAGAACAATTAGAGAGGAAAACCAATGCCAAGGCTTGTGGGTGTGAATTTAGCTAGATCTTTAAAATGATCAGGACGAGAGGTTTGGCAGAATGTGATCACCTGGAGCCCAGCTTTCATGATAGTTCGCTGCGCCGGTCCTCAGCTACAGCTTTGTCTATAGTGTTATCTGTTCACCAATGGACCTGTTAGTCGATGTTACGCACAGTTGTATAGGTTTTGTAACTGGGGCAGTCATGTTGTCGTTTTTTGGTTGGCCAACCAAGATGACCCCGACCACCAAAGCGGTCAGGGTCATGGGTTTGGCCGGCTTCCAAAATGGGCTGAGGAAACCTGCCAGGGAGAAGGCGTTTAACTGTTGACGAGTTCAGGTAGTGTGCCCAGTTTCAGCTCGACTTGACGCGCTGTGGAGATCAAACGCCCTTCTGGTGCTTGTGAGATGGTAGTAACAGTATCTGCCGTAGCAATGCCCAAATCAGCAAGAGCCGAAATCACGGCAGTTGAACGCGCCTCGGAAAGGCTTGTGCTACCATCCGTTGAAACGGCAGTCGCTTCGATTGTCGAAACAGTACATCCTTCAATGCCTTCTGCCTGTGCTTCAAGGGCTGCCATAGCAGCCTTGGAGAGTTCGGCCTGGTCTGCGGCGAAGTATACTGTGGCTGTTATCGCCTCGCACTGCGGGGAAGTGTCTGGAGCGGCTGGTTGAGCAAGTGCTGGTGTCGTAGCGGCGGTGATAAAGGTCGCTGCGATGAATATCTTTGTAAAGTGTGTCATTTGTCTAAAGCCTCTTTTTTTCCATCAGTTTGAATAACAATAGAATGGCTTCCAAATGGGGCGGAAACATGAAGCTCAGAAGGCGAATGAGGCGTTTAGAGGGTAAGTTTGAGAAACCTTGCCTATTAGCGCTCACCTAAATAAGTCCACCTCCTTAGTAGGACTTCAAAGGGGCCTCGTGCGAACACTTTCCGCCAAAGGCTGACAAATATCAGCGTAAGAAGGCCTGTGGCGGCTCCAATGGTGATTGTCTTTGCTGGACAAAGCTGTGCGTAGAGGCCAAAGCCATATCCAGCAAAAATAATAGATAGAATAATGGACTGCAGTAAATAGGCTGAAAGCGTTGCAGAACCACCACGCGCTATGAAGCTTTTTAACGCCGTGGCCGGGCCTGCAGCGTATTTTGCGATCCATCCAGCGTATCCAAAGGCCAAAAATGGCGAAAAGAGCATCAATAAGGCGATGCCGAAGATATGGCTGGGATCTATCTGGTTTTCCGAATTAACGAATATGTAAGTGGCTATAAAGCTACCGATTAAACCAATAGGGAAAGCTTGTAAGCGGCACTTTTTCCAAAATGGGGCGTCTGGATTATTGATGAGCCCCAGTTTAGCGAGCGCTAGTCCGATCAGGAAGAAACCTAAAATCCCCCATCCTTGAATCAGGATTCCATTAGCTAACATTTCACCGCTCATCGCAAAGCGATGCTGTGCAACAGCCATGAATGATCCATTCGTAAATACGAGTGCGTCTGTTTCTATACTTTCCCTGAGCTCTGTAAGAATATCTGGCTGATTAGGCGGAGGCTCGATGTTGGCTGCAAGAGCGATTAAGCCCGCAAACGAGAGCATGAGAATAACCTGTACTGCTATTAATGCGATGCCTGTCTTGATGAGTGTCCGGGGTTTTGCGGTTCGGAAGGCGTAAAGCAGACAACCCAAGATCGCGTACGTGATAAGTATGTCTCCTATAAAAAGGAAAATCATATGGAGCCAGCCAAGGATAAATAATCCTAGCATCCGCCTGAAGTGGCGTGTTGCCGGAGATTTGCCTTTTTGTTTTGCAGAAATGATCTGATAGGCGAGCCCAACGCCGAACATTAGGGAAAACAAGGCGTAGGATTTCGTCATAAACAGGGCTGTCATGAGAAAGTTTGCAACTTCATCAAGCCTTGTCGTTATCGCGTCGCTATACCCTTGTTCTATGGGCCAGGAAAATGCGCCCACATTGACAACCACAATTCCCATTAATGCCCAGGCGCGAACAAGATCTGGCAAGGGTTGACGCTGTGAAAAATCTGTCTGTATTTGATTAGACATTTTGCCCTTCCGTAAAGCTTTCATGCTGTATTATTTGTGCAAAAATACAAGCCAGAGCAGATAATTTCAATGAATTGGCAAGGCATGACGCATTGTCACAATGCGTTGACGTGAAAATTTTGTCACAAAGAACGTGATTGTGTGGCACTTGCCTGTTGCGCATGAGCCGAAACCATCCTAACCCGTGCGTGATAAACAATGGTGATGACTTATGACACCCAATGAACTCCAAAATCTGACACTTGATTACCTGCCGGTTGTGATCTTTCTAGGATTGGCACTGGCTTTATCTCTACTGTTTATTTTTGGCGCCTTAATACTTGGCCCAAACAAGCCTGACCCAGAGAAGAACTCTGCATACGAATGCGGATTTCACGCGTTTGATGATGCGCGCATGAAGTTTGATGTGCGTTTCTATCTGGTCGCCATCCTGTTTATTATTTTCGATCTTGAAATTGCCTTCCTTTTCCCATTCGCGGTCAGCTTGGGCGAGATTGGCATATACGGATTTTGGTCGATGGTTGCGTTTCTTGGTGTTCTGACCGTTGGGTTCATCTACGAGTGGCGCTCTGGCGCGCTTGAGTGGGAGTAGGTCATGTCTGATACAAAACCTTATGCATTTGGCGCGGGTCGCTCTGGCGTTGAGGGCGGTCATGATGTGCGCCCCGATGATCCCTTTTATGCTGGCCTCTCTGATGAATTGGCCGATAAGGGGTTTCTGGTTGCAAGTGCTGATGACCTGATCACATGGGCGCGCACGGGATCTTTGATGTGGATGACATTTGGTCTGGCCTGCTGCGCGGTTGAAATGATGCATGCGGGGAACCCGCGCTATGATCTTGAGCGGTTTGGCATGGCGCCACGCGGTTCGCCCCGTCAGTCTGATGTAATGATTGTGGCTGGTACGCTGACCAATAAGATGGCCCCTGCCATGCGGAAGGTTTATGATCAAATGCCTGCGCCGCGTTATGTAATTTCCATGGGCTCCTGTGCCAATGGCGGCGGCTACTATCTTTACAGTTACTCAGTCGTCCGTGGTTGTGACCGTATCGTACCTGTGGACATTTATGTGCCGGGCTGCCCACCAACAGCTGAGGCGTTGGTTTATGGGTTTTTGCAATTGCAGAAAAAGATCCGCCGTGAAGGCTCTATTGAGCGCTAGGGAGAGGTTGCATGTCAGAGACGACTGTTGATTTCGGAGCATTAGCTGCGCGCCTCAAGGCCAAGCTCCCACATGCTTTGAAGTCCCATCAGATTGCTTTTGGTGATTTGACACTCATCATAGAGCGGGATCACGTGGCGACCGTCATTCGCTTCCTGCGCGAGGATACAGAGTGCCTGTTTGAGACACTTATCGATCTTTGTGGGGTTGATTATCCAGAGCGAACTGAACGCTTTGAGGTTGTCTATCATCTTCTGTCCATGAAGCTGAATCAGCGTATTCGTGTAAAGCTTTGTGTTGGCGAGGAGGCAGCAGTCCCGAGTATTGTCGAGGTCTTCCCGGCTGCCAATTGGTATGAGCGTGAGGCGTTTGACATGTATGGTATTCAGTTTTCAGGTCACCCAGATCTGCGACGCATTCTCACGGATTATGGTTTTGAGGGGTACCCTTTACGCAAGGACTTCCCGCTGACCGGGCATGTTGAGGTGCGCTATGATGATCTTGAAAAGCGTGTTGTTTATGAGCCCGTTCAACTAACGCAGGAATACCGTAATTTTGATTTCCTTTCGCCATGGGAGGGAATGACGGCGGTAATCCCCGGTGATGAGAAGGCGACAAACGCTGAGGGGGGTGAATAATGGCCGACGATCTCCACAAGTCGCCAGACGAAGACGATCGCGTTTTTACGCTAAATTTTGGCCCGCAACACCCGGCCGCGCACGGTGTGTTGCGTATGATTCTGGATCTTGATGGCGAGCTGGTTGAGCGCGTTGATAGCCATATCGGATTGCTGCATCGCGGCACGGAAAAGCTGATCGAGTATAAGACGTATTTGCAAGCGCTGCCTTATTTTGACCGGCTCGATTATGTTGCGCCGATGAACCAGGAGCATGCTTGGTGCCTTGCAATCGAAAAGATGCTCGGGCTGGAAGTGCCGCGCCGCGCGTCTTTTATTCGTGTGCTCTATTCGGAAATCGGGCGCTTGATGAACCATATTCTGAACATCACGACGCAAGCGATGGATGTAGGTGCACTAACGCCCATCACATGGGGCTTTGAAGAGCGTGAGAAACTTTGCGTGTTTTATGAGCGAGCGTGCGGTTCGCGAATGCATTCAGCCTATTTCCGTCCGGGCGGCGTGCACCAGGACCTGCCGCAGGACCTGATTGACGATATCTGGACTTTCACCGAAACCTTTGGTGATGTCATGGATGATATAGAGGGCTTGCTAACCGAAAACCGTATCTTCAAACAGCGTAATGTTGATATTGGTGTTGTGGATCGGCAAACCATTATGGACTGGGGTTTTTCCGGTGTCATGGTACGTGGATCAGGTTTCGCATGGGATTTGCGTCGTTCCCAACCTTATGAAGTTTATAATGAGTTGGATTTCAAAATCCCGGTCGGAAAAAATGGCGATAATTACGATCGCTATATTTGCCGTATGGAGGAGATGAAGGAGTCCATTAAAATCATGCGCCAATGTATCGAAATGATGCCACAAGGCGAGGTTTTACTGGCCGGCTCCAAGGTGTCACCACCGCGTCGTGCGGATATGAAGAATTCGATGGAGGCGCTTATCCATCACTTCAAGCTCTACACTGAGGGCTTTCACGTTCCTGCTGGTGAGGTATATGCGGCTGTTGAGGCGCCCAAAGGTGAGTTCGGTGTTTATCTGGTGGCCGATGGCACGAATAGGCCGTACCGCGCAAAATTACGCGCAGCAAGCTATCCGCATTTGGCGGCGATGGATCATTTATCAAAAGGACATATGTTGGCTGACGTATCAGCAATTTTGGGATCTCTTGATGTCGTGTTTGGGGAGATTGACCGATAATGGCAGCTTTTCCTGAGCAACGCATGAGCATCATAACGTTGGGGGTTGCTGATCGAGACGCGGCAACGCGCTTCTATCAGGACGTTCTGGGGTTCACGCCGTTTATGCGCGATGAAATTACCATGTTTGATCTTGGTGGCTTCGTTTTTGGGCTGTGGGAACGAAAGAAGTTGCAGGCTGACATCGGGTGTATGGGAAATACATGCCCGCCGGGCGCGTGCCCTAACTTTGCGATGGCTTATAATGCGCGTTCCATTGAAGAGGTCGATCAAATTTTTAGCCGCCTGCGCGCCGAAGGGGTTGAGGTTATGAAAGACCCGCATAAGGCCGCGTGGGGTGGTTATTCAGGTTATTTTGTTGATCGGGACGGCTATGCTTGGGAAGTGGCGTTTAACCCGTTTTGGGGCGTTGATGAAAATGGGCAGGTCAGCCTACCAGCAGGAGGCAAATCGTAA
>CAYUFN010000038.1:0-1145 GCA_964443965.1 uncultured Hyphomonas sp. | reverse complement strand
TGCGTCGTTTTGATATTGAGGCTGGCGGTGATCAGTTTGCGTTTGCTGCGGAGACCGAGTCAAAAATCGCATTCTGGCTCGGGAAATACCCGGCCGACCGTAAGCGTTCTGGTGTTATTCCGCTACTATGGCTGGCTCAGAAAGATAATGCTGGTTGGCTTTCCGAGCCGGCTATGCGTGAAGTCGCCGATCGTTTGGAGATGCCTTATATACGCGTTTATGAGGTTGCGACCTTCTACACAATGTTCCGGCTTCAACCTGTCGGGCGTTATCATGTTCAGCTTTGCGGAACCACGCCTTGCATGTTGCGTGGCGCGAATGACCTTAAAGAGGTTGCAGAGCAGCGGATTGGGCCGAAGATGAAGGTGACCGACGATGGGCGCCTGTCTTGGGAAGAGGTTGAGTGCCTCGGCGCCTGTGTGAATGCGCCAATGGTTCAGATCAATGATTATTATTACGAAGACCTTACCATTGAGAGCTTTGATGATATTCTCGGCAAGCTTGGGAATGGCGTTCCGGTAGAGCCAGGGACATTTGTTGACCGGTTGAACTCTGCACCGGAAGGTGGCTTGACTTCCTTGACCTCTTCAGAGCTTTTTGATGGTTCGCGCATTATTTCTGAACTTCCCAATATTGGGGAACCATTGAAAGATGAGGCGCTTGGTTTGCCAGCTGCACCACCGCCTGAGCCGAAGAAAACCACGCTGATCGATACATCTAAGGCCAAGCCGGATTTATCAGATGAGCTTGATGGCGAGCGGCCAGAATCGTTTGATCCTTCTGCAGGCATAGCTGATGATCTTAAGCGGATTAAGGGTGTTGGGCCAAAGAATGAGCAGGCGCTTAATGAGTTGGGCATCTATACATTCGCGCAAATTGCAGCGTGGACGCCGGAAAATATTGCTTGGGTTGAGGGCAGCCTCAGCTTTCCAGGACGTATCCAGCGCGAAAACTGGATTAGTCAGGCAATTGAACTGGCCCAGGGCGGTGAGACGGAGTTCTCCAAGCGTGTAGATGCGGGCGAAGTGGCCTCTAGCAAAGATGAGGGGGAAGTCTAGTGCTTCAGGATAAAGACCGTATCTTTACAAACCTTTATGGTGCCCATAGCCCCGATCTGGACGAGGCCAAGCAGCGCGGCGCGTGGA
>CAYUFN010000037.1:0-23109 GCA_964443965.1 uncultured Hyphomonas sp. | reverse complement strand
GTGCAGACGGGCCTAAAAATCTTGGTAATCCAGAAGAGATAAAAGCGATGTGCACCAAGATCGGGCTCGATGGCGACCGCATTCTTGCTATGGGTAAAGACGATGTGCTTAAAGCCAAGCTCGTTGCCAACACCGAAGAAGCCGTTGCGCGGGGTGTGTTTGGCGCCCCCACCTATTTTGTCGGCGAAGACATCTTCTTCGGTCATGACAGGCTAGACTATGTGGAAGATTTGATAAGGTAATACCGACTTAGTGGACGTGACGGATCAACTGAATAATGGTAACCTGATGCTTCTTGAACATAGGGCGTGGGATTATGAACATTCACTATTTAGAGATCGTAACAAATGATGTTGAGCGCGAAATCAAACTTCTTGAAAAAGCCCAAAATCTGATATTTGGTGAACCGGTTGCAGGCCTTGGTGGGGCACGTACTGCGCCCGCACCAACAGGGGGCTCTATTGGTGTTCGTGCCCCCATGCATGCGGCCGAAGCGCCGATTATCCGGCCTTATTTTCTGACCGATACCATTGCCGAGACGATTGACGCGCTCGGCCAGCTAGGCGCAGAAATTGCCATGCCGCCTACCAAGATAGACGGGCTTGGCATATTTGCGATTTATATCGTCGGCGATAGTCACTACGGGCTATGGCAACTCTGATTGCCCCGCACTTACTTGTGCAATACCACGGGCATCCATGTGTAGCCTTTCACAAAGGCGTTCGGCGTAAGGCTTGGCTCAGCCATCACTTCAATATGAGAAAACCGTGCTAGTAACTCCTCCCAGAGGATGCGGATTTGTAGCTCAGCCAGCCGGTTGCCGACGCAGCGATGAATACCAAAGCCAAAAGACAGATGCTGGCGTACCTTAGGGCGCTCAATCCAGAAGTCATTTGGACGTTCAAATTGCGCCTCATCACGATTGGCAGAGGCGTACCACATGGCAACCTGATCACCCTTTTTAATTGTCTTACCATGCATCTCAACATCTTCGAGGGCGGTCCGGCGCATAAAGGCCAGCGGTGTTTGCCAGCGAATCGCTTCTGAAACCATGCTAGGGATCAGCTCGTGATTCTTTTTCAAAATCTCAAATTGCTCAGGAAAACGATTAAGTGCCAAAACAGAACCCGTCATTGAGTTTCGCGTTGTGTCATTGCCACCAACAATCAGCAGTATGACATTCCCCAACAATTCCATTGGTGTTTGATCTTTGGTCTTCTCACCAAGTGCAAGCAGCGTCATCAGATCATTAGAGCGAGGGTTCTTTTTACGGTCTTCAAAAATTTGCACGAAAGTCATCATGCATTCCATCATCTCTTCGCGCCATTGAGGCTCGCCACCAGGGCAGATATCCGGATTGTTCATCCCTGTGACAACATCTGACCAGCGTGTGAGCTGGCGGCGATTCGCAAACGGAAAATCAAAAAGTGTCGCCAACATCATCGTGGTAAGTTCGATGGACACTGTATCAACCCAGTCAAAAGGCTCACCAATGGGTAAACTATCAAGCAATTCCTGGGTGCGCTGACGGATCAGAGGCTCGAACTTTTTCAGGTTTGGCGGGCCAACGGCAGGCTGTACTGTTTTGCGTTGCTCACCATGCTGGGGCTCATCCATAGCGATAAACATGGGCAACTCAAACCCTTCAGGTTGTTCGCCTAGTGTGATGCCGCCATGTTCCCAACTGGAAGAAAACCGCTGATGATCAATGTCCACTTTCATAATGTCTTCATAACGGGTCAGCGACCAGAAGCCGCCAACAAAGCTTTCTTCACACCAGTGGAGCGGTGCCTCCTTGCGCAAGCGGGCGAAGCGATCCCAATACCCCTCCCCGCGCCAAAGTTCCGGATCAGCGAGGTTGATATCTTCAAGTTTAATTTCAGAAGCTGCCGGAATCTTTTCACCGAATTTGAGTTGATTCCAATGCAGCGGCTCACGCTCAGTGGGTTTTGGCCGCTTTAAGGCAGGGTGGTCAGAAAATTGTGCTGCGGTATCGGCCATGTTCATCTCTCCTTGTCCGAGCTTCTGTGGCTCCTTCGGGAAGTTTAGCACAAAGAGAACTAAAAAACTATGACGGGGGCGTCATTTTTTGATTGGATAGGTTCAGTGCCTGCTAAATTCGTTAGCGGGCATAGTTATGTTGTCGCGCCTTATTAATGGCCACGCGGAGATCATGGGCAAACTCTTTGCGCTTTTTGGGGGTAAGAAATCTACCAATAATCCAAGCCTTTTGCCCATATTGGAGTGTCAGGAAACTATTATGGGTCACCGGCTCATCAAGGGCGACGCGTACAAAGGCGGTGGGCAAGTCCGCTTTTTTGTCTTTCTGGCCACGCTGTATATGCCAGAGTCGAACATGTGTCTCATCCACACGCACATAGGTCACCTGTTCTTGTGTGCGAAAGCTGCACTTGAATGCAAACCAGATTGCCAAAGCATCCAGCCCAAAGAATGCAAAAACAGGCCAGGCACCAACGGTAAAATAAAGGATGCCAGCGGCAAAACTGAAGATGCCGACAACACACATCACCAGCGTAAAGGCCTTCGGACTTAAGGAGGCGTTTGGGCGCAAGGCAGTCTCTAAATAGATCGTATGTGCAGGATCACTCATGCTATAATCTTACTTTGCACGTTCGATAAGGCCTAGTGCGGTCTTGCGCCGCGGGCCGCAAAGCGTAGAACATATTTATGACCCAGCCCGCCACCAAGAAACCGATGAGACGTAAAAAGAAGCGCCGCAGTCCGGTGTTTAATGCTGAAAAAGCAACCGCGCTTTATGCAGCACTTGCCAAGGATCGTCCGGATCCACACACAGAGCTGAACTTTACGTCGCCTTACACGCTTGTTGTTGCTGTTGCTCTATCTGCGCAAGCCACCGATGTGGGCGTTAACAAAGCCACCAAAGGCCTGTTCGCAGCCGCTGATACCCCAGAGCAAATGCTTGCGCTTGGGCTTAAGGGGGTCGAACAGCATGTCAAAACGATCGGACTTTGGCGAAACAAAGCTAAAAATGTTATTGCCCTCTCCCAAATGCTGCTCGAAGAATTTGGCGGTGTGGTGCCACAGAGCCGTGAAGAGCTTATGCGATTGCCCGGTGTTGGTCGCAAAACGGCCAATGTTGTGCTCAATGAGGCGTTTGGACAGCCGACAATTGCCGTTGATACGCACATCTTCCGCGTTTCCAATCGCACAGGCCTTGCGCCTGGTAAAACACCTGATGAAGTAGAACAACAATTGGAGCGTGCGACACCCGACACGTATAAACTAGGGGCGCATCATTGGTTAATTCTGCATGGCCGATACACCTGCCTTGCCCGCAAACCTAAATGCTGGGATTGCTCCATTGCCGATTTATGCCGCTTTAAACCCAAGACACGCGATCCATCGCAAACGCCTGCCCTGGGTCCAAAAGCGTAGCATTTATACCACATATGTCCCTGAACATGTTGAGTTATATCAAATTCCTACGTGTTCGTCCTTACATCCTCGACTCGCACTTGTCCTAGACCTTTAAATTGTCTTTAGGTTAGAGTACTGGAAATGACCAAAGCACTGATGTGTAACTTAGGGATTAACCATATTAGCCCTGTGAGGCTAACCTGGTACAGGGAAAGGTAGATTATGACGGTAGCGACACCTACCCAAAGCGGCATCCCGCTTCGTCTTGGTAATTTTAACACCCTTACAGATGCACTCGATTATGCAGCGACCGGCCAAACCGGAATCAATATTTATGCCTCGAATGGGCGACTGAGTGAGAGTTTGTCATACCGCCAGCTACGTCACCAGGCCAGACAAATGGCCCGACGCCTCGTACCCATGGCTCCAAAAAATACGCTGATCGGTATCATCGCGCAAACGTCTGCAAACTTCGTGCGTACATTTTTTGCCTGCCAATATGCCGGGCTTGTGCCCGTTCCCATGCCAATGCCAACAACCATGGGTGGCAAGGAACCCTATCTCCATCAGATCAGCCAAATGTGCGAAACGGCAAAAGTCTCAGCCCTTTTCGCGCCTGCGCGTTTACTGGATATGCTCGGTGGAACCTTAGATGAGCTTGGTATTCCGCTCTTGGATATGAGCGATCCTGAATTGCCATCGCCCGCCACGGATGTTCGCGTGCACGGCAAAGACGATCTTTGTTACATTCAGTATTCTTCCGGCAGCACCAATGACCCCAAAGGCGTTATTGGCTCTCAGCACTCAGTTACCTCAAACTGCAATGGGATTATTGCGCACGGCCTGCAGGTGCGCGAGGGAGACCGCGCCGTATCGTGGCTACCGCTCTACCATGATATGGGACTGATCGGATTTATGGTCGCTCCGATGATGTCGCAACTCTCATTAGACCTGATGGCACCATCTGACTTTGCCAGACGCCCACTTACATGGCTTGAACTAATCAGCCGCAATAAGGGCACGCTTAGCTACAGCCCAAGCTTTGGCTTTGAGCTCTGCGTCAAGCGCTGGCGCGGTGACAAAAGCTTTGATTTGTCTAGCTGGCGTGCAGCAGGAATTGGCGGTGATATGGTACGGGCAGACGCTTTATCTGCTTTCGCTGAAATATTTAAAACCCATGGGTTTTCTGAAAGCTCTTTTGTGCCGAGCTATGGCATGGCCGAAGCAACGCTGGCAATTGCCTTTGCACCACTTGGTCAGGGTGCAAGCCCTGATTTGATTGATAATGACCGTTTGCGCCGCACAGGCGATGCGCTACCCGCCTCAGATATCACTTTGGACACTGCCAAGCGAACCTTCATGCTTTGCGGTAAAGTTCTGCCTGATCATCAATTGGAGGTTCGTGATGATAATGGCCGCATATTAGAGAGCCGGAAAGTTGGCCGTATTTTTGTGCGCGGCCCTTCAATCACGCCAGGATACTATCTCAATGAAGAGGCGACGCGCGCAACAATAGCTGAGGATGGTTGGCTCGAAACAGGTGACCTTGGCTATCTGCTTGATGGGCAAATCGTTATTACAGGCCGATCGAAGGATCTGATCCTGGCGCACGGCCGCAATATTTGGCCGCAAGATCTTGAATGGGCTGTTGAGGGCGCCGTAACTGCTCGCATAGGGCGCACGGCTGCCTTCCCTGTAGAAAGCGAAAATGGAACCGATGAGATTGTCTTGCTTGTCGAGTGCCGTTCACGTAATCCGGAAAACCTGATACAACTTCATGCAGAAGCCAGTGCAGCCGCACGTCTTGCGGCAAACACAAGTGTCCGCATTGGGCTGGTGCCCCTCTCCAGCTTGATTGTCACCTCATCAGGCAAAATCAGCCGGACACGTGCCCGTCAAAAGTTTGTAGGTGGAGGGTTTGAAGACTTGATTGCACAAGCTGGTCACTCAAACCGGCAATCATCAGGTATCGGTTTAGACGGTCGTTAAATGCCCGGGGCGAACAAGTGTATCGCGCTGACCGGCGCAACCGGCTTTATAGGTCGCTCGGTCCTCAAAGTGTTGATTGCCAAAAACTATCGTGTTCAGGCACTCTCAAGATCAGACCAGATAAAATCAGAGCTGGCCCCGGACAGGTTGCGCTTTATTACTGGTAATCTTGGTGATCGCCGCGCGCTCGATGCCCTTGCAGCAGGCGCAGATACCTTCATCCATATCGCAGGGCTTACCAAAGCACGCACCTTAAAACAGTTTCTTGAAGTGAATGCACAAGGCGCACTGAACGCGGCGCAGGCTGCCAGGGCAGCTGGGGTTCGCCGTTTTATCCTCGTATCATCACTTGCAGCGCGCGTGCCGCACCTTTCAAGCTATGCCCAATCAAAACGCACCGGAGAAGACGCTGTAGAGAATTATTTTTCGGATAACGGGCCTGAATTTGTCATTGTGCGTCCGCCGGCCATTATCGGTCCGGGCGATGACGCAACAGCGCCCATGCTGGATATTTTAAAACGCGGTCTTCTGCCCGCCCCTGCCGGTAAGGCCAAAAAAAACGGACGCATGTCCTTTGTTTATGTAGATGACATTGCAAGGTTCTTAGTTGAGCAAATTGAGGCTGAAATCTTGCAAACCATACTGAGCCCACACGGAGCTACTCCCCAAAGCAGTTGGCAAGACCTTGCAAACAGTGCGGCTGAAGTCTTGTCAAAACCTGTCAGAGTGATACCCATCCCGCCTACTATACTGTTTATCGCAGCCTTCATCAGTCAGACGGCTTCTGCACTTTTTTTTAAGTCTGGGCATTTCAATACTGGAAAAGTGCGAGAATTATTGCATAGTGATTGGACAGGGGAGAGGAAAATAGAAAATTCGTATACGCTTGTTCAGGCCCTTCGACTATCATTTGAAATGGATGACGAAGTATGAGAGAAGCACCGATTAAGTTAGCGTCAGGAGCGACCGTGTCCTCTAATACAGAAGACCTTATCTTGCAGAAAGTTACCTCTCTGCTTGGGCCGTTCAATCGTAACGGTATTGCAATATCTCGTAACACTGAAATTATTACGGATCTGGAAGTTGATTCTGTCGCGGTTTTTGACCTTATCATGGAAGTCGAAGACGGATATGATATCACCTTTCCTATGGAGACTGTAAGCGAGATCAAATCTGTTGGAGATTTGGTCGACACAATCAGGTCTCTTAAAAACGGCTAACTAGGGCTCCCAAGCGCATGAGTATTTTTTCAAAATTCGACCCATATCTTGAGAGACTCTCACGTGCCCTGCAAATTGGTAGAAGCCCTGTTGGGATTCAGTTTGATGAGATACTCTCTGCCACGCGCGGCATTATCGAAGGCAAAGAAGTTATCATGGTCGGCACGAATAATTATCTCGGCCTGACTTTTGATGAAAAATGTATAGCGGCCGCAAAAGACGCTATTGATAGTCACGGCACAGGCACAACAGGTTCGCGTGTGGCGAATGGCAACTATGCTGAGCATGCCAAGCTTGAACAGTCCGTCACAAAGTTTATGGGTACAGCTTCAACGATTGTCTTTTCGACAGGCTATCAGACAAACCTGGCTGCCATCTCTGCGCTTGTAGGTGATAAGGATCAGGTTTTCATTGATGCAGATAGTCATGCCTGCATTTATGACGCTACACGGTTATCAACCGGAACCACCATTCGCTTTCGACACAATAATGCCGAAGACCTAGATAAACGTCTGGCACGGACAGAAAAACCTGAAGGTGATCGTCTGGTCGTGGTTGAGGGCATGTATTCCATGTTTGGCGATCTGGCACCGCTTGATGAGCTAACAGAGGTCGCTCATAAACATGGCGCGTTAATTTATGTCGATGAGGCACACTCTTTTGGAAGCTTTGGGCCAACCGGGCGCGGCCTTTCAGAAGAGCAAGGTGTTCTGGACAAAGTCGATTTCTATTCAGCTACTTTTTCAAAGTCACTGGCATCAATTGGCGGTTTTTGTACATCCCGACACCCGCAATTCGAAATGCTACGCGTCTCGCGGCCTTATATGTTTACCGCTTCGTCTTCACCCTCTTCTATCGCTAGCGCGCAAGCCGCCCTTGAGCAAATTATAGATCATAAAGGCGAGCTACATAAAAATCTCTGGGCGCGTTGCCACCAGCTCCATGCAGGCCTTGCGGAGATGGGCTTTGATCTTGCCGCAGATGCCAGCCCCGTCATCGCCATTCGTCGCCCTAGTGAGGAAATTGCCATCCGCGATTTTAACACGCTGCTTGATCGCGGCGTGTATGTAAACTTCTCAGGTCCGCCGGCCACACCAGCTGGCATCTCGCTATTGCGCTTGTCTGTTTCAGCCGCGCACACCGAAGACGAAATTGACCAGGTTCTGTCTGTGTTCAAAACGCTCGCACAAGACAATGCAGCAACGGCAGCTGAGTAAACCCCTCTTAAAACTTCATAAGCTAAGCGCTTTATAAGTAGCTGTCAGGCCAAATGAGCCGTTATCTGCTCAGTGTCTTCCAGATCGCACTGTCGCCGAGCGCTTCAATATGGGCAGCATGGGCAGCCTCCTCAGTGCTGAGCAAACGTGGCGGTAGAGGCTTTGCACGCGGCTTAGCTGGCGCGCGGGTTTTATTTGCTCCTGCAGGTCCATCAAATTCAAAGGCACGGGCGCGCCCACCTAACAACTCCAGGTACACCGTGGCCAGCAATTGTGCATCGAGCAAAGCCCCATGCAGGGTGCGGCTTTCTAAAGACACATCAAAGCGCTTACACAAAGCATCAAGCGAAGCTGGTGCGCCAGGATATTTTTTACGCGCCATTACGACCGTATCTACCCAGCGGATTTCTGGAATAGGCGCGATGCGACATCGTTTCAGCTCAGCGTTCAAAAACCCTCGGTCAAAAGCCGCATTATGCGCAACAATCGTTGCGTCCCCGACAAACTCCAAAAAAGCTCCTACAATGTCAGGGTCCTCAAAGGGTGGCTTATCTTGGAGATCAGCATCAGTAATCCCTGTGATTCGGATTGTTGCTTCAGAGACTTTACGACCAGGATTAATAAATCGCCGAAACGTCTTGCCCGTTGGAATATGATTAATCAGCTCAACTGCGCCCAGTTCGATAATCCGGTCATCACCGCCCCAATCAAGACCGGTTGTTTCGGTATCAAAGGCAATTTCGCGAAGATCATCACTCATATTTTTAAGCCTCTTTTGTCAGTGTCTTCATAAGGTCTAGTATGATTTTGACCTGTGCTTTGGCAAACCCGATTCCAAAAGCAGAAGAAATTATAAAATCCGCAGCTGCGCGTTTTTCGGCATCGGGTGTTTGCTTGGCCAGTATCGTTTCAAACTCTTCCTGGGTAATGCTTGCGCGCATCATAACACGCTGATGTTGTATGTGGGCAGGCGCAGTAACAACAGCAATATAATCACACGCCTTATCCCCGCCCGTCTCAAACAAAAGTGGAATATCCAATATGGCAACAGGTGCACCTATTGACACGGCCTGCTGACGAAACTGGATCTGACTTTGCGCCACAAGCGGGTGCACAATCATGTTCAGCTGCTCGAGTGCCTGACCATCCTTAAGCACGATGTCACGTAATGCCGGTCGGTCAACGGCACCGTCAATAATCGCCGCCGGGAAAACATCGCTGACCGGCCCAACAGCCGCTCCGCCCCTGGCATAAATTTTATGAACAGCCGCATCAGCATCATATACAGGCGCACCTGCCTCTGAAAACAGCTGTGCTGTCGTAGTTTTCCCCATACCAATCGAACCTGTTAATCCCAGGAAAAGGGTCATGCGACCTCCAAAACTTTGCGGCAGCGCGCCAGACCTTTTTGTATATCAGGCATAATCCCGAACCAACGGTCAAAAGCAAAGGCGGCCTGATACACAAGCATGGACAGCCCATCTGCTGTTATCCAGCCCTGCGCCTTGGCTGGATCAAGAACAGCGCTTGCTGCCTTTCCATATGAGATGTCGTAAAGAAGGCCGCCCTTCCCGTCTCCAAGCGTCAAGCCTTGTCCACTATAGCCAACACTTGTTGTATTCACCACAAGGCGAAACGCACTTGCGGTGGCCAGCCCCTCTTTAAAAGACAGCGCCCGATGTACGCCTGAATCAAATTCTGAAAGGATCTTCTCGGCCTTTAAGATTGTTCGATTGGCAAGCGCAACCTTTGCACCAGCTTCGTCGAGTGCATAAATAATCGCGCGCGCAGCCCCGCCTGCACCCAAGACCAGCACATCCTCGCCCTCTAATGGTTTATTATATATCGCACTGAGAGATGCCATAAAACCTGGTGCATCTGTATTGTCCCCATGCCTTTGTCCATCAGCATCGTACCAAAGCGTGTTAACCGCACCTATTTTTCTTGCGCGCGGGGTGACACTCTGTGCCCACTGCAAAGCGTTTAGCTTATGCGGCAGGGTGACATTGAAGCCTTTAAAGCCTTTTTCCGACAAGACTGTAAGAGCCTTATCAAATTCATCAGAGGGAACCTGCAACGCCAGATAATCAGCTGGTAAATTATGATCCCGCATCCAACCCTTGTGAATCAGAGGAGAAAGGGAGTGTGCAATTGGATCACCTATAACACCGTAAAGATGCCTCATGTCTGTAACACTCCCCGGACTCGCAGATAATCAAGCAAAGGCAAAAGCGGCAAACCCAAGATAGAAAAGTAATCTCCCTCAATTTCGGTAAATAGCTGACTACCCAGCCCCTCAAGCTTATAACCTCCAACCGTCGAGAGCACGTCGTCCCCTACGCGTTCTAAATAAGAACTGACAAAGTCTTGCGATAGCGTGCGCATAGTCAACTTTGGTCTGGCCAGATGCTTCCAGATAATTGTACCGGCCTGCGCAACCACGATAGCTGTTTCAAGCCGGTGACTTTTGCCAGACAAAGCCTCTAAATGGCTGCGTGCAGCGGTCATATCGGCTGGCTTATCAAATGCCTGATCCCCAAGAGCCAACATTTGGTCACCCCCAATTACAAGGCCTTTTTCCCGGCTTGAAACTTTCAGTGCTTTTAACTCTGCCAGCTGCATCGCCTGATCACGAATGGAAAGGCCCTCTGCGCGCATAGCCGCTTTAGCGCTATCCTCATCCACAAGCGGCTTAATAGTTTCAGCCGTAATGCCAGCACCTGCCAATAATGCTTGTCGGCTTGCACTCCCCGATGCGAGAATAACATTCAGGCTCATCCGTTTGCCCTCTGCGAAAGTTTATTGAGAATAGCTGCAGCGGTTTCTTCAATTGACCGACGCGAAACATCTATAACTTTCCATTTGTTTCGCTGAAAGAGGCGATTGGCATCTACGACTTCGGCCCGCACTGCATCTTCATCTACATACGTGGTTTCTGTTGCCTCGTTGAGTGTCAGTAAGCGTTGTTTGCGTATCTGTATTAACCGCTCGGGACTTATTTTAAGGCCTATGACTAATGGTTTGGTCGCCTCAAACAATTGGGGCGGCGGAGGAATACCAGGAACAAGCGGAATATTACCCGCCCTTACTCCTCTATTACCAAGATAAACACATGTGGGTGTTTTAGACGTGCGGCTCACCCCAACTAAAATTACATCCGCCTGATTGAGTCCTTCAACATTTTGTCCATCATCATGAGCAAGTGTATAATTTAGCGCCTCCATACGATCGAAATAGTCCGTATCCAGGCGATGCTGGCCACCGGTTGTCGATGTCGGTGCCACACCCAGATGACGGCTCAGCATATGAACGGCCTGATCCATCACGGCCAATGTCGGTATACCTTTCTCAAGGCAGAAGGAAACAAGCCTCTGCCTGATCTCATCATTAGCAATTGTATACCAAACAACACCCGGTGCTGATTGAATATCGCGCATCACCCGGTCAAGTTGTTTTTCAGATCTGACAAGATAATAGCTGTGCTCTAAAGGCTGGGCGCCTTTGAATTGAGCAGCGGATGCGCGCAGCACAGCGTTGAGTGTCTCCCCTGTTGCATCTGAAACAAGGTGCACATTGAAATAGATACCGAGCCGCATTTTACCCAACCTTCATGACCTGACTTACACATGCCGTATGCCGCCCAGTTACGGCAAGAGCTGTGCATCATTTGTGGATAGACCTTTTAGTATATTTTGTTTGCGAAATGAGTCACAGCTTGGAGATTCTCACGGGTAAATGTTGCACATACGTACTGGCCTGTGGCCAATGATTAACAAAGTATTAATTTATGAAATAGAGTCAGTACTTAAGAAAGTGTTAACGCGACAAGACGCCCTGTGGAGAAACTGTGCAGTAGTCTCTACAGACTTGCAAAGAGCTGATTTATTCATGCTTTCCACAGACTAATAATAATAAGCAAAATTAAAATTTTTAAAGAAGGGGCCTCCCTTGGTAGCTGGCATTCGTAAACCACTCCTTTCAACACTGCTTGGCAACGTACAGGCACATCCACCCGTGTGGATGATGCGACAAGCCGGACGACACCTTCCTGAATATTTAGAGCTTCGCTCGCGGGCAAAAGATTTTCTGGACTTTTGCTACACGCCTTCCCTGGCAACAGAGGCCACACTTCAGCCAATCCGACGCTATGGCATGGATGGTGCCATCTTATTTGCAGATATTCTTCTGATTCTAGATGCGATGGGACGAGACGTCAGGTTTGAACCAGGGGTTGGGCCGATTATTGAAAAAATTGAATCAGCAAACGATCTGGCAAAGGTTTCGGCTCAAAAGGTCGCTGACCGCCTATCGCCTGTTTATGAAACTGTCAGCAGGGTGAAAGCCAATTTACCTGAAGAAACGACGCTTATTGGGTTTGCTGGATCACCTTGGACAGTTGCACTATATGCTTTGGAAGGGCGCGGTAAAACCGACAAGACTTATGCAAAATCCTGGGCGTATAGTCAGCCAGAGGAATTACAGAATGTACTGGCAGAACTTGTAGAAGCCAGCGCGCATTATTTACTCCGCCAAGCAGATGCAGGTGCTGATGCGTTAATGCTGTTTGATAGCTGGGCAGAGGGGCTGCCGAATACTGTGTTTGAGGATATCATCATCAAGCCGACAAGAGCGTTGGTTATGCGTCTGCGCGAGCTTGGTGTAACTGTTCCAATTATCGGCTTCCCACGGGGCGCAGCCACAATGTTACCAGCTTATGTTAAAGCAACAGGTGTTGATGCTGTCGGCCTAGATACCGCTGCGCTGCCGAACTTTGTTCACTCGAACCTTCCGGCAAATTTTCCAGTTCAGGGCCACCTTGACCCACTTTTACTCATTGAAGGTGGGCATGCGATGGATAAGCGGGTACGCGAATTGATTGAGGTTTATCAGGGTCGGCCGCACATTTTTAATCTTGGACATGGTGTAACGCCGCAAACCCCTATAAAACATGTTGAACGCGTCCTTGAACTGATCAGGAGTCATAGCTAATGCTTGCGTCCCTCTATCCGGTTTTTAAGGCTTTGCACATTATTTCCGTGATCGTATGGGTGGCAGGCATACTTATGTATCCAAGGCTCAAAATCTATCAGCTGAACGATACGCCTGGTGGAAAGCTTTTTGAGGAAATGAAGCTTGCTGGTGTGCGGATGCGCAAGATCATCATGACACCGGCAATGATTGGAACTTGGCTATTTGGATTTCTGACCGTTGCTGCCCTTCCCTCGATTGTTTCTGCTGGTGGGCCGGTTTGGTTTCCACTTAAGTTTCTCATTGTTATTGTTTTGAGCGGTTTTCATGGTTGGTTCGTGGCTCAAGGAAAGAAAATCGACTCAGGCGTGCCTGCTGTAACAGCTAAAACACTACGCATGCTTAATGAGGTTCCAGCTATTGGCATGATCATCATTGTGTTTCTTGTGATTCTCAAACCTTTTTGATTTGTCCACATCAAATCGTTTAAGCGGCGCATCTTTTACTTGACTGAATAAGTCTTGAAGGTTAGCCATTTAGCACCGCATTGCAGACCCCTTCTGTAATTAGGACATCCCATGTCCCTCAATGATCGCGGCTTATCATATTTCAGGAAAATTACGAACCTATGGCGGATACGTCTTCAGAAATTAAAACACCAGTTACACTCCGTGAACTTAAAGCGAAATCGCCTAAAGAACTGGTTGAGTATGCTGAAACCCTGGAGGTTGAAGCAGCCCAATCCATGCGGACGCAGGATTTGTTATTTGCTATTTTGCGAGAGTTAGCCGAGCGTGATATTGAAATTATCGGTATGGGTGTACTTGAAGTTTTGCCTGATGGTTTTGGCTTTCTTCGCTCACCGGAGATAAACTATCTACCCGGCCCAGACGATATTTATGTTAGCCCTAAACTCTTAAAGAAAACCGGCTTACGTACAGGCGATACGATTGAGGGCCCGCTTAAAAGCCCTAAAGATGAAGAACGCTATTTCGCGCTTGAAGATGTCAGCGCGATTAACTTTGAAACGCCGCAAAAAGCCAAAGAAAAAGTTCATTTTGATAATCTGACGCCGCTTTATCCAGAAGAACGCTTGACGATGGAGTCGCAAGACCCAACCAAAAAAGATCGGTCAGGCCGCGTAATTGACATTGTGGCACCGATCGGTAAGGGCCAACGGGCTCTCATCGTTGCACCGCCCCGGACAGGTAAAACAGTTCTTCTGCAGAATATTGCCTCCTCAATCGAAGAAAATCACCCCGAATGTTACCTCATCGTTTTACTTATAGATGAGCGCCCAGAAGAGGTGACTGATATGCGCCGTACGGTTAAAGGAGAAGTTGTTGCTTCGACTTTTGATGAGCCTGCAACGCGGCACGTTTCTGTTGCAGAAATGGTAATTGAAAAGGCCAAGCGGCTCTCAGAGCATGGCCGTGACGTTGTTATTCTACTCGACTCCATTACCCGATTGGGCCGTGCTTACAATACGACTGTGCCAAGTTCGGGAAAGGTACTGACTGGTGGTGTAGATGCAAATGCCTTGCAACGCCCGAAACGTTTCTTCGGGGCGGCGCGCAATATTGAACACGGTGGTTCACTGACAATTATTGCAACCGCATTGATTGATACAGGCTCGCGCATGGATGAAGTTATTTTTGAGGAGTTTAAAGGGACAGGTAACTCTGAAGTTGTCCTTGATCGTAAGATTGCCGATAAGCGAACCTTCCCAGCTATCGATATCATGAAGTCTGGTACGCGTAAGGAAGAGCTGATTACGCCTAAAGAGCACTTGCAGAAAATTTATGTCCTGCGGCGTATTCTTAATCCAATGGGCACAACTGATGCCGTCGACTTCCTCCTTGACCGCTTGCGCCAAACCAAAACGAATGAAGAATTCTTTGAGTTAATGAATAAAGCAAATTAATCGCATACATAACTGTAGTTAAAAGGCTGCGCCGACATCCGGATGGTAGCCTTCTTTTATTCATTTCTAAGCTGCAATAGTTTGCTTCTGATCAGCCTTGTCTCTGTTTTTATAAATTATGGCTCGGCCATAATCTTTGAGCTTTTGAGTGCAGACGAGGCTTCGGGAGTTGACATTAACACGCACCTGCCTCACCTGCCCCTATGGCCTCAGCTGTTCATTGTTTCACAATCTGCGCCCTTGCTTCAGGTTCACCACCAGCAGGTATCGCGGTGATCCGCATCTCAGGTCCAGATGTTCAGTCGTTTGCGAAGATCCATTTAAAGGGCGGTCTTCCGACTCCCCATATGGCGCGGCTACGACGGTTACAAGGTCAAGCTGGTGAAGTCGTTGATGACGTATTAACGCTGTTTATGCCCGCTGGCGCCAGCTATACAGGTGAGGATGTTCTGGAACTACACCTGCATGGCGGTGTTGCTGTGGTCGGACACGCACTTGAAACACTCACCTCTTTTCCAGGTATTCGCTTGGCCGAACCTGGTGAATTTACGCGGCGTGCTTTTGAGGCTGGTCGGATAGACCTAACTCAGGCAGAGGGAATTGCTGATCTTATTGAGGCTGAAACGCGCGCCCAAAAAACGCAGGCCCTCGCTCAAGCAGACGGTGCCCTCGGGCGGCTCTACTCAGCCTGGCGGGAAAGCTTGCTTGGTGCCCTTGCCCTTCTGGAAGTTTCGGTAGACTTTCCCGATGAGGCCGAAGCCCCCGAAATTGTGAATGCACCCGTGCTTAAAAATCTAAAGGCACTCACGGGTGAGTTTGAAGCGGCACTCCAGGATGGAAAGGCTGACCAAAGTATACGTGATGGATTTCGTGTGGCCATCATCGGACCGCCCAATGTTGGCAAATCTACGCTTCTTAACCGACTAGCTAAACGTGAAGCCGCAATTGTCACCGACATTCCCGGAACAACCCGCGATGTGGTTGAGGTGCGTTGCCACATGGCGGGGCAGATCGTGTGGTTTGCCGATACTGCTGGTCTGCGTCAAACAGAGGATGTCGTTGAGGCTGAAGGTGTGCGCCGTGCAAAACGTATCGCCGAAGAGTCCGACCTTCGCCTTTATGTGAGTACGGCGACTGGCCCCCCCCCTCTCCTTCCAATAGCCGGCCCGATCCCACGTGCTCAGGATTTACACATCCAAAACAAGGCTGATTTAAACATTAATGAGTCGTTAAGGCCTGATTTTCCTGATAAGATAATTAAACTTTCAGCATTAACGGGTGACGGCTTTGATGCCCTTGAGGCCGCTCTTGAAACATGGTTAGCAGCACAGGTGGCAGGACGGACGGCTCCCGTCATTACACGGGCCAGGCACCGCACGGGCATTGAGATTGCGCTCTCCCATGTTAAAACTGCTTGTGATTTGATTGCTCAGGATGCTGGCGCAGAGCTGGCTAGCGAAGATGTCCGTTTGGCAGCAAGAGCCTTGGCTGGCCTTGTTGGCGAGATTGGTGTTGAAGAGATACTTGGTGCGGTCTTTTCTGAGTTTTGTATCGGAAAGTAAAGATAGGTTTGCGCACTGGCTTTGCTAAAAGATGAACTAGTAGACGTCGAAACAGCAAAGCGATCTTCCACCAGATGCGGAAATGATCTAAAGCCTGTCCACATGAAACAGAAAAACTCTTTTGATGTTATTGTGGTGGGCGGCGGCCATGCGGGGTGCGAAGCGGCATCAGCTGCAGCACGGCTTGGGGTGCAGACCGTACTCGTCACGCATAAGGTTTCAACCATTGGGGAAATGTCTTGCAATCCGGCAATAGGCGGTTTGGGCAAGGGCCATCTGGTACGAGAAATTGATGCCCTTGATGGTGTTATGGGCCGTATGGCTGACAAGGCTGGTATTCAGTTTCGACTCTTGAATCGGTCCAAAGGCCCTGCCGTTCGCGGCCCGCGTGCACAGATTGATCGTAAGCTGTATCGCGAGGCCATGCAGGCAGAACTTTCGACAACACCAAACCTTACAATTATTGAAGGTGGCGCAGAAGATTTAATCATCGAAAATGGTGTGCTGACAGGTATTGTGTTGCTTAATGGTGACCATATCCGCGCACCCAAAATTGTCATTACTACGGGCACATTTCTCAAAGGCATGATTCATATTGGTGACCAGCGTATTCCCGCCGGGCGTGTTGGCGAGGCACCTGCTATTGGTTTGGCAGATCGTCTTTATGGCCTGAAGCTTCCCATGGGTCGGCTGAAGACTGGTACACCCGCGCGCCTGGATGGGCGCACAATTAAATGGGACAAACTGGAAGCACAAGACGCCGACACCACACCTGTACCGTTTTCATTTGCCAATGATAAAATAACGGTTCGGCAAGTGTCGTGTGGTGTAACATGGACAAATGCGCGGACACACAAACTCATCGCTGACAATATAAACCAGTCGGCCGTTTATTCAGGGGCTATTGCTGGTAAGGGTCCACGCTATTGCCCGTCGATCGAAGATAAGGTTCACCGATTTCCTGATCGTGAGCGCCACCAGATCTTTCTGGAGCCTGAAGGTCTTGAAGACCATACGGTCTATCCAAACGGAATCTCAACCTCACTCCCCGAGACGGTCCAGCAAGCCTTTTTAAAAACTATTCCCGGCCTTGAGGATGCAGTCATTCTGCAACCGGGCTACGCCATCGAATATGATTATGTTGATCCACGTGCACTTTACCCGTCCCTAGAAGTCAAAAGGCTTAGCGGGCTTTATTTGGCCGGGCAAATTAATGGTACAACAGGATATGAAGAAGCTGGCGCGCAAGGGCTGGTGGCGGGTCTGAATGCGGCACGCGCAGCGAAGGGCCTGGGAGCGGCTACCTTCGATCGTGCTGAGGCTTATATCGGAGTCCTTATTGATGATCTTGTGACGCGCGGTGTGACCGAACCTTATCGCATGTTCACCTCACGGGCTGAATATCGGCTGTTACTGAGGGCTGACAATGCTGATCAGCGGCTAACACAAAAAGGTATTGATCTGGGGATAGTTGGCGATGCACGGGCGAAAATGTTTCACGTGAAACATCGTATGTTAATAGACACCCGAGAATTGCTTGAATCTTTGGTAATGACCCCGAATAAGGCAAGAGAATTTGGCTGGGCAGTAAACCAGGATGGACGCGTTAGAACTGCGATGGAGTATCTGGCTTACAATGATATTCGCTTTGCAGATCTTGTAAAAGTCTGGCCTGCGCTTTCAGATACGCCCGAGTCAGTCGCAGAGCAAATGTCCATTGACGCACAATATGCTGGCTACCTAGAAAGGCAGGCGGCTGATATCGCAGCGCTGCGAAAAGATGAAGCTTTGCGCCTTCCGATTGATATTGATTATGGCAAGATTGGTGGTCTTTCTAATGAGGCGCGGACACGGCTTGAAGCTGTCCGACCGACGACACTAGGCCAAGCAGGTCGAATTGAAGGCATGACGCCTTCGGCGCTGACAGCTTTGCTTGCACATGTTCGGCGCAAGCGTTCGGCTAAAGTGGCTACATAAGGCATAAAGATTATGATTCCTGATGCAGATGGTTTCGGACCAGCGGCAATAAGTAAACAGATCAATGTTTCACGTGAAACATTTGAGCGGTTGGAGGCTGTACTGGCTTGTCTTGATACATATCGTACACGCCTGAATTTGATTGGCCCGGCTGAGTGGGGTCATATTTGGCGCCGCCATGTTGCTGATAGTCTACGCTTGCTTCCCTTTATTGGAAAGGATTCGCGAATCGTCGATCTTGGTTCGGGCGGTGGCTTCCCCGCTTTACCGATAGCCTGCGTGTTAACATCCATGGGAAGTGGGCATGTTACAATGGTCGAAACGGTTGGAAAGAAGTGTGCTTTCTTGCGAGCGGCTGTTAAAGCGGCGGAATTGAACGCCACTGTGCGACAGGGCCGCGTAGAGAATTGTGCGGACATTAAGGCCAATATTGTCACTGCACGTGCCTTCGCGCCACTTCCGAAATTGATAGAATATGCGTCGCCATGGTTGGAAAAAGATGGAATAGGGCTTTTCCATAAGGGCGAACGCTGGAAAGATGAATTGACGGCAGCGTCTAAAGCGTGGACATTCGCCCATGAGGCGATTCCCGAACGTGATGGTGGGGCTGGTATAATCTTGAAAGTCGCGGAGGTTTCACGTGGGCGAACACAAAACGAGGGTCCTGGCGGTCGCTAATCAAAAAGGCGGCGTCGGAAAAACAACAACAAGCATTAACCTGGCAACAGCTTTGGCTGCGGTTGGGCGGCATGTACTTGTTATTGACTTTGATGCACAGGGTAATGCTTCGACAGGCCTTGGTATTACGCGTCCCGAAAGACGGTTGACCAGCTATGATATGGTTGTTGACAATGTGCCGCTCGAAGAGGCTGTATTAGAAACACTGGTGCCGCGTTTGGATATTATTCCAGGCGATGAGAATCTCTCTGGTGTAGAGATTGAACTGGCGGCTGACCCGCACCGTTCCTACCGACTACGTCATGCCATTCATTCCTTCCTGGAGCGACCTGGTCATACCCCGTATGACTTTATTTTGATTGACTGCCCGCCTTCACTTTCGGCGCTAACCTTAAATGCGATGACAGCAGCAGATGCCTTGCTTGTGCCGTTACAGTGTGAATTCCTCGCGCTTGAAGGCCTAAGTCAGCTTTTGCGAACAGTTGAGGTGGTGCGCAGCGGCTTGAACCCATCTTTGGAGATTCAAGGGGTCGTTCTGACTATGTATGATAAGCGCAATAATTTATCTGATCAGGTAGCAGATGAGGTGCGCGGTTTCTTTGGAAATAAGGTTTATTCAACCGTGATCCCGCGCAATGTCCGTCTTTCAGAGGCGCCAAGTTTTGGTAAACCAGCCTTACTCTATGATTATCGGTGTCCGGGAAGTGAGGCCTATATTCGCCTGGCATCCGAAGTGCTCCAGCGCGAACGTAATTTGCGGGTGGCATGACTATGATCGATGAAAATAAAGCAAAACCAACTCGCCTAGGAAAAGGTTTATCCGCGTTGATGGGTGAGGTTGAAGGTGTAAGTGTGCCTGCCAAACCTGTAACGCCTGATGGTGCGCCAGCTGCAGGCGTAGCAGAGATGCCACTGAAGATGATTGTGCCCAATCCGGCCCAGCCACGACGCCACTTTGATCAGGATAAACTTCAGGAGTTAGCAGATTCATTAAAAGCTAAGGGCGTGCTTCAGGCTATTTTGGTGAGACCTGATCCAAAGGGTGGACCAACGTTTCAGATTATTGCTGGTGAACGCCGCTATCGCGCGGCCAAACTGGCCAGGCTTGAAACGATTCCGGCTGTTGTTCGAGATGTTGATGAGCTGGAGTTACTCGAAGTTGGCATCATCGAAAATGTTCAACGCGCAGACCTGAATCCGATTGAAGAGGCTGAGGCTTATGGCGCGCTGATGAAACGGTTTGGCCGGACACAGGAAAGCCTGGCCACCAGTGTCGGAAAATCCCGTGTGCATATTGCCAATACATTGCGTTTGCTAAATCTCTCTGAGCGTGCGCGTGCGCATCTGCGGGAAGGCCGGATTTCGGCTGGACATGCACGAGCCGCACTTAGCGGTGAAGATCCTGATTTGCTCGTCGAGCAGGCTGTTGCTAAGCGATTGAGTGTGCGCGATGTAGAGGCCTTAGCCAAGCTTTCCAAGGGATCAATTCCACCTATTAATACCCCTGCTTCTGGTGTAGTTAAGTCAGCTCTTAAGGATGTTGATACAGAAGCGCTGGAAGCTGACCTAATGCGTACGTTAGGTCTGGTTGTTGATATTCGCGACAAGAATGGCGCGGGGGAATTGCGGATCAAGTATCGTGATCTTGAGCAACTCGATGATGTTTGTCGGCGGCTGACAGCCAAGCGATCCTAAGCGTGCTGGGCTGCGCGCGCGGCAACTTGAGATAATTCATTAATCAGTTTACGGATAATAGCGTTTCCTGTTGGTCCGGCGATCTTGATATCGCTCTCGCATTCGTAGACCCGTTCAAGGATGCGGGCTAATCGCTTGGGTGGCCAAAGGCTCATCAATTTTCGAAATGCTGGCCAGATCTGTTTAAAGATGGGCGGCCTTAGCTTCATACCAATCTCACCACCACTGCCTGCCAGTGCGTGTGCTTGCATGAGCCGTGTTGTTTCTCTTTGGAGGCCGCGTAAAATAGCTATAGGAGATGTTCCGGCAATAATCAGACGGTCAAGACCTGAAAGCGCTGTGTCAATCTCACCTGAAAGTGTTGCGCTAACTAATTCGTGGAGGGCGTGCTCGCCGTCAACTGTGCTCAGTTTACGTATATCGTTAACGTCAACCGGACGGGAAAGACCATGCCCATAAAGGGCGAGCTTTTCGATTTCCTGATTGGCCAGCCCACGATGTCCGGGCAGTTCGTTAGTAAAAAGCACAAGCGCATCTTCGCTAATTTCCACGCCATACATCGCAAGTTTTTCTCGCATTAGTGCGTTCAGGTCTCCAGCATTATCACTGAAAAAATGGAGCGCAGTGGCGTGTTTAGCGGCTTCAAATCCAGCCCTTAGTTTAGACCGCTTGGGCAATATACCTGCCGTGATAATCAATTTTGCATCAAACCGCCCCTTGTTTTCTTCGCCGAGTTTCATGGCTTCGATAAGCAAGCTTGAAATTTTATCACCGGTTGTTGCCACCCGTATCAGGCGGTCATTTCCCAGCAAAGAGCGCGCCTCTAATGCATCAAATAAAACAGCTGGTTCGCGTTTAATCTGATCCTGGTCGAGCGAGATTGTTTCGGTATCGGAACGTTTAGCTGAAAGCGCAGTCCGCAAAGATAGACTCGCATCGGCGATAACCCCTTCATCATCTCCAAAGAGTAAAAATGCCCATTGGGCTGGATCGGGCTTCTTACAAAAGCGGTCCGCCCCGGCACCAACCAGTTTCACTGCCCCAGCCTCTCCGGCTGTTCCACATCATCAGGCAGACCAAAAGGATCTTCTTCCAGGTTTTGGATATCCTTAAGCCTGTCGGGATCTTCAAAGGGGTTTGGGTTTGTGAGTTTCAATTTCAAATCGTCAACAATGCGCTGTGCCAGCACATTCATGGCCTGTGTGGTGGCTGCGGTTTGGGCTGTGATATCCCCAAAGGCTGATGTTGGAACATTAAAACTGGTATCTGCACTTACCGTCCCGGTAATGGCATTATCGCCAGTATCAAGCACGTACCGCCCGGTGACAAGATAGTCCGTGCGCGCCGCAGCTTCATCCGGGCGAATGGCTAGCCGTCCGGTGCGCTCCCGTAAGCTAACCGTCAGCGTTGCAGTGTCTATGCCGGGTAAACCTGTTGCAAATTCTTCAACCAGAGCCTTGCGCAATTCATGGCCTGAGCGGCCGGGAATCTCTGGAACAATAATATTGCTCCCCTGATAGGCGGACCCGATATTGGACGTATGAACAGGCGCAAACCCGCAAGCGGCAAGGCTGGCCAGCATTAGGCTGAGGGAAAGCGTGGTCAGGATATGTTTCATGCCACTACGATATTCACGATCCTGCCCGGTACGACAATGATTTTTTTCACCGACTTACCATCCATCTGCGCTTTGACCGCGTCTTGCTTGAGCGCGAGGGCTTCGATTTTATCCTTCGGTGTGTCAGGCGCGATATGAAGTTCTGCGCGTTTTTTGCCGTTCACCTGCACTGGCATGACGATTTCATTTTCCTTGAGCAGGTCAGGGTCCACATCAGGCCATTTTGCAAGCGAAACGAGCCCCGAACCATCAATGGCCTGCCAGCAGCTTTCGGCCAGATGCGGCATGAAAGGCGTTAAGCAACGCGCCAGCATAGACGCGCCTTCAAGGCGGGCATGAAGCATGTCTTCGCCGCCGTTCTCAGCCTTTTTCAGCGCACCGACCCATTCATGGATCGTCGCCACGGCGGTGTTGAATTTGAACTCTTCAATCGCCTTATCAATCGCAGCGGTGGCTTTATGCGAGACACGGCGCAAGGCCATGGCGGCTTTGTCTTCGGATGGTTTCCCATCTTGCGGGGCATCGCTCAAATTATTGAACACAGCCCAGACGCGCTGAACGAAACGGCCCGCGCCTTCCGCGCCAGCTTGCGTCCACTCTACGTCGCGCTCCGGCGGGCTGTCCGATAGCACAAACCAGCGCGCAACATCTGCGCCGAACGTCTCGATGATCGCTGTCGGGTCAACCGTGTTCTTCTTCGACTTCGACATTTTCTCGATAGCGCCGCGTTTGACGGGTTGGCCGGTTTCGATATGGAAAAGATCGCCGCCTTTGGTTTCTACCTCGTCAGGGGAGAGCCACTTGTCCTCTTCGGATTTGTAGGTCTCGTGGGTGATCATGCCTTGTGTGAAAAGCCCGGCAA
>CAYUFN010000036.1:16655-23210 GCA_964443965.1 uncultured Hyphomonas sp. | reverse complement strand
CATGTTGATTATCCCGGGCTAGCCGCGCCTAATACACCCCCTGCCCATACTCGTTCATAAGGAAACTCGCTATGAGCCATAAACTTATTCCTGCTAACCTAACGGAAATCAAAGGCACCTCTTATCCTGCCCCCCATGATGGCCCTTGCCGTGAACGGATTAATCAGCCACTTGGTCTCGCCGCCGGGCTCACTCAGTTTGGCGTCAACCTTACTCCCTGAAGCCCGGCGTCTGGACGGGCCAGCGCCACTGGCACAGCCACGAAGACGAATTTGTCTGGGTACTCGAGGGCGAGGTGGTTTTGGAAACGGATGAGGGCTGCGAAACCTTTCATGCCGGTGATTGCGCTGGCTTTAAAGCTGGTGCCCCCAACGCTCATCATTTTCGCAATGAGAGCACAACTGACGCCGTTCTTCTGACCGTCGGCACTCGCTCGACCGATGATGCCTGCTTCTATCCAGATATCGACCTGCAAGCCCGCCCCGGACGTTACACCAAAGGTCCCGCCGCTTTCGTGCGCAAGGATGGCTCACCGTATGAGGCAGCTTAGCTAGTAAGACCCAGCGCGAGAACGGCCTGCATATTCACCGCCATATGCGCCAAAATAGGCACCGCTATCGATTTCGATGCAACGCGAAGCCAACCCAGGAAAAGACCTAAAACAAAAACGCTGAACATCGCCGCAGGCGTATATTGTAAGTGCAAAGCTGCAAAACCAACGGCCTGAATCAAAATTGCCACAGGAACGGGCACACCCCGCCCCAACAAGCAACCTAAAGCAACACCGCGAAAAGCGATCTCCTCAACAAGCGGCGCAAGAATCACAAGAGAGGCAAACATAATCGGTCCAACCGCGGCCGTATCAATAAATGCCCGGGCTTCATCATCTCGATACGCCCAATTTTCGCCGCCATTAGACAACACTAAGAAGGCAAACAGGAGCGCTAAAAACTGCAAAATTGGTGCGCCAATAATGGCGACTCCCACCCATTGCGGTGTAATGCGTAAAGCCCCTGCAAAAGGCCCCGCGCCGATACGTTCGGCCCATAATGTCAAATGAATAAAGATAGTCGATTGCAAAGCGACTGTCATTATCCAGAGTGTTGCAACACTTTCTTCAGCTTCACAACGTGCAGCTTCAGCAATGCCAGGGATAAAGGTTCCGGCCAAGCCGAAAATGGCGAAGGCATAAACAACCTGCGCCAGCATTGTGAAGAAAAAAGCATGTCCGGGGTATGTCGCAAGAAGCCGATCTCTATCCGTAATCCGATAGGCACTCATGGTGCGAGCCCCACCATCGCCAATGCCTCGCCTTGCCGCGCCGCAAGCGCCTCCACAGAAAACCCTTCAAGGCTCTCTTCAAACAACTTATGAAAGTTCAATTCCGCCCCAAGGCGTAAATAGGCCGCACCAAGGCCAATCGCCGCTCTGTCCATAAATACAAATTCTCGCGGAATTTTCACAGGTCCTTTTTCTTTGAGCAATTGGCGCACTTTAAACGCCTCAGCACGACCATAATCGCCCGGCTTCACCCCGTCAGCAATCGACCGCACACGATCATCAAGCAAAGGTCCATAGATAAATCCCGCCCACACATTGAGCACCTCGACCAATTCGCGAGAGAGATTCTCAAAACCCCAAATCTCATAGGCATGATAGGCCGCATCAAAATCGTCCGCCAACATTGCCTTGTAAAGTGCCACAACCCCACCCACAAATTTCGGTGGAAAAATGCGAATACAGCCAAAATCAAGCAAGTTAACGCCGTGCCCACCCTCTGTAAGCTGATAATTTCCGAGATGTGGATCACCGTGTATCACGCCATAAGCATTCATCGGCCCCCACCATGTCCAGAACAGCATGTTGGCGATACGGTTCCGCGTTTCGCGGTCTGCACCCTGAAAACTTTCAAGGCTGCTGCCCTCCATCCACTCCATTGTCAGCAGCCGTCCGGTAGAGAGCGCTTCAACTGGCTTGGGACAATGCACAAATGGCTTATCAGCAAGCATTGCCCTATAAAGCCGCATGGCCTTAGCCTCGCGCTTATAGTCTAGCTCTTCGCGTAATCGGTCTGAAATTTCATCGACCATTGCGCTGGGATCAATCGAACCATCAAGACGCTTAAACAGACCCAAGAGGCCCTTCAACTGGCCGACATCGCTCTCCACAGCGCTCGCCATATCAGGATATTGCAGCTTGCAAGCCACCGCTACACCGTCTGGTGTGGTGGCCTTATGCACTTGCCCGAGCGAGGCGGCATGGGACGCCTGCTTACCAAATGCGCCAAAGCGCTCCTGCCAGCCTGCACCAAGCTCGGCTCGCATGCGGCGCTTCACGAAGGGCCAGCCCATTGCCGGTGCTTCGGCTTGCAGGGTCGATAACTCAGCGGCATATTCTGCGGGCAGAAAATCAGGGATAGTTGAGAGCATTTGCGCCACTTTCATCAGCGGCCCTTTGGTTTTGCCGAGCGCGGCAGCCAATGCCTGCGCCGCCTTTTCGTCGCCTTTATCGCCACCAAACAGGCGGTTAGCGCCCACAGATAGCGCTGCGCCGGAAAGGTTCGCGCCAACTTTCGCTGTGCGCCCAAGACGTCCTACAAGCCGATTGCGCTCAGGGTCAGACGGGTTGGCAGGATCAGATGGATTGGCCATTTTAAAGACATGTCCTTTCACGACATAAGCGCAAAAGGACACATAGTGCATTTTCAGTCAGTTGCGAACCATATAAGGTCAAGTGACCGATTCTGTCGCGCCTATTGGGCATGCTCTGGCGCACATGCTGCCCGAACGGCGCGCGCTGTTTCAGTCAACAGACTTACAAAAGCCTCCTCACGGTCGGCATTAATATGACCGATCATTGTCGCCCCATATTCAGGAATAGCAAACGCAAAGCTCAAATACCCCATCGTGTCACCGGTGTGGCCAATCAGTTCGAGCCCATCTCGCCCGATATAGACCTCTGCGCCTGCCCCATCTTCACGCCGCGCCCCATCAGCTGGCACACGTGAAGATGCTAAAGCTGCGCCAATCTCTTTCTTCTCACCCGCCAGAAAGTAAGCACGCAGGAACTTACCAAGATCAGCCGTGGTCGCGGTAATCCCACCATCGGCACCGGTATTTTCCGCATAAATCCAGGTATCAGCATTTTTACGCAGCTCAGTCCCATAACCACGTATTATACCGCCTGGATGCACCACATTGTACCGCGTATCTTCAAGGCCCAATGGTGCCAGCACATAACGCTCGGCCAGCGCCTTGAACGTCTCTCCTGTCACAGCTTCTGCAACCAGTGCCAAAATCTGGTAATTGGTATTGGAATAGGCATAGCCTTCCCCCGGCGCATTGGTGGCCTTGCGTCGCTTAGCCACTTTCAAGGTAAAAGCAGGGGTAATCGGCTTTTTCCAATTGTTGAAAAAGTAAGAACGAAAATCATAATAATCAGGTACGCCGCTGGTGTGGTTCAACATCTGGCGCAGGCTCGCATCTGCGTTCGGCACACCCGCCAGCTGACCATCAGTCACATAGCGTGTCGCCGGCGCATCCAGATCCAGCTTCCCTTCTTTAACAAGCTCATGAATAACCGCCGCGGTGTAAAGCTTACCGATACTGGCCAGCCGTAGCTGTTCATCGGTCGGCATGGCAGCTTTTGTCTTCCGATTGGCAACGCCGCGCGCCTCAAGGAAGGACACTCCGCACCCCTGCACATCCAATACCGCACCTGCTCTGCTGGTACTCGCCGCTTTAGTGAGCGCTGCGTCCAGCATGTCGACCGGGCTTTGAGTCTGGGCAACTGATTGTTGACTTGTAGAAATCCCGGCAAATGTGACCGCTATCAGGCATGTTAAAACTTTTAAGCGCATTTTTTTCTCCTTATGGCTTCCTCTTAGAGATAAGCAGAAAACCGTTCACATGCGCGGCGATTTTTGATACTTTAATAGTGAAAAACGTCGCATAGGATAAAATTTATGGCGAAAATCACGAAACTAATGCTTGATGACTTTGATCGCGCTATTCTCGCCATCGTGCAAGAGGATAATCAGCGCTCACATGCCAGCATTGGCGCGGACGTTAATCTATCTGCCTCTTCGGTACGCCGTCGCCTCGCGCTCATGCGCAAAAACGGCGTTATTACTGCCGATGTCTCGCTCACAGATCCTTCAAAACAGGGGCTCACTTTTATCGTCCACGTTTCGTTTGAACGTGAAGCCCCTGCGCTTTATCAGGCGTTCAACGCGCAGATGCGCGAAGACCCCGCCGTCTCCCAGTGCTACCATATCTCGGGCGATTTCGATTTTGTACTGATCGTTCACGCGGCCACACCAGCAGCCTATGAAGCCTGGGGAACAGAAGCCCTCATGGCCAACACCGCCATCCGGCGCTACTCAACCTCTCTGGTGTGGAACCGTGGGAAGTTCACCACTCATATAAGACCAACAGGATAAAGATGCAGCATTCCGCCATATGCAGGCTCAAAACTAATCTACACCTATTCCAGCGCGCGCTTCTCTCCGCCAAGAACGACGCCCCAAATGCCAATCTCACCCCAATCTGCACCCGGTGTCTCCAGCGGGTTTGCCTCTAGCACAGTAAAGTCTGCTAACAAGCCAGGCTTGATCGCGCCGATTTCATTCTCCAGCCCCAGCGCATAAGCTGCATCCACAGTGATCGCCTCCAGCGCCTCACGCGCAGAGAGCCTTTCCTCTACATTCAGCACACCCCCTTCTCGTGTTGCCCGCGTCATATGCACACTCGCAGCGCGCAATGGCAAAGGCGGTGCAAGCGGTGCATCCGAATGCAGCGTCACAGGCACGCCTGCCTGACTGAGTGAATTGAGCGGCAAAATCCAGCTCCCCCGCTCAGGTCCCAAAGGCGCTTGATAGGCCTCGCCCAAAAAGTAAACATAGTGACTGGCCGCAGAAATACCTGCGCCCAGCGCCCCAGCCCGGCCCACCTGCTCGGGAGAGAAAAGCCCTGCATGCTCAAATACAAACCGCTGCGTTTGGCTTGTTTCGCGCAAGGTTTCCAGCGCATTAAGCGAGGCAGTCTGCGCCGCATCTCCATTGGAATGTATGCGCACATCAAACCCCGCCTCCCAATATGGCATGATCGTCGCGGCAATCTCATTTGGCGGTAACACCCATAACCCTTCGGTGCCTTTTGATTGCCCGGCCAAATATCCCGGCGGGCTCACCCGCATGGTTTGGGAATAAAAAGCTGCATCGGTAAAAAACTTTACCTGCGGCAAAACAGGTGCTGGCGTTGCAATTTCCCCGGCCAACATTTTTGTCACCGCCTCTGGCGCGCCTGCGCCAAACTCAGCACGAAAAGCACGATGCTCGGGCACTAGATATAGTCTGTATCCGGCTTGTTGATAAGAAATCCAGTTATTCGTAATATTGGCATTTTCCAAGGCTCGCCCGAATATGCCATAGCCAAGGTCTGCCACCGTCGTGACACCGCCTGAACGCAGCAGATCAGAAAAGCCCTCAAGCCCCCTGGCGATCCGGTCTGGCGCAAGCAGGATCGGCCCCATTTTCTGCAAGAGGTATGGAATAGCATCCTCATAAACCCGCCCTGTCGGCTCGCCATCAGCGCCCAGATCAATGCCTTCAAATTGACCGTGCAGATCGGCTGTCACTCCGGCCCATTCAATCGCATTTTCATTCAGGTAGAAATCATGGCTGGAATAATGCCAGATAATCAGTGGAATATCGGTTGTAATCGCATCAAGGTCAGCGCGCACCAAATCGCCATGCACCAGATTGTGATAGCCAAAAACAATCAGCGGGCCATCCCCTTCATGATCTGTCACAAGACCACGCAAAGCTGCCAGAAACGCGGCCCTGTCCGGCAGGCCCTGCACAACCCCCTCAGGTGTTGCCATCTCCCACGGCGGCGTCAGCTTGGTGGCGTATTGCAAGGATGATAGAGCCATATGGATATGCGGGTCGATCAAGCCGGGCACGAGTGTTTTATCTACGAACATCTCATCGCGTGTGGCAGCTGGATAAGCTCCACTTAACTCATCATCGCTGCCCACAGCCACGATCCGCCCATCAGCCACGGCCACAATCTCTGCCTCCGCTTGCATATCATCCATTGTGATAATGTTCGCCGCTGGATAAAGCGTCACATCTTCGCCGACGGCAGGTACAGGCGCCTCCTCAGAACACGCCGCCAACACAAGTGCCAAAGCACACCCAAGCCAAAGCTGTCTCATATCCGTCTCCTCCTTATAAGAAGGTGCGCCGGAAGAGACAGAATGGCAATAGCGACCGACAGTTTAAGATGGCTTACAGTAAGTCTCAGCCGCTATGCTGAGTGCAAGTGAAGTATGTTTAGTAAAGGCCCGAACACATAGTTTACAACTTCAACTTCATGCCAATATGGCTCGCTTCAAAGCCAAGGCTTTTATAAAATCGATGGGCATCAGGCCTCTCCCGATCGGTTGTTAGTTGAACAAGGCCACACCCAGCCAGACGCGCCTCTTCAATTGCAAATTCAAACAAGCGCCGACCAAGGCCTTGGGCACGCATGTCCGAATGTATACGAACCC
>CAYUFN010000036.1:0-16555 GCA_964443965.1 uncultured Hyphomonas sp. | reverse complement strand
TCAAACAAGCGCCGACCAAGGCCTTGGGCACGCATGTCCGAATGTATACGAACCCTTTCAATTGTAGCACGGCTTGCGCCTAGGCGGGCAATCCCGGAACTGCATTTTCCACCTCTCTAAACCGCCACCAAAAACGTAGAAATCACCTTCTTTGTACTGCTCTTTTCAAAGTCTACAGTCAGCTTGTTTCCTTCGGCAGCTTTCACGCGGCCATAGCCAAATTTATCGTGAAACACGCGCTGGCCAATCTTGAAACGCGTGCTACCGGCACTGCTTGTCGCGATCAGTTCGGCTTTCCCATCAATGAGCGGGCCATCGGTGCCTTCACTGGCCGCATTTTTCTGCAAGCGCTTCCAGCCAGGACTCTCATAAGAAGAGCGCTTGCCCAGCTCTTCCATACTACCAGAAAAGCCTGCATCCCCGCCCGGCTGTGTTGCATAGCCTGTTTCACTCACCGCCTCAACATGGGCCACAGGCAGCTCATCAACAAAGCGGCTTGGCATGACAGATTGCCAGCGCCCATAGATCAGCCGGTTCGCGACGAAGGAAATATAACACCGCTCACGTGCGCGCGTTATGCCCACATAAGCTAGGCGGCGCTCTTCTTCCAGGCCCTTCATACCGTTTTCATCAAGCGAACGCCGTGAAGGGAACACCTCTTCTTCCCAGCCCGGCAAAAACACTTGCGGCCATTCAAGCCCCTTTGCCCCATGCAAGGTGAGAATTTGCACCTGATCGTCGCCTGCCTCCCCCGTAGACGCATCCATCACAAGCTGCACATGCTCAAGAAACGCAGGCAGGGTTTCAAACTCACCCATCGCCCGGACCAGCTCTTTAAGGTTATCAAGGCGTGTTTGCGCCTGCGGGCTACGATCCTTGGTGAGCATATCTGTATACCCACTTTCGTCCAAAATCACCTCAGCCAAATCAGGATGGCTCATCCCATTCGCGAGCCGATCGCGCCACATATTCAACTGATCAAGAAACCGGATCAGCCCACGCTTGGCACCGCCTTTAATTTCGTCGGTTTGCAGCACCATCGGCACCACAACCGAGAGCGAGCGCCCATCATCGCGTGCATAGCGTTGCAGCTTTTGCAGGCTGGTTGCGCCAATTCCGCGCTTGGGTTGGTTGACCACGCGCTCAAATGCCAAATCATCATCAGGTTGATTGATCAAGCGCAGATAAGCCATCGCATCACGAATTTCCGCCCGTTCAAAAAAGCGCGGCCCGCCAATCACCCGGTAAGGCACCCCCAGCATGATCAAGCGTTCTTCAAACAACCGCATCTGCCAGGACGCCCGCACCAGGATCGCGCAATCTGCATAGTTGCGCCCGCTGGCCCGCCAGGCCTCAATGTCATCCCCGATCAGTCGCGCCTCGGCCTCTCCATCCCAAAGCCCGCGCACCTTTACCTTTTCAGCATCAGGATCAGAGCGCGCCTCATCACCCACATGCAGCGTTTTGCCAAGCCTGTCTTTATTGTGTGAGATAACCCCGCTGGCAGCGGCCAGAATATGCTCAGTCGAACGATAGTTCCGCTCAAGGCGCACCGTCTCCCCGCCCGGAAAATCATTTTCAAAGCGCAGAATATTATCCACCTCGGCCCCGCGCCAGCCATAGATCGATTGATCATCATCGCCGACGCAACAAATATTGTTTGACCCCTGCGCCAGCAGCCGTAACCACAAATATTGTGCCACATTCGTGTCCTGGTACTCGTCGACCAGAACGTATTTGAACCTGGCATGGTATTCAGCCAACACATCCGGGTGCTTTTGAAACAGGGTGATATTGTGGATGAGCAAATCGCCAAAATCACAAGCGTTCAACACTTTTAGTCGCGCCTGATAAATCTCATAACACCTGATTGCCTTACCATTTGCAAACAGGTGCGCATCCCCCCCGGCCACCTTGTCAGGTGTCAACGCCCGGTTTTTCCATCCATCAATCAGGCTCGCCAAAAAGCGCGGCGTCCAGCGCTTGGGATCAATGTTTTCAGCCTGTATAATCTGTTTGCACAGTCTAATTTGATCATCCGTATCAATGATTGTGAAAGATTGCTTTAATCCCACAAGCTCAGCATGCTTGCGCAATATCTGGCTAGCGATGGAATGAAACGTACCCAGCCAGCGCAGCCCTTCTCCGGCATCCCCGATCAAGGCCAGCGCCCGTTCGCGCATTTCACGGGCGGCTTTATTGGTAAAAGTTACCGTCAGTGTTTGGGAAGGCCAGGCCCGCCGTGTCGCAATAATGTGCGCCAACCGTGCCGTAAGCACCCGCGTCTTGCCTGTTCCAGCGCCAGCGAGCACCAAAAGTGGCCCTTCTGTCGTTTCTACCGCGCGGCGCTGCTCAGGGTTCAGCCCCTCAAGGTAAGCCCCGCGCGCTGGTGCATCAGGAGCACGCGCAGCGGCCATCTCGGAAATAGATAGGGGGCGATTCGTCATGCTTCATTATAAGCACTTGTTGCCGACAAGTAAGGCCTCAAAACAGACAAGCCCCGATGCAGGGCACCGAGGCTTGCAGAAAATTTTGTAAGTTCAGCTTAGGCTGGCGGCAAATCCCGATCAAGCTCACTCAGGCTGCCTTTACGGCCACCGGCGACTTCGGTCGTTTCACATGTACCTGCAGGTACCAGTGTCCAGGCATTGCCCTGATAATCAACAGTAGACGTGCCTTCGCAAGATGTACCCGGGCCAGCCGCGCAATCATTCTCACCAGCCAGTGAAATACCGTAGCATTCCACCATCTCACCGCTTGCGGCTGCAACTTCCGTATGACCAGCACCGCCAGTCGCGGCCGTAGACGACTCGCTTCCGCCACAGGCTGCAAGGGCGGCTGCCGCAAATGCACTGGCAAGAACCGTTTTATTCCGTGTTAGCTTTCCCATAATCAAAACCTCATTTGTGGAAACGTTATTTAGACTGTGTGTCGCCTTTTCATGGAAAGGTCAAGAAATACGCCAGCCAAAGCCCCATCAGAACGCCTAGTTTCTCTGCGCAATCACTTTTAAAAAAGCGTCATCAGTGACTTACCATCATAAGCTTCCAATTCATCAAGGCGTCCGTCCTTGACCTTGCTAACCCAGAATGGGTCCTGCAGGAGCGCGCGCCCTACAGCCACAAGGTCAAACTCCCCTCGCTCTAGCGGCTCGAAAATATCCGCGATCGGGCGCGTCTTTGAGCCTTGCCCCTGAAACGCACCGATAAAGTCCACGTCCAAGCCGACAGAGCCAACCGTAATGGTTGGCAGCCCCGTCAGTTTCTTCACCCAACCCGCCAGATTCAAGGTCGAGTCATCAAACTCCGGTTCCCACCAGCGTCGCTGCGAGCAATGCAAAATATCTACCCCCGCATCCACGAAGACCCTCAAAAAGGCTTCCAACTCTTGCGGAGTTTCGGCGAGGCGCGCTGCAAAATCCTGCTGCTTCCATTGCGAGAAGCGAAAGATAATCGGCATATCCTCGCCTACAGCCTTGCGGCATTCAGAAATAATCTCTCCGGCAAAACGCGCCCGCTCAGGCAGGCCCCCGCCATATTTATCTTCCCGTATGTTCATCACATCCCAGAAAAACTCATCAATCAGGTAACCATGCGCACCATGAATTTCGATACTATCAAAGCCAAGCTTTTTCGCCTCACCTGCAGCCTTTGCAAACGCGGCCACCATATCGGCCACGTCGCTTTCGCTAGGCGTGGGCAGAACAGCTTTGCCGGTATGCGTCAAACCCGACGGGCTGTCAGACTGCCCCTCAGGGTTGAGCCCCGTACCAGGCTTGCGCATCATACCAACATGCCAAAGCTGCGGGGCAATCTTGCCGCCGGCGCCGTGCACTTTGCTAACCACATTTGCCCAGCCTTTAAGCGCTGCTTCGCTATGAAAATCCGGCGCGCGGGCATCATTTGACGCACCAGGGCGGTCAACAGTGGTCCCTTCGGTTACAATCAGCCCAACATCTGCGCCAGCCCGGCGCTCATAATAGTCAGCAACATCTTCGCCCGGCACCCCACCCGGACTGAAGCTGCGCGTCATTGGCGCCATCACAATCCGATTTGGAAGCGTTAGACCACGACAGGTAAAGGGGGAAAACAAGACAGAAGATGCTGACATTTAACGACTCCATAGAGGGTAAGTCACAAATGTGGCGATACAGACAAACCAGGTCAATGGGCGACGTTGGGGAAGCTCGTTTTAGTGCCCGCTCCCAAAAGCGCCCGTGCGAATGCTGTAATCAACAGCCAGCCCGTATTCAGGGTCATCATCAGAATCAACCACTAGCTGCCCTGCCCGATTGAGCAGCTTATGGCAATCACGCGTCAGATGCCGCAGCCGCAGTGTCTTGCCCTTGGCTTCATACTTGCTGGCCAAATCTTCAATCGCTTGCAAGGCTGATTGATCGACCACCCGCGAGCGCAGAAAATCGACAATCACCACGTCTGGATCATCGTCCACGGTGAACAGCTCAGCAAAGCCATCCGTCGACCCAAAAAAGAGCGGCCCCTCAATCTCATACACCTTCGCGCCCGGCTCGCGCACACTGTCACGCTCAATAATATGAATGCGTTTGGCATTGTTCCATGCATAGGCCAGCGCCGAAATAATCACACCGACAATCACCGCAATCGCCAGATCCTGCCACACGGTCACCGCTGTCACGATCACAATCACCAGCGCATCAGTCAGCGGGATCTTTGTCATAATCCGCAAGCTGTTCCAGGCAAATGTCCCGATCACCACCATAAACATGACGCCCACCAGTGCTGCTAAGGGGATTTGCTCGATCAGTGGCGCGCCGACCAGAATAAAGGCCAGCAGAAACAAAGCCGCCGAAATGCCTGACAAGCGCGTCGAGCCACCCGATTTTACATTAATCATCGACTGACCAATCATCGCGCAGCCGCCCATGCCGCCAAAAAATCCGGTAATAATATTGGCGCCGCCCTGCGCAATACATTCTTTGGAGGCCCCGCCACGCTGGCCCGTAATCTCGCCAACAAGGTTCAACGTCAACAGGCTCTCGATTAGTCCGATGGCCGCCAGAATCACTGCATAGGGCAAAATGATTTGCAGGCTTTCAAAGGTCAGTGGCACCAACATGTCGCCAAAACGCCCTACGGTCCCGGCCTCTGTTGTAAACGGCAGGTGAAATGGTGGCAAAGTCCCTTGAATCGAGGCCAAATCGGCCACGCGCAGGGCATCAAGGTTCAATCCGATCACCAGCACCGCCACAATACCAATACCCGCAAGCGGCGCCGGCACAAGTTTGGTAATCCTGGGAAACACCCAGATCAAAAACATGGTCAGTGCCACCAGCCCAAGCATTAGCGCCATCGGTCCAGCGGCCAGCCAGTCGCCATTTGGCAGAAACCCGTGCCCATCAGATGTTGCCGTGCCAGGCACCTGAAATTGGCCCAGTTGCGCCAAGCCAATCACAATAGCAAGCCCGTTGACAAAGCCCAGCATGACCGGCGTTGGCACAAGACGGATAAATTTGCCCAGCTTGAAAATACCCGCGCCAACTTGCAAGACGCCCATTAAAATCACCGTCGCAAACAAGTACTCAATCCCGTGCTCCCCCACCAATGAAACCATCACGACAGCCAGCGCTCCCGTCGCGCCTGAAATCATGCCTGGTCGCCCACCAAAAACAGCCGTTACCAGCCCGACGATAAAGGCCGCATAAAGCCCAACCAGCGGCGGAACCTTGGCCACGAACGCAAACGCCACCGCTTCAGGCACCAGCGCCAACGCCACCGTCAGCCCTGCCAAAACCTCAATCCGAAACACGCGCGCGGAGAACCCCTTTTGCCCCTCTTCTGAAAGACCAGCAATCTTCAGGCGATTGGCAAAGCTTGCCATTGAAAAATTAGACATGTGTGCTTTTAAAAATCCCTATAGCTGCGCCCCTCATACACGCGGCGCACCAATAGGCAACCAATTGTGTGGGGTCAGCAGGTGCAAATGGCAGCGATGTGCGCAGACCCTGCACTGTCTAGCTCGCCAGCGGATGTGCCGTTTCGAGCAGTTCAGCCAGTTCATCCGTCAGCACATGGGTGTAAATCTGTGTGGTGGAGATGTCGGCATGCCCCAGCAGGGTTTGCACGCTACGCAAGTCTGCCCCGCCTTGCAACAAGTGCGTGGCATAAGCATGACGCAGCGCATGGGGGTGAACCTTGGCCACATCAATCATGGCGCGCGCTGAAAGCGCTTCAAGCATCTGGCCCAGACGGCGACGGGTTAAGTGCCCGTCCTTCCCGCGTGAAGGAAACACATATTTTTCCGCCCGTGCCCGCGCAGCCGCCGTTTTTGGCAGGCTCGCCTCGCGCACCTCCAGCCAATCAGAAATCGCGTCAAGCGCCGGTCCGCCAAGTGGGCAAAGCCGTTCTTTACCGCCCTTGCCGCGCACAATAATATCACTGGTCATCCAACGGTCGCGCTTGCGCCTTGGCAGTTCCCCCATCTTAAGCGAGACCAGCTCACTCACGCGAAGCCCTGCCCCGTAAAGGCATTCCACCAGACATCGCAGACGAATATCCTCACCACACGCCTCAATCAGGCGCACCATCTCTTCACGGCTAAGAACATCAGGCACATCACGGCTATGCTTTGGTCCATCAAGGCCAGACGTCGGATTATCCTTGCGGTCGCCCTCCTCAAACAAAAACCTGAAGAACCGTTTCACCGCAGACAGCCGCCGTGCACTTGTGGAGGCTGCTAACCCGCGTGCGGCTAAATCCTGCATCCATGCCGAAATTTCACCCGGCGAGGCAGCACACAGTCCTCCGCCCAAAAATTCAGAAGCGTCCAGTAAGTCGCGCGCATAGGCTTCCAGCGTGTTTTGAGCCGCGCCGCGCTCGGCTGACATCATCTCCAGAAAGGCCTCAATACGCGTTAAATCACTCATAAACGCAGTTTAGCCCACGCCCTTTAACAAGATATGAGCACCGCCTTACTTTAAAGTGCGGCGCGCCAATACCCCGTTGCTTCCATGGCGAGCGCGCGCGCAGCGTCGTCCTGACCGAGCACAACCAGGCTTTTGACAAGCGCCTGCGCCTCTTGGGCCGTCAAAGCATAAGCATCGCCATTCGTCAGCGCCAACGCCTGCAAGATCACTTCAGCGCCTGCCTTGCTATGTGCAGCTGCTTGAAGAGAGGTTAGCAAATAAGGTGACACCCCCTTGCGAACACCGCCATTTATGGGTGCCCGGCTTTTCACCAGGAAACCACGCGCATCAGCAGGCAACGCGATGCCCACACTTTCCCACAGCAAGAATAAACGCGCGGCAGCTTCCCTTTGCTGTTCCGTTTTTGCAGCTTCAATCAACCCAGCCACTGTTCTGGAAGCTATCTCCTCGGATAGATCCACCTCAGCTAGCATCAAAATACCGACAATCCAGCTCCGCTCAAACATATCGTTCTGTGCGTCGGGAGCCCCCTCAACCCATCGCAAAGCTTCATCCGGTGCGCCAGCAGCTATGCTTGCTTTAATGAAATCAATCGCCATCCGCTCGGTCGTTACAGATGGCACCAACGCTTTAAGGTCTACCAGTAAAAGTCTTGAAACAGCGCTGAACCTTGCCGCATTCCCGCGTGCCGTCAGCAGTGCTGCCCGCAAGGCACGGGCTTTGGCGTCCTGATCATTGCCCTCTTTCATCGTCATATGTAGCGCAACCTCTAGCGGTGTACGCGGTGAAAATCCCTCGCTCGCGATAAGTGCCTGATACAAGGCACGATGCTCTGATGCCGCCAACAAACCTGCTTCAGCGGCCACACCAGCTGCCTGCACACGCATGGCCGGGCTAAATGTATCCTGACGCGCAATAGCAGCAGCCAGATCAAGGCGGGAATTGGCAATCGTGCTGATTGAAGGCGCTAGTCCAGCCTTGGCCGAAATGGCAAGCGATAAGCCATTATCAAAGCGCGCTGCAGGTTTGTTTTTAAGACCAGCTGAGGCTGCAAAGATCGCATTGCTCAGCCACCCATCGGTAATGCCTTGTGAGGCGGCCAGTTCCATGGCCAGCTCTGCTTCCTCAAACCGCTCCTCAAGTGCAAAACAGACAGCCCGCAATTTGACCCAATAGTCACCTTCGCGCCCCTCACCTGCTCCACTCAGGCAGGCCGCCTCGGTTTGCCCAATCGCCAATTGCAAATCAACAGCGACTTCATCAGTGTTAAGGCCTGCAGGCGCAATTTTCAGGCTGGGCAATAACTGGGCAGCCGCAGACGCTTCACCAATCTGGAACATCATGCGGGCGCGCTCGGCCAGCAATACATCGCTTTTGTCACTTTCAGGTGCACTTGCGGCAGATAAAACAAGCCTGCGCATCAACGTCTGCTCAACCGGCGAGAGGCGGCGCGTCCGGGCTGTGCGGGTAAGGCTCAGCAAATCATCAGTATCTGCTGCTGCCCAGCTTTGCCTGGGTAGGCTATCGGCTTCGGACACCTGAAAACCAACCGTCCAAAGGTCAGGCTCTGCTAAGCCCCCCGATTGCACCTGCCCGATGGCCCGGTCACCCCAAAGCAGGACACCACATAGCGCAAATACACCAAATGCACTGGCTGCCAGCCTAAAGGACATTCTCAACCTCCAGGCGGATTTCACCCGGTTCAGGCTTGCCATTATCTGCCTGCCCCGCCAGCCATAGGCCCACACCGAGCAATAGAACGATTATAACAAGGATGAAAATTAACCATTTACGCATTCTATCATCTCCATAAAGCTTGCAGGGCTACATTGCCGCATCAGCCATCTATGTATAGGATTGTCATCAAAGACAAAGCAAAGATCAATGGGCGCGCACAAACAAGCTATTACAGACACGACCCTCAAGACGGGTCCAATCGCCAATCGCACAATCGCATTGGTGGGGCTGATGGGGGCGGGAAAGTCAACAGTTGGGCGCCGGCTGGCAGACGTGTTGGGCCGTACGTTTTGCGACAGTGATGACGAGATCGAGAAGGCAGCTGGCCTGGCCATTGCTGACATATTCACCCTCCACGGGGAAGCAGAGTTTCGGCGCGGTGAAAAACGCGTTCTGGAGCGCTTATTGCACAATCCACCGCATGTTCTGGCCACAGGGGGCGGTGCCTATCTGGATCCGGATACACGAGCCCTAATGCGTGAGCACGCCGTCACGATTTGGCTAAATGCTGATCTTGAAACCCTTTGGGAACGTGTGAATAAGCGTAATCATCGTCCCCTTCTGAGAAATCCTGATGCGCGCGGCGTCCTCACCCGCCTGTTAAAAGAGCGCACGCCTATTTATTCAGAGGCAGATATTGTAATAGACAGCCAGCATGGACCGCATGCAAATACTGTAAACAAGATCATATCCGCCCTGAAAGGCTGGACCCTGTAAGATGCCTGACCCCTCCACTTCACGCCAGACCGTGCGCGTTGACCTTGGCGAGCGCAGCTATGACATAATTATCGGCGCGGGCCTGCTCGCAGAGGCGGGCATGCGCCTGTCCCCATTTGTCAGCCGTTCACGTGTCTTTATCGTAACAGATGAAACTGTCGCCGCATTACACCTCAACGCACTTGAGTCGGGCCTGAAAGCAGCAGGCCTCAGCGCAAACACACGTACGCTAGCGTCCGGCGAGGCAACAAAGTCCATAGCTGAACTGGATGCCCTGCTCGGCTGGTTAATCGGTGCCGGTGCCAATCGGGATGATGTCCTCATCGCGCTTGGCGGCGGTGTGATTGGCGATTTAACGGGTCTCGCAGCAGCGCTCATGAAGCGCGGCATGCAATTTGTGCAAATCCCAACCACACTGCTTGCACAAGTCGATAGTTCTGTTGGTGGGAAGACGGCCATCAACACCGCGCATGGCAAAAACCTTATTGGTGCATTTTACCAACCCCGCCTTGTGCTGGCCGATACTGACGTGCTCACCACCCTGCCCACACGTGAAAAACGCGCTGGCTATGCTGAAATCATCAAATATGGCCTGATCGATGATGCCCCATTCTTCGATATGCTTGAAGCCAAAGGAAACGATGTTATCGCGCTCAAACCAGATGCGATTGCAGAAGCTGTCGCACGATCTTGCACGGCAAAGGCGCGGATCGTCGCCCAGGATGAGCGTGAAGGCGGGGTACGTGCACTCCTGAATCTGGGCCACACATTTGGCCATGCCCTGGAGGCGGCCAATCGGTTTGGCCCTGAACTGCTGCATGGCGAAGCTGTCGGAACAGGCATGGCACTCGCCTTTCGATATTCAGCCCGCCTTGGCCTTACCCCATCTAAAGAGGCCACACGCGCAACCAAGGCTTTGGATGCGGCGGGCTTAATAACCCACATTCCACACCTGAAGGGCGGCCCCTACCGGGCCTCAGACCTGGTTGATTTCATGCGGCAAGACAAAAAAGCACGCGGCGATCAGGTGCCCCTCATTCTGGCGCGCGGGATCGGGCAATCATTTATCCATCCAAGCGCAGACCTATCAGATGTCCATGCTTTTTTGAGAGAAGAAACGTCCTTGTCATGATAATTAGTATTCTCATTGCCATCGTCTTTCTATTAGCCCTTTCGGGCTTTTTCTCGGGCTCGGAAACAGCGTTGACAGCCGCCTCGCGCGCACGCATGCACCAGCTTGAGCAAGACGGAAATAAGCGCGCTGCACGCGTCAACAATTTGATCAGCGACCGCGAGAGCCTGATTGGCACAATCCTTCTCGGCAATAATCTGGTCAATATTCTCGCCTCAGTTCTGATGACAGCCCTTGTCACGAATCTGTTTGGACAAAGCGGCCTGTCATTGGCAATTGCGACAGCCGTTATGACAATACTTGTTCTGGTTTTTGCTGAAGTCCTGCCCAAAACCTATGCGATTACACGGCCCAATAAAATGGCGATGCGGGTCTCTCGTCCAATTGGTATATTAGTCAAATTACTCGGCTGGATTGTTGCAGGCATCCAGCTTGTTGTGAACTTCACCCTGGGCCTGTTTGGCGTCAAAGCACATGAAGGCCCCACCGCTGATGAAGAAATTCGTGGCGCAATTTCACTTCATGCCTCTGAGGGGGCCGTGGACGAGGCAGACCGTCATCGCCTGCTTGGCGCACTCGACCTGAAAGACCTGGCCGTCTCGGAAGTCATGATCCATCGCAAAAATATCGCCATGCTCGACGCTGATCTCTCGACGCGCGACCTAGTGATGAAAGCACTTTCAAGCGCACATACGCGCATCCCGCTTTATCGCGGCGAGCGTGAAGAGATTATCGGAGTGCTACACGCCAAAGATCTATTACGTGCAGTCGCGCCCCATCGCGGTGAACTTGATAGGCTAGACCTTCAAGAGCTGTTCCGGGAGCCATGGTTCGTACCGGAAACAACGCCAGTTCTGGACCAACTCGACGCGTTCATGACCAAACGCAACCACTTTGCCTTGGTTGTTGATGAATATGGCGCGCTTCAGGGCTTGATCACGCTTGAAGACATATTAGAAGAAATTGTTGGCGATATTCGTGACGAGCATGACATTCCGGTTCAGGGTGTACGCCCTCAATCAGACGGATCGGCAAATGTTGATGGCTGGGTGACCATCCGGGATTTGAACAGAGCCCTTGGCTGGTCCCTTCCCGATGAAGAAGCTGTCACTGTCGCCGGGCTCGTTATCCATGAAGCCCAAACCATCCCGGAAACCGGACAGCGGTTCTCCTTTCACGGATATCGTTTCGATATTCTGCGTCGTCATCGCAACCAAATCACAGGCCTCAGCGTCAAGCCCGAAGTCGGATAAAGCCGCAGACCTTACAGAAGAGTCACAAAAACTCTATTGACCACGGATGTAGTCACCCTTATGACTACATCCGTAGTTAGAAGAGAGATGCCCCTATGCCTTTAAAGATAAGCCGTGCTGAACTGGAAGTCATGCAAACGCTTTGGAAGGAGGACAATCAAACCGCATCCGAAGTTCATAGCTCTGTTTCTAAGCATAAAGATTGGTCAATCCGCACGGTGAAAACGCTGCTCGCACGCCTTGTTGAAAAGCATGCCCTGCGCACAACACCTGAAGGCCGTAGATTTCGTTACACAACGGCGATTACCGAAACTGATTACAAAACAAATGCTGCTGGCCAATTTGTAGACCGCATATTCTCAGGGCGTGCTGCGCCCCTTATCGCACATTTAGCCGATAGCCGGGGCCTAACAGATGAAGACATCGCTGATCTGGAAAAGCTATTAGAGGCGTTGAAAAAATGACACTCACTCTCTTTGCCACTTATATCGTCCAAACCACTTTTGCCGTTACCCTGCTTATCGGCGCAGTGCTTCTCGTGCGGCGTCCCTTCGCAACAGCCTTCGGCGCCAAAGCAGCCTATGCCTTGTGGGCCATCCCCTTTCTTCGCCTCATCATGCCACCTATGCCAGCAAACTGGACCTTGTTTGGCTTGCTCACACGCCCTGACACAGCCACACCTGAAACAGTTATACGATTAACCGATCCACTGCTCTGGCAACCAACAGGGTTTGCGTCAGGTGCCGCCCATCAAACGCTCACGCTATCCAACACGTTTTCGCCAATATCTGCGGCCCCGCAAAATGCCTTCAACCTTCCAGTATCCTTAGAAGCGATGCTACCATTTATACTTAGTCTATGGGCACTTGGCATGCTTGCTGCCTTCGCACGTACACTCATACGCCAAAGGCAGGCCGCTGCGCTGATCTTAGCAGAAAGTCACAACATCTCTCCGGCTCTGGTGACTCTCGCCAAAGAAACCCAGATGCAGCTCGGCCTTACAAAGTGCAACATTGCGATCAAAACCAGTCTGCTCAGCTCAGGCCCACTTGTAACCGGCCTGATACGCCCAACTGTCTTGCTGCCAGAATGGTTCGAAGACGACTATACAATCACTGAACAACGCTTCGCCCTGATGCATGAAATGATGCATGTTAAGCGCGGCGATATATTTGCCTTGTATGCAGCAAACCTGGCCCTTGCGCTCCAATGGTTTAATCCACTCGCATGGCTGGCTTTGCGCGCCTTCCGGGCCGATCAGGAAGCCGCGTGCGATGCGGATGTTCTGGCTCTGAAGAACACCTCACCCCACGATTATGGCGCGACTCTGGTCAAAGCTGCCCGTATGTCGCGCCCCGTTGCCCAACCCGTTCATGCAGCAAGCCTGCCCCTTAATCACGCTTTACAGGAAAGACTAACGACCATGAAAAATCCACTGCCATCCGCCCGCCGACGTCTGACTGGTTCCCTCTTAACAGCCAGCGTTGGTGCGGCGGCCCTGATCGCCTCCGCCTGCGCCACCTCCACCGCGCAAACCGCAGATCTTGCAGGCGGTGAAGAAGACGTCAAAGCAGAGGTCCGCGTTCAATCCATTTTCATCTCCGATGACAGCGATGAAACACGCAATGTGCGTATCCTCAAAAACGGCGAAGAAATCGATCTTGAAGAGCTGGATATTGAAGGCCTGGAAGGTAAGCGCCAAATCCGCATCATCACACAAGACCATAACGGTCCAACCGCGCTCAATGACAGCAATGTTTTCGTGATGAAAGCAAACAGCGACAATCCGCGCCCTGACAGCGCCGCCTTCGCTGCAAAAATCCGCGAACTTTCAAAAGACGCAGCCAAAAATCAAGCCGAAATTCAGGCCCTCGCCCAAGCGTTTGAGGCCGAGATGGAAGCTTGGGCAGAGGCGCACAGCAAGCTTATAACCGGCCATGCTGTGTTTGCGTCATCTGATTTCTCATGGACCGAGGACAATGCAGACTGTGGTGAAGGTGGAACGCAAACGCGCACGGTCATCGTCAACCGTGATGATGACACTGGCAGTGAAGAAAAAACCGTCACCGTCCATTGCAGCACAAAGACAATCGATACCGCTGCCATTATGGCAAACTTGCGCGACCGCGGCGACCTGTCTGATGAACGCCTCGCCGACATTGAAGCCAGGCTCGAAGAGGCCAAAGAAAGACTCGCAAATGCACAGACAAGTAGCGGCAAGATACGGTTCAACTTTGATGTCGACACAGAAAAATCAGAGGGCGAATAAGCCCGTCCGTTAAGGCGGCTGGCCTTCCCAATCTACAATCCAGTCGATCTGATCTTCTTCCAGAACCGTCTCTTCGGAGACGGTTCTTCCCATTATGGAGCGTCCATGGCGGTGCACCAGTTCACGGTCACCTGAAATCAAATGGTGCCAGTCCGGCAAGCGCCCGCCTTCATACAGAACCTTATAGGCACATGTGTCTGGCATCCATTTCAATTCACCCACTGATTTGGGCGTTAAGATCACGCAATCGGGCACATGCGCCTTACGATTTTCATAGTCTGCACACTTGCAAGTCTGGCTATCGAGCAATTTGCAATGCAAGCGCGTATAGGCAATCTCACCGCTATCTTCGTCTTCCAGTTTCAGCAAACAACACTTCGCGCAGCCGTCACATACCGCTTCCCATTGGGCAGGCGTCATATTCTCCAGCTTCACTGTTTCCCAGAACCGATCACTCATAGGCGTTGCCATACACCTCTGCGCTGGCTCTGGCCAGTCTGCGCCGGCTCAGCTATCCAGTCAGTTATGACACATACACGGCTTCCCCCCGCACCTGATCTGATTTGGAAACCAGATGGCACGCCAGTTGCGCGGTCAATGGATGATGTTTATTTTTCCATTGAAGACGGGTTGGAAGAAACCCGTGCTGTCTTTCTGGCCGGCTGCAACCTGCCTGCACGCTGGTCCGGGCGTTCCCGCTTTACCGTTGCAGAACTTGGCTTCGGCACAGGGCTAAACCTTCTGGCACTCTGGCAAATGTGGAAAGCCAACCGCCCCTCACCCACAGCAAGGCTGGACTTTGTCAGCTTCGAGGGCTTTCCAATGGCGCGCGAAGCGGCCGCCCGCGCCCTGGCGCGTTGGCCTGAACTGAGCCAACTTCGCGATGCGTTGCTGGCAAAGTGGCCCGTGCGCGCGCGCGGCGTCCAGCATATCCCGCTTGGCGATGGCCTCAGCCTGACGCTCCATATTGATGACATTGCCCGCGCCTTGCCCAATAGCCGCTTTAAGGCAGATGCCTGGTTTCTCGATGGTTTTTCACCCGCAAAAAATGAAAGCATGTGGGCAGCTGATATCTACCCATTGCTTATGGCACGTTCAGCGCCTGGGGCCCAGATTGGAACCTACACCGTCGCGGGCGCGGTGCGGCGCGGGCTTGCCGCAGCCGGATTTGATGTCTCCAAACAAGCCGGGTTCGGCCGAAAGCGTGATCGCCTTCAGGCCATAGCCCCTCTTGAGCTACCATGCCAGATAGATGTCTTTGCGCTTGAAACAGCCCCCTCACCGCCCCGATCGGTTGCCATTATCGGCGCCGGCATTGCCGGAGCATCCACCGCACATATCTTCGCCAAACACGGCGCACAGGTCACCCTCTTTGATACAGCCGATACCGTCGGTGCCGGGGCCAGCGGCAATCCGCTCGCGCTCCTTATGCCGCGTCTGGACGCAAGCGATACAGCCCAGGCCCGCGTCTTGCTGGCCAGCTATCTAACCGCCCGACAGTTCTATACCGACCTGCCCGGCACACACCCGATTACGGTTCACCAATGCCCTCGTCACAGCGGGGATGATGCCCGCTTTCAAAAACTTCTAGCCGACCCACCCCTTCCCCCAGACTTCTTAAGTGCACACCCAAAAGGCGGGTTGGCCCATCACAAGGCGCTCATCTTAGAGCCGGCCGAACTTATCTCCGCCTTGATAGGCAACACGCCCAAAGTGCTCGGAGCAGAAGTTAGCATTGATCTGGCCAATCAGAGTATTAATGGAACAGCTTATGATATGATTATCCTTGCCAACGGTATGGCAATTAATCAGTACAAAGAGACAAACTGGCTGCCGCTGTCACCACGGCTCGGACAAATTGAGTATCGCACAGATCAAAACGCCCCCCCCTCGGCCATTGCCTCGGGCCATTACGCCCTCGCCTTGGAGAAAACCCGCCTCTGGGGGGCAACGTTTGAGCCCATGAATCATGCCGCACAACCAGTAACAACAATGCATGCACGCGCGGAAAATAATGCTGCGCTGGCTGGGTTAGGCCAGCAGGATTGGTCAAAAGCTGGCCTACTCGTCTCACGCGCTGGCGTGCGCGCAACAACAGCCGACAAGCTGCCCTTTGCTGGCCGTGCTCCAAACTTCGACCAAAGCCTTGAAGCATTTGCAAGTGTGCGCAAAGGCATCCCGCCAAACCTTAGCCCGCCTGTTCATCCCGGCATATGGCTTGTTGGCGGTCTTGGCGCACGCGGCTTCACATTTGCGCCCTGGCTGGCCAAGCATCTGGCCGCTCTCTGCTTTGGCGCGCCGGCTCCACTTGGCCGCGCAGAAGCAGAACTCATCTCACCTATGCGCTTCATCTACCGCGACCTGAAGCGCGGCAGGCTTTAGTCGGCGCCTGAGAAAACTTATCCCACACTTTCTCCCTCGCGTTATATTGCTCTTTCTTCTCTCAAGCAAAAGCGGTGTCCGGACCGGCCTGACATTTGAGAGTGGGCGGGTTTCCTAAGTCTGAGGCGGGTGCTTAACGGCCACTCCCCTGGCTATGGCGG
>CAYUFN010000035.1:1256-24037 GCA_964443965.1 uncultured Hyphomonas sp. | reverse complement strand
GGCTAAGCGTTTCAGTCACAGCATCACGAACCTCCCCGGTGGTATCAGTTGAAAGTTCAGCACGGTTATCCCATGCAGCATCAATAATCGGGGCGAGATTGGCGGTCATAAAAATGGCTCCTGAAAAAGGAAAAGAAAACACCGCTGCCTTTAAGCGCGTTCCTTGGTTAAGGGCAAGACACAAGCACGCAGCAGGAGCTTCCAACGGCGCGAAGGCTTGCCAGTATAGCCAGCGTTCTTTATGGTTTTAAGGCCAATGACGAAAGAAATGAGGCCAGAATGGCAGATCAGATTTCAAGACGAACATTACTTAAAACAGCCAGTTTTGCAGGGGGCATGAGTGTACTTAGCGCCTGTAATGACGTGGCCCTTCCCGGTCTCTCAACAGCATCAAATACTGATGGAAGCACGCCACCACCAATGGTGATGCCCGATCAGCTCCCCAGCTCATCAGCCCCCTTACAGAGGTCTACATCAGGTACAGATTTTGTCTATGAGATACAATATAGCGATGAAGAATGGCGCTCACGCCTGACTCCGGCTGAATATCAAATTCTACGTGAGGGCGCCACAGAACCACGTCACAGTCACCGCTTTACCCAAACGACGGATGTGGGCGTCTATCATTGCCAAGGCTGTGATTTGCCAATTTATGCCTCCAGTCAGAAAGTTATCCTGGATATTGGTTGGGTCTTCTTTCGACATAGTTTACCAGACAGCGTTCTACTTGGCGTCGATGGGGTCGCTATCGAAGCCCATTGCAGGCGCTGCGCGGGGCACCTTGGTCACGTGCTGTACGTTGAAACGGAAGTTTTACACTGCATAAATGGCACAGCGCTCAACTTTGAAGCGACATGATTTAAAATTAGACTTCATATCAGTCTTTGTAGAAACCCAGTCAAATCATTGATCGCAAAATCGACATAAGGCGGTTTATGATCATAAGGACCGGCGGGACGCGCACCCTCGGGTTCATGGCTCCAATCCTTATCAGAATGAACGAGCACCGTCGCATAGCCCATGGCGTGGGCTGGCTCCAGGTTGCGGCTTAGATCCTCGAAAAAGACAGCCTTAGCAGGATTAATGTTAAAGGCTGTGTTGAAACGATCAAACGCATTTTGATGCGGCTTTGGCTGGAACGCCATCTCCTCAATTCCAAACATGCCATCAAAGATATCATCAAGCTTCATCGCCCGTGTCACGCCCTGCGCATGTCGGATTGATCCATTCGTGAAGATAAATTTTCGTCCGGGTAAAGCAATAAGCGCGTTACGTAGAGATGGAAGCACTGGTAGCGGCGAATGATCGATATCATGTACGTAATCAAGAAAAGCACGTGGGGTCAGTTGGTGGTGTTTCATCATGCCTGCCAACGTCGTACCATAGGTGCTATAATATTTTTTCTGTAAGGCGCGCGCTGCCTCCGGGGCCAATCCCAAGTAATTGGCAACAAACGCCGTCATACGAACATCAATCTGAGCGAATAGATCACAGCTTGCCGGATAAAGCGTATTATCAAGATCAAACACCCAATCGTATTTGGTCTTTAATGTCTGAACATCTTCAGGGCGCATCAGCTTGCCCAAAGTCGCGCTCAAAAAACTCAAAAATGAGCTTTCTGTCGACTGGCACAGACGTTGAGGCAAACAAAGCGGGTTTGTAAGCAGAGACACCGCAATTTTCCCGCCCTGATATAACAAATTTGGAGCGAGCGATGCAGAACGTATCCGTTCCACGCACCAATAGACGCTTGCCTTCACCCTCCTCACCTTCCATTTCGCCAAAGACAAAATGCTCAGTCTGCAAAAGCGGCTCATCAATCACGCGCGCGCATCCCCCTGCTTCAAGCTGCCACCAGCCCCGGCTTTCCCAGCCATCACCATTGCGCACACCAATAGCGCTCCAGATACGCTTTTCTGTCCGATTGCAGAGCGTCATGCCGATATTGCGCGCCCGATCCAGCGCAACTTGTTCAAGAATATCAACTAAATCTGCATCGCTGGTTTCGGCGGGCAAGTTACGCTCACGAAGGAATTCGCGAATCGCCCCCCGCGTCCTGGCACCAAGGTCGCCATCGACGGCACCATTGTAAATGCCAGCATCATTAAGTAAGCGCTGAAGACCAGCAGCCTGCGCATTTGGTGTGCTTGCCGTTAGAGAATAAGGCTGGGTCTCTTTAATCGTTGTGCTCCAGCGTGTGCGGCTTTCAATGAGAACCGGCCGGAAGAGCCTCACATCAAGTCCCATTGCATCGCAATCAGCGAGTGTTTCGATCATGAAGCTAACAAGTCCCTCAACACAAAGCGGCTCATCCCCCTTCCAGGATTTTAAACCACCACGGTGAGCTTTGGATGATTCGGCATAGAGATAGTGGACCCCCGGTGTCAGCGTTTGATCTATCAGTGTCTCACACCCCCCCGGACGGACCCGAGTCCAGCCTTGCACAACTGTGCCTCCCCCCTCAGGACGCCCACTGGCAACCTGAATGACATAGGAGGTTTCATTGCACACAGACCAGCCGGTTTGTACCTGCGCACTTGCAGAAGAGAAAACAAGTAGGCCTCCTAGTGAAAAGACCAGAAAAGCAAAGCTACGAAATAAGAGTACCTGCGCCATGTTCGGTAAAAAGCTCCATAAGCAGGGCATGCGGTGCACGCCCATCTAGAATAACTGTCGCCCCAACACCGTTCGAAACAGCGCTTGCAGCCGTTTCAAGTTTCGGAATCATCCCACCTACGGCTGTGCCGCTATCGATTAAGTCCGAAATATTATCTTTGGCAATCTTCTTAATGATCACCTTATCCTTGTCCATCACACCGGGCACATCGGTCAAGAGCAAGAGCCGCCTAGCGCGCAGTGCAGCTGCAATTGCTCCGGCAGCACTATCTGCATTAATGTTGAACCGGTCCCCGTCAATGCCAATACCAACAGGCGCAACAACAGGAATAAAATCTGCATCTCTGCCTGTCAGCAAATTCAATAATGCCGGATCAATAGCATCAGGCTCACCGACGAAACCAAGATCTATCAGCTGCTCAATCCTGCTATCGCTCACCTTTTTGCGATGCTCAGCTTTTCGTGCACTGAGCAGGTTTGCATCTGATCCGGACAGGCCAACGGCTTTCCCGCCTGCTTTATTTATCGCTCGGACAATTGTTTTGTTAACAGCGCCCGATAGCACCATCTCAACCACATCCATGGTCGCATCATCGGTCACGCGGAGCCCATCTTCAAAGCGCGAGGTAATGCCCAGGCGCTCCAGCAGACTGCCAATTTGCGGGCCGCCGCCATGCACAATCACCGGATTAATCCCAAGATGCTTCAGCAACACGACATCACGTGCAAACAATTCAGCCAATTTTTGATCAACCATAGCATGCCCGCCATATTTGATCACAATCGTCTGCCCAGCATAACGCTGAATATAGGGTAAAGCCTCGGCCAGCGTAAACGCCGTGTGCCGGGCCGCATCAAGAGAAGGTGTATTGCTCATAGTCTTAAACCCTTAAAACGCTTTGAGGTTAGATCAAAGCGGCGATTTCAGCGCGCAATTCAGGTAGCCCGTGTCCCTTCTCCGCCGATGTAAGGTGAACAAAAGGGTGCGCAGCGGGTCTCTTTTTTAAGTCTGCCACCGTCTTGGCATGAACTTTGTCACCTTCCCCCTTTTTGAGCTTATCGGCTTTTGTCAGCACGATCTGGTATGTCACAGCAGACCCATCGAGCATATCCATCATCTCAAGGTCAGGTGCCATCAGCCCGCGCCTACTGTCGATCAGCAGAAAAACACGACGCAAACTTGCCCGCCCACGCAGGTAAGACCGCGTTAGCTTCGTCCAGGCCGCTGCCTGTGTTTTGGAAACTTTAGCATAGCCGTAGCCTGGCAAATCGACGAGCCACATCTTGCCCTCGCCGAGGTCGAAATAGTTCAGCTCACGTGTCCGGCCCGGCTCAGATGAAGAGCGCGCAAGTTTATTGCGCCCCAACAAGCCATTAACCAAAGAGGATTTACCGACATTAGATCGCCCCGCAAAGGCAACCTCGCTGCGATCCCCTGCAGGAAGTTGCGAAAGCTGCGCGCAACCAAGAACAAACTGAACAGGGCCAGCGCAAAGCTTGCGTCCATATTCAATTTCGTCCGGGCTAAACGCTTCTTCCTCGGTCACGCGGGCGTATCGCTCTCAGCTTTTCCAAAACGCTTCTTGATAAACTTGTCGAGCCCCGTCTCAACACCGTTCTTGCGCATAATGTAATACTGCTGTGGAATTTGGAGCAGCATGTTCCAGACAAAATACATGACCAGACCACCCGCCAGGCCACCAAAGACAAACATGAAGATCAGCGGCAGAAACATAATCATGCGGCGCTGCATCGGATCGGTTGGCGGCGTACCCATGGATTGGGAAACAAACATCGTGCCGCCATACATCAATGGCAATATGCCGATCCCAATAATAAAGCCGAGAACAGGTATATTTTTCACCGCTTCAGCCGACCATGGCAGCAATCCAAACAAATTACCAATCGCCGTAGGGTCAGGCGCGGCCAAATCTTTGAGCCAGATAAATGGCTCGTGACGCATTTCGATGGTGACGAAAAGCACCTGATAAAGCGCAAAGAAGATCGGCATTGTCGCCAACAAGGGCAAGCACCCGCCCAGCATACCCAGCGGGTTCACATTTTCTCGCTTATAGAGCGCCATAATCTCCTGCTGCTTGCGTTGGGGGTCATCAGCAAACTGTTTCTGAATGCGCTCCATAGGCTCTTTCAAACGTTCCGTGTTTTTCCGCATCACCGCCATGGAGGCGTAGGATTTATTATAAAGCGGGAACAGCACCAGCTTGACCAGAACGGTAAAGGCCAAAATTGCCCAACCGAATGAGCCAACAAACCCCTTCAGGAAGACAAGCGCGGCAAAGAACGGTTTCGTCAAGAAAAAGAAAATCCCCCAGTCGATAGCATCATCAAAGCGCGGGATACCGTATTCACTTTTATACTCGCGCAATACATCAATGGTTTTTGCCCCTGCAAAAACGCGCTGGGTCGACTTTATACTGCTTCCAGCAGGAACATCATTTTGCGTACCGACCGTACGGACTTCAAGAATTTGATCTGTTGGGCGCGGAATCCGGTTAAAGGATGCAGTGAACTCTTGCATCTGATCAGGTACGAGCGCACCAAGCCAGTATTTGTCGGTAAACCCTATCCAACCACCTTCACCACTCGTCTCAGCAACCTTCGCATTATCCTGTAGTTTTTTGTAAGAGGACTTTACCAGCGTTCCATTCATCGCCCCCATTAGGCCCAGAAAGACAAGACCTCTATCCTTATTAGCGCCAGGCGTTGTTGCTTCCAGAAATTCCTTTGAGTCGCCATGACGTCGTACAGAGCCAACTGGCCGGACCCGTAACGTCTCACCACTAAGGTTGGTAAGCGTATCAGTGAAAGTAAACATGAAATTGTCGTCTAGACTAATCTCTCGATCAATACGCACATTCGCTTTTTCAAACCTTAGCATGAGCGGCGTCGCTGGTGTCAGCTTATCACCTGAGATGAGCGTCCAATCATCCCGCAAGGTGACGAGCGGAGTGCTGTTTTCATCTATCCAGAACCAGCCAGAATAATAAGAGTTGGCAACCCCTTCAGGCCGGAAAAGACGAATCTCATTCTCTCGTTTTACGCTGTCGTGGTAATTCTTCAGGCTGAGGTCATCAATGACCGCGCCGGTTAGCCGGATCGAGCCGTCTACGCCAGGGCCATCAAAGCTGATCCGTGTATCACGGGCAAGCGCTTCACCAACCGTTTCTGCAAGCTCGACAGTTGGCGCAATCTCTTCACCCTGCTGGCGTTCAACTTGTGCCTTTTGAGCCGCTTCCTGGCGGCGCTTGGCATCTGGCCCCAAAACAAAAGTCTGGTAGGCGAACATGAACACCACCGAGATGACGATGAAGAGTATGAAATTACGCTGGTCCTGCTGTGGTTCCATGAAGTTTTATCCGGAGGTCTATCTGTGGACGATATTGATGAGCGATCCCTTTTCGTCTCACCTTAGTTTGCTGGCGAGGCTTACCAGCGCTTTTTCCATATCGTCAAGCAATTGGTCCCATGCAAGGTTGGCTGTTTGTTGGCGCGCAATAAAGACATAATCGACACCGCCACGTCCATAGCGTGATAAAAGTTGAGCAGAGGCTGCGCGTAAACGGCGCTTGGCACGGTTACGCACGACAGCATTTCCAACTTTTTTCGTCGCAGTGAAACCTTCACCAATATGCTTCGTTTGATCTTTTTTTGGTCGCTTACGTGCCTGAACGACCATAGAACGGGTGCGATAGGCTTCTCCACCACGCACAAAAAGAAACTGCGGCCGATGCCTTAGGCGGACCACAGTCGTTTCCGAGATCATTGTATCGGACATATCAGGGGCACCGGCCCCCGACATTATGCAGATAAGCGCTTACGCCCTTTGGCCCGGCGACGCGCCAGAACCTGGCGACCATTTTTATCGGACATGCGTGAGCGGAAGCCATGACGGCGGGCGCGCTTCAAACGGCTGGGCTGGAAAGTACGTTTCATCGGTCTGGCCTTCGAAAATCGGAAAATTCAAAATCAAAGCGCGTCGATACAGTGATGAAGCTGGCACGTCAAGCAATCTTGGCGCTATCCGAATGGACTTTAAACAAAATAACAGCATTTGGTGCTTTACAGCAAAAGACCGACAGATATGTCGCCTGCTTTTACCTCAAAATATTAACAAAAGTCCGTAAACACTTAACACCTTCACCTTTTCCTCACGCCAGCTTTACCCATCTGGCAACAGGTGTGACATGCAATTCATTCCATCTCTTGCTAAATAATCTACAAGCCAACAACCAAACGGGTACCCAAATGTTAAAGCCGCTTTTTACATCCATCGCTGTCATCGCATGTAGTGCGAGTACCGGGGCTTTGGCGCAAACCGTGGCGCCTGAAACAGTTGCGGCTTCAACCGAGGCGCAAAGCATGCATACTGACTGGACAGTTCTACTTGGCAAATATGTCAAAGCCTCACCCGACGGTTTAAACCGGTTTGATTATGGCGGTTTAAAGGCCAATGCCGCCGACAGCGCAAAGCTGGATGCCTATGTTGCTCAGTTTGCAACACTAGATATGGAAAACCTAACACGTGCCGAACAATATGTTACCTGGGTGAACGTCTATAATGCTCTTACCGTGCAATATATCCGCGACCGCTACCCCACCAAATCTATCCGTAGTGGCTACATTATTGGCCCTTGGAAGAAAGTATTTACGACAGTTGATGGCGAAAAAATTTCGCTCAACGACATAGAGCATGAAGTTCTTCGTAAAGACTGGAGTGAGCCACGCACACATTATGCGGTAAATTGTGCCTCTTATGGGTGCCCAAACCTGAAAACAACTGCCTGGGAAGTGACCACTCTAGAAGCAGATCTCACGCAAGCTGCTCGTGATTATATAAACCATCCACGCGGCGTGACCATTCGCCGAGATGGGAAGCTGCAAGTTTCCACCATATATAAATGGTTCAAGGAAGATTTTGGCAAAAGCGAAGCCAACATTATTGCCCACCTCCGTCAATATGCCAGCCCGGAATTACGAGCTAAAATTGACGCAAATCCCGACATTAAAAATTATGAATATGACTGGTCCCTCAACGATACCAACTAACCCAACTCACAACAACGTGACCAAACAAAAAAGGACAATGAAGATGTCTGTAGATATGAATACGCCCATGATAGATAACACGAACAACAAAAAGTCGCTTGGCGGGCACCTGAAAAGCTTCGCCCCTTTCATTGCGCTTTTAGCAGGCTTGGCTTTTGCCTTTTCTCAAGGCTGGCACAATTATCTGACGCTGGAAGGATTTGCTGAAAACCTTGGCTGGCTTGACGCACAAATCGCGAAAAACTTCTTTCTCGTACTAGTTGCTTACATGGCTGTCTATGCGGCTGCGACCGCGTTTATGGTGCCAGCAAGTTTTCTAACGATCTCTGGTGGTGTCCTTTTTGGCCTGGTTTTTGGAACAGCCGGGACTGTGCTAGGCGCGACAATCGGTGCCAGCGTTTTATTTATGGCAGCTAAAACTTCAATTGGCGAAACTTTACGCTCAGTCGTTGGTCCTTTCATTGATAAAATGCAAGCTGGTTTCAATGAGGACGCGCTCTCTTACATGTTTGCACTCCGCTTGATACCAGCCTTCCCATTCGCGGTAGTCAACATTGCTCCAGCCATTCTTGGTGCAAAGTTCCGGGATTACTTCATTACCACACTGTTTGGTATTATACCGGGTACACTCGCATATACTTGGATTGGCGTCGCAGTTGGCGATACTTTGCGCGCTGGTGGCGATGTCGATATCGCAACGCTTGCCAGCAACTTTGTCCCAGCCTTTATTGCGCTCGGCGTTGTTGCCCTAATACCTGTTGTATACAAAAAATTCTTAAAAAAGAACCCAAGCACCTAATCGTCTGAATAATACTGAAATATGAAATACCCTATAGGTTTGAGGCGGTACGAAGGTACCGCCTCTCCTTTGTGGCGAGAAAAGACTGGACAAAACAATGAGTAACAAACGTGAAATCAAAGCTGATATCTGTATAATTGGCGCTGGGTCTGCTGGCCTTTCTACAGCCTACGCAGCTGCAAACCTTGGCCTTACTACCGTACTCTATGAGGGCGCAGCGATGGGTGGTGATTGTTTAAATCATGGCTGCGTTCCATCCAAGGCTTTGCTGGCTGCAGCCAAAGCGGCCAATGATATGCGCGGTACGGAAAAATACGGTGTCAGCATTGACGGGGAACCAAAGGTCGACTGGCAAAAGGTCCGTGCGCATGTTCAAGGTGTAATCGACCACATCGCGCCAGTTGATAGCGTTGAACGCTTTGAAAGCTTTGGAACCATCGTCATTTCCGAATTTGCTCATTTTGTCGACGACAAGACTGTTGAATCAGACACGACCCGGGTTAAGGCGAAAAGGTTTGTCATCGCAACCGGTTCCACCGCTTTCATTCCACCGATTCCCGGTTTGGCAGACGTCCCCTATTTGACTAATCATACCATTTTCACGACACCAGATTTTCCTGAAAAGCTCATCGTTCTTGGTGGAGGTCCGATTGGTATTGAGATGGCGCAGGCGTTCCAGCGCCTTGGCAGCCAGGTGACCGTTATTGAGATGGGACGCGCCTTGGCACGTGCTGATCAAGAACATGCGGCAACAGCCCTTGAAGCCCTTCGTGGCGAAGGCATCACAATACTAGAGGGCCATAAAGCTGTTGAAGTTACAGGTGCCGCAGGGAACATGACTGTGCGTACAGAAACACAAGATGAAGGTGGTGAAAGCATTCAGGGAACACATGTTCTCGTCGCTGTTGGTAGACGGACCTTCCTTGATGGTTTGGCGATAGAGAAAGCAGGCGTCAAAATCGAGCGCGGCAGTGTTGTCGTTAAGAAGAACCTTCAATCTGTTTCCAATAAGCGCGTATGGGCACTTGGCGACGCTACAGGGAAGGCTCAGTTTACTCATGTTGCAGGTATGCATGCCTCTATCTTCACACGCGCCGCTTTGTTAGGCCTACCAAACGTCAACGCAGACGCAGAAGCCCTTCCCGCTGTTACTTATATGCAGCCTGAAATTGCTCAACTGGGAATGACTGAAGCTGAAGCGCGCAGTGAACACGGCGATAAGGTATCGGTTGGTTCTTTCCCTTTCCATGAAAATGACCGTGCGATTGCCGAGCATAAAACAGCTGGTGAGGTTAAAATTATCTGGATGGGCAAGAAAATACTTGGCGCATCCATTTTAGGTGAAGGTGCGGGTGATCTGTTGCAAATTGTCTCAGTCGCTATGGCCAATGGTCTACCGCCGGGCGGCCTTATAAAACACATGTCACCTTACCCAACGCGCGCAGAAGCGGTCAAACGTGCGATATCCGGATCAGAACACTTTGGCGGGCGCTTCTTCTCCAGCAAAGTGATTAGAGGCTGGGTGGGCTTGCGTCATTGAGGTGACTGATTTACCCCTTCATAAACCAAGAAAAGGGGAACCAATGCCGGAGGCATCATCATCTCCAGGGTGGCGGGACAGTCTGTCAGTCAGACTGCTTGCCATTACTATTGGTGTGATTTTATTTGTAGAACTTTTGATTTTCATTCCGTCAGCGATCAATTTTCGCGACAACTGGCTTGATGAACGTCTCCAGGCTGCCAGGATTGCTGTACTTTCGCTTGAGGCAGCTCCAAGCCGTCAAGTCTCAGATGAGTTATCGGTCGAATTACTCAAAAATGCAGAAGTTCTTTCTGTGATGAAGATCGGCCAGGATCGTCGTGAGTTGGTCCTTGCGCCTCTTGAACCGATTGCAGGTGAAACAGTGATCATTCACCGATCGACTGAAAATTGGTTCCAGCGTTTCCGACACACTTTACACTTATTATGGCCAGGTAAGACATTTTTAATGCGCGTTGATTCTGCGGCTGATGCAGAGGAAGCCACTCTTGAAGTTTTTATCCCCGAGCTTCCCTTAATTGCAGATATTCGCAGTTTTAGTGGTCGTATTCTAATCTTGTCCTTGATTATATCCATTGTCGCTGGCGGCCTTGTTTTCTTGGTGCTGGACTATCTGGTTGTTCGTCCAATGCGGAATGTCACAGCTTCAATTATAAAGTTTCGCGACAATCCAGGTGTAAGCATTCAAAAACCCCCACCTTCTAATCGAAAAGATGAAGTCGGTCGCGCTCAACAAGCACTCGCCGATATGGAAACCGTCGTTTCAGATGCTTTTCGCCAACGTGAACGCCTCGCACAACTGGGCGAAGCAGTCGCGAAAATCAATCACGACCTGCGTAATTCATTATCAGCTGCTCAACTTGTTTCTGATGGATTGGCTCGCTCTGAAGACCCTCGCGTCCAACGCGCAGCGCCCCGCTTGGAGCGCGCGCTGGAACGCGCAATTAATCTCGCACAGGAAACACTCCAATACGGAAAGACAGAACCTTCAAAAGCGAAGCTACAGCCCACTCAAATCAAAGAAGCCGTTACAGAAGCAGTTGCAGAGGCCCTTGCGCGTTTCCCTGAGATTAAGTTCAGCGAACAAATTGATGAGGGCGTAACGCATGACGTTGACCCTGATCACCTGCACCGCATTGTTTCAAACCTTGTTCGCAACGCTGCCACAGCCACCTCAACCGTCCGCCCAAATGACGGTCTGATTACAGTTTCACTAAGTGGGAAAACCCTGATTATTGAAGATAATGGGCCAGGCCTGCCAAAAAAGACACGCGATAATCTATTCGTACCCTTTGCAAATTCGACGTCAAAAGGTGGAACAGGCCTCGGGCTTGTTATTGCGCGTGAGCTCTCGCAGGCTATGGGCGGCGACCTGAAACTTGGCGCAACCGGAGAGGCCGGCACGGCCTTTCATGTGATCCTGCCATAAAAAAAAGCAAAGCTTACCTTTCTAGGGCTGCAGTGCAACGCCCTCGCGGCGTGGATCAGCTCCGCCCTCTAAACCGTCTTCACGCACAACAATTACATGCAGGCCGGAATTCTCGCCTCGCCGCTCAGCAACATTATAACCAAGCGCCTTGAGTTGATCAGCCAACGCCTGACCATTAGACCGGTCAACCTCGACAGAAACTCGCTGGCCGCGACCAATTATGTTTGGGCGTTCCACAGAGGCTTGTGCCGTGTCGCCTTGATCAAGCACACCGAGCAATGTTTTTGCGACATAAGCAATAATTGAGTTTCCGCCCGGAGAGCCCGTGACCATAAGCAGATCGTCATTTTCATCAAAAACCAATGTCGGGGACATGGAAGATCGTGGCCGTTTGCCAGCCGCTGGTGCATTAGCCACAGGCTTGCCATTAACTTCCGGCGTTCGGGCAAAATCTGTCAGCTCATTGTTAAGCAAAAATCCAGCTGCCCAGCGTGAGGAACCAAAAGCAGCCTCGACAGTTGCTGTCATTGAGACCGCATTCCCTTCATTATCAACAATAGAAATGTGCGTTGTGCCAGGTGTATCTTCGGTTGTGTCCCGGCCCCACATATCAATCATGGGCGCCCGGCCCAATACCTCTCCTGGATCGCCAGGCTGCGGTGTCCCATCAACAGCTCCCCCTTGCTGGGCGCGTGCATTGAGATAAATCGGGTTAATGAGGTCTTCAGCTGGCACCTGAACAAAATCTGCGTCCGCTACATAATGGTCACGGTCTGCATAGGCCAGGCGCTGAGCTTCCACAAAGGCAACAAGCGTTTGCTCCTGGGTAGCATCCTTTGGCAAGAGGCGTTCATATAGCCCCATAATGGCAGCCTGTGTGACACCACCTGAGGACGGCGGCGGCGCTGAACAAATTTTGTAGGCCCGAAACCCCCCGCATAGTGCGCCACGTTGCTTCACTTCATAGCCAGCCAGGTCCTCCAGCGTGATTGTTCCACCATTGGGTTCAGCCTGCGCACTTGCAACAATCGCTTCAGCAATCGGCCCTGTATAAAAGGCGGATGGACCATCACTTGCAATCGCGCGCAAGGTGGCTGCGTATTCAGGATTATCCCTGATTTGCCCTTCTGCAAGTGGTTCACCTTCCGGGAAGAAATAATCTTTTGAACCCGGATTATCATCTAGCCTCAAAAACTGCCGCATGCGGTCATTTCCTAGAACGCCAGCCAACCGCGGCGAGACAGCAAAGCCGTCCTCTGCCAGCTTCGCTCCAGCCGCAAACAAACTAGCCCAATCCGATTGCCCATAAGCATCATGCGCAGCTTTATAAAGTGCGACTTGGCCGGGAACACCAACAGAGCGGCCGGACTGCCATGCATCAACAAAGCCCATGGTCTCCCCGTCTTTTTGAAACAAGTCCGGACCGATAGCAGCGGGTGCTGTCTCGCGCCCATCAAAAACGGTCATCTGACCACTCTCACGTTCATAGACGAGCATAAAGGCTCCGCCTCCAAGACCAGAACTTTGAGGCTCAACCAAACCCAGAACAGCATGGACGGCAATAGCTGCATCGACGGCATGCCCACCATTGCGCAACACGTCCAATCCGGCCTCAACTGCACGCGGATCGGCTGCCGCGACCATTGCACCTTTACGCCAAACCACTGATTCAGCGCCCACAGCTTCAGCCGGCTGGGCGGTCTGATCGGCCCTCGACGCCGGATCACTACAAGCCGTGAGCACGGCGATGACCATAAGAGACGCAATGTTTTTCATAAATTTATCCTGCAAGGTAGATCTGTTTGTCACCAGTGACTTGGCGAGTCCTAAAACCCAGCATATGAAGATCGGGCGCAAAGCGAAAGAGATAATCATGGCAAATCCCGGTTCTCTGAACCTCATCACTGATGTTCCCGGTCTTTTAGTTGGAAATGCAGAAGATAAAACGGTCCAAACAGGCACAAGCGTAATCCTTGCCGAAACCCCAGCTGTAGCAGCCGTGGCCGTAGCGGGTGGTGGGCCGGGCACACGCGAAACCGATTTACTTGCCGCTGACACACTTGTAGACGCGATCGATGCAATTTGCCTGTCCGGTGGTAGTGCTTTTGGTCTAGCGGCGGCTGACGGTGTCGTCGCGGGCCTGCATGCTGATGGGCGGGGATTTGGGTTGATGGATGCTCCGAGTGTCCCAAAAACACCAATTGTTCCTGCTGCCATTCTTTATGATCTGGCCAATGGCGGCAATAAAGAATGGGGAGACGCCTCCCCTTATCAATCTCTTGGACGATCTGCCTATGATGCGGCATCAAAACAGTTTCAAATTGGCCGGGCGGGTGCAGGTTATGGGGCGCGCGCAGGCGCGCTTACAGGCGGATTGGGCTCAGCGAGTATTGTGACCCTCGATGGCTTTACAATTGGCGCTTTGGTTGGCGTAAACTGCTTTGGCTCAACCCAAATGCCCGGCACAAATTGTTTCTGGGCTTGGCCTTTCGAGATTAATGGTGAGTTTGGACGTAGGCACCCACCGGCAGACTATCAGCTAGATGCCGACGATTGGGGAGCGGCCAAAATCAATCCATCTCTTGGACAGAACACCACCATCGCCTGTATCGGAACGGATGTTGCGCTAAGCCCAGGTGAAGCTAAGCGTGTCGCGCAAATGGCTTTGTCAGGGTTTTCACGGGCCATACGGCCTGTGTTCGCGCCATTTGATGGCGATGCTGTATTTGTTATCTCAACTGGAAAAAAAGATTTAGCTGAGCCTAAACCGCTTCATTTGGCACGCATGGGAGAGCTAGCTGCCAATACGCTTGCGCGGGCCATTGCACGAGGTGTCTACGAAGCTAATCAGACGGGGCAAGTCGGTTAGTTCTTTTGCTTTTAAATTGGACGGACCAGCTCTGCCGGTAGCATTTGCTCAATGGCTGCCGCCTCATCAGGCGGGCAAGCTTCCAAGAGCACAGTTTTTAGGGCAGCCAGATTACCCTCTGCCAATGCTGCTTTATAGGCGGCAAGGTATGGTGGAGAGATATTTATCTCTAAGTCTAAACTCAATCGTTTCATGCTATTCTCCTTTGCCACTAGCTGCGCAAATCGAAATAGCAGCGAGCACCATGCATAACTTTCCTCATCTATTGGACGACATGGTCGTGTCGGAAAAAGCCCCTTGAGCAGAGCCGGACTAGTTAAAGATCAAGCTAAGCATCTTCAGCTTACAAATTATATCAGATTCTACCAAACAATTATCAAGCCGGCCCAATTTACTGGTATTTTTTGCTGCATTTTCTCTCATAATTAGCAGCTTATAACTTATCGAAACCGCCACGAAACCCTCGCTCGCGATCCAATATTATGTTTTCTAGTGTACTGACGCGGTCTTTCAAGCGCTCAATCTGCTCGCGATCTTGCGCAGATTCTCTTTTGAGGTTCTGCTTTTTATAATCATCGCCGTCCCCCCTCATCCAAAGGCAGAAGACTGTGACGCAAAGTAGTATAATAATAAGTTGCATATATGGCCTCTCCAAATTTTATTGATAAACAATATGTAATGTCAATTTCAGTAGGGACAAGGCCTCAAGGGAATATTTCTGAAGGTTTATTCATCACGCCATACGGCGGAACTCTTCCCGCAGACGCACATCATCATCTGTTGCAAGCTTTTCGAGTACCCGTACACGCTCAGTCAAACGCATAACATCAGCCTTCAAGTCAGCGATTTCAGAATCTTGTGCCCGATTCTTTTCAGCTTTGCTTTTATGCTTGACCCAATTGTCGATGCTACTAGTTACACAACCAATTACAACAATGATGACGACCATTGTAAAAACGTCCATATCCAATCCCTCTTGTTAATATCGTTAAACGATAAGTAAGGTATTAGCGGCTTTTACGCAAGGGCGTGCGCAGATATTTATAGGCCAGTTGACCCAAAACCACCCGTTCCGCGGCTTGTTTTATCGAGCATAGTCACTTCTTTCCAAGCCGCCCGTGTCACTGGGGCAAGCACCATTTGTGCGACCCGCTCACCACGCTCGATCACAAATGGCTTATCACCCAGATTAATCAAAATAACTTTGACCTCACCGCGATAATCACTGTCGACTGTGCCTGGTGTATTTAAGCAAGTTAACCCGTGCTTTGCGGCCAGGCCAGAACGTGGGCGGATCTGCACTTCAAAGCCCACCGGTATTGCAAAGCTGAGCCCGGTGGGCACCATTGCGCGAGCGCCCGGATTGAGCGTGAGTGGCTTGTCCTCTGGCAGAGCGGCACGCAAATCCATTCCGGCAGAGCCCGGTGTTTCATAAGCAGGCAGCGCCAAGCCTTGAAAATGTGGGAGTGGACAAACCTCAATTTTTACAGGGCTTGTCATTGCTAACCAAGGCCCTCACGGCCGATCGCATAAAACCGGTCCCGCCTTTGCCGCTTTAGCTCTTCAGGCTTCAAGGCACTCAATGTTTTCAGCTCCGCTTTAATCGCTTTACCAACGGCCTTCATGGTCTTGTCAGTGTCCCTATGTGCGCCACCAATTGGTTCTTTAATGACGCCGTCAACGATATGTAGGCGTAGCAAATGCTCGCCCGTAATCTTCATCGCCTCAGCCGCATCCTTAGCTTTTACCGCATCCCTGTAAAGAATGGAGGCACAGCCTTCAGGCGAAATAACAGAGTAAATCGAGTGCTCTAGCATGAGTACTTTATTGGCAGCTGCAATCGCAATTGCACCGCCTGAACCACCCTCACCGATAATGGTTGCAATCATTGGAACAGGAAGGGTCAAACAACGCTCAGTCGAGCGGGCAATCGCTTCTGCTTGCCCGCGCTCCTCACCCGCTTTGCCTGGGTATGCCCCCGCCGTATCGACGAAGGAAAGAACTGGTAGATTGAACTTCTCTGCCAAATTCATCAGGCGAACAGCCTTTCGGTAGCCTTCAGGGTGGGCCATTCCAAAATTATGCTTCAAACGGCTCTCAGTTGTTCGGCCTTTTTCATGCCCCATTACGACGACTGACTGCCCATGAAACTTGGCCAAGCCACCAAGAACAGCCTCATCGTTTCCGTAAACCCTGTCGCCAGCCAGCTCCTGATAATCCTCAAAAAGGCTGATCACATAATCAGAAAAATGTGGCCGCGCCGGATGCCGGGCAACTTGGGTTTTACGCCAGGCATTCAGGTCAGAATAGATATCCTTTAACTGCTTGGCAGATTTACTGCGTAACTTTTTCAGCTCGTCCGCGATAGACGGCCCGTCACCAGCAGCGGCGACCGCTTCAAGCTCCAAAATCTTAGATTCAAGCTCAGCGACTGGTTTTTCAAAATCAAGATATGTTGTCATGTCAGTACAGATAGCTTGTGTTTTCGCATGGGGGAAGCTTTCAAGGAGAAATTATTATAAGCGCTACTGGGCCGTGGCCGCCCCTGCTTCGTCCACAGGCAGCCCCAGGACAGCATCTTCAGGCCAAACGCGCCTGGTAAGGAAATCCCTCAGATCAGTAACGCTCTGTTCTGCAACCTCCTCATGAGGCAGGTGACCAACATTCTCGTAAATGATTAGCTCAGAACCATTGATTGCTCCATGGAATTTAGGCGCCCCGCTAGGCGCAACAACAGCATCTGCAGCACCTTGTAGAATAAGCGTCGGCACATTTATCGCAGCAAGTGTCGTAACGCTCGCTGGCATTCGCTCCTCTCCACTCATTAGAGATAAGATGCCAGAGCGATGTCCAGGCGCGCGGCTGAGAGAGGCATATCGCTGGACCATATCTTCTGTCACAAAGGATTGGTCGAAAAAGCTGTCTTTTAAACCATTGCGAATAAGAAGCTTCAGATCAAAATCCTTTATCAGGCTGCGGGCATATTTATTGGCAAGCAAACGAAAAATAAGGGGACGCTCGCCAACAATCTGTTGTTCTTGCCAACCAGAAGCCGCTACCAGCACGAGACCATCAATCATTTCCCCACGCGATAACGCAAACTGCCAGGCTGTTGCGCCACCCATGGAACTTCCGACGATCACATAGTCTTTAACCCCCAACTTGGACGCCACTTCACCCACAGCTTCAGCAAAATATGGTATGTTCATTTTCTCAGCTGGTGGATTTCGGGTCAGTCCATGCCCGGGCAAGTCTAAAGAAATCAGTCGATAATTATCGCGAAGTGTTTCAACCCAAGGCTCCCACGTGTGAAGGCTAGCAGAGAAGCCATGGACCAGAACGATCGGCCGCCCGTCCGGTTGTCCTTCATCACGATAATGAACCTTGAGACCATCCTCAAGCGTCAAAAATTGAGAGGTGGAGGAGGTGTAAATATCCTCAAGCGTATTATATGGGATGTCAGCCCGGCGCATGGTCAACCAGCCAATGCTGATCAAAACCAGTAATATTAAAACAACTGTCAATAAGCGACGAAACATTCGCGCTATACCCTCAACACTAATCTACATTAATAAACGTACATAAACGCAATTATTTAGTATAAAAGTCAAGTGTTGCAGTACAAACATGCAGGGTCATTGCGCAGGCTGACTGTTCTACTTTCACCGGTTAACGCGTCCAGCAGCCACAATTGGCCGATAAGTGGTTTCCCAGCTTTCGTGACGAGTTTGAGAACCTCAAGCGCCATGCGTGTACCGATAAGCCCGGTAACAGGCCCGGCAACACCCACAGTCTCGCACGTTTCTGCCTCAGGTGGGGCTTGTGGAACCCAGCACCGATAACAGGGTGCATCAGCGCGTAAACCGGACGCAAACACAGATGCCTGCCCTGCCCAACGCGCCGCAGCACCATGCACCATTGCCCGGCCAGTTTCATGCGCCAGCGCATTCATATTAAAGCGCGCCGTATAATTATCACTCGCATCAATAATGATCTCGCCAGCTAATGTATCGCCTGCGACAAACCGTTTGGTCGTCACTGATACTTTTACAGCCGCATTCATAGCTTCAAGCCGACCGGCCAACACAACAGCCTTGGCCCGGCCTATATCAGCCTCGGAAAACTGTATCTGGCGCTGTAAATTTGACAGATCAACGACATCATCATCTACCAGCTCGATCCGGCCCACGCCCGCTGCCGCCAAATACATTGCGCAAGGGCCGCCAAGCGCTCCAGCACCAACAATCGAAACCGAAGCCCCGGCCAATTTTTGCACGCCCGGCCCACCAATCTCTTTTAAAAGGATGTGTCTTTTATGACGCTCAATATCAATATGTTGGTTCATACTCTCAAAATAACAGATTGGGGAGAACTGGCTACAATATGTTGACGGCGCTTCGCACTCAGATCAAAAAATTACAAGTGACTCAGTCAAGCAGCGCGCACAAAACCTGTTAAGTCTGCGGCACGCCAGTTCCCTCTCTGGCGGAGAAGCAAGCTTCCTGACACAGACCGTTTAACCTGCTTAGCCAGACAGTGTTGATACATGACAAGTGTTGCCATAGCGACTTCATCGCGCGCGGACGCATAAACATAACGGGCATTATCGCAAACAAAATACGCTCCGTCTGGCATATTCTGGTTGCTTGAGAAATCTCGATAGATAAGCGAAGACGCTGACTGTGGACCTGCGCTGAAAAAAATAAGCCCAGGCCAGTCTACATCAAACTCTTGTTTAACATGCTTGCTGACTTTGGAAGTATTATGCATCGCCGCTTCGCCAGCCTGCTGCCGGCTTAAGCCAAGCACATCAAGATTAGCGAGCGTCACCGGGCGCATAGCGCTATCTCCAGCCCGCATCAGAACAGCAGCCAAATCTCCGATAAACGGCAAGAATATCTCTCCTTTTTTAAAACTGACATCCGCTTGCGGGTACAATTGGAAAAGAAAGGTTTCCGGCAAAATCGGTGTGTCCATATTGAACACGGTGTTCCCGACTGCGCTTAGAAACTCCTCGATAACAACCTGGCGCTCCACCTCTCTGCATGCTTGGCCATAAGCTCTAAATGCGTCACAAAGGTCTGCAGTGAGGCATGGCGCACCAAGATGCCCAGCTTTCACAGACAAAGCAAAGTGCCCCTCTGGATCAGGTTTAATTATGAAATCAGGGTAAGCTAATTTCATCTTTATACGAATAAATTTGAGGAAATTAATCTCATTGACGATAGGCATGTAGGCGACCTTGGACCGCGGAGCATGAGAAAACCCAGGAAAAATCATCTACACCAGAAACCTGTATTATACGCTACAATCACAAATCCAATTTAGATAGAGGTCGTTAAATATGTCTCAAGCGCTATGCAGCTTTTCACATTGGCTTATAAACAATATCATATCTACAAAGGATATCTCATGAACCTCAACACTGCCCCTGAAGCTGATGCTTTCCGTGCTAAAATTCGTGCCTTCTTTGAAACCGAATTTCCACAGGATATTATCACGAAAAATGCCAGCGGTGCATCGCTTAGCACCGCAGAGGTTCGCAAGTCCGAAATGGCACTCGGCGCAAAGGGATGGCTGGCGAGTGCGTGGCCAGAGGAATATGGCGGACCGGGATGGACGTTGGATGAGCAATATATCTTCGACGCGGAATTGGAGCGGGCTGGCGTGCCTACCGTAACCCCGATGGGCGTGATTTATGTCGGCCCGGTGATCTACACCTTTGGCTCAGATGCACAAAAGGAGCGCTGGTTGCCCGGCATTCGCGACGGATCAGTCGGCTGGGCACAAGGCTATTCAGAACCCGGCTCAGGCTCGGACCTTGCCAGTTTACAATTTTCCGCTGTGCGCACGGGCGATAGCTATACCCTCAACGGCACAAAGGTTTGGACCAGCGCTGCCCAACACGCAGACTGGATTTTCCTACTCGCACGCACAGATAATTCAGGCAAGAAACAGGAAGGCATTTCCTTCATATGCTGCGACCTGCAAAGTGCCGGCGTCGAGGTCCGCCCGATCATTACGATTGACGGTAAGCATGTGCTCAATGAAGTCCATTTTACCGATGTCACCGTTCCCGCTGATCAACGTATTGGTGAGGAAGGCAAAGGCTGGTCTTATTCTCAATACCTTCTTGGGTTCGAGCGCACCTCCTATGCGCGCATTGGCGGCAAAAAGGAGATGATGAAAAAAGTCCGCGAGATTGCTGCCTCTACGCCCACAGGTGGCAACCAACACCTGAACAATGATGAGGCGTTTGCAGCGCGAATTAGCCAGGCCGATGTCAATCTGCAAGCATTGGAGATACAGGTGCTGCGCATTCTTTCGGCACTCTCTTCTGGTGGCAGCGTGGGTAATGAAGCCTCTATTGTCAAAATCATGGCAACTGAAACGCATCAGCAAATTACGGAACTTTTCCTCGAGGCGGCCGGGCGCTACGCCCAAAGCAGCTTTGAGGACAGCGTCACGCCGAATTGGGCAACTAAAGCGCAAATCCCCTCTTATGCTGCATCAGGCGTCGCCTCGTACTTTGGCGGCCGCGCCCAGAGCATCTATGGCGGCACAAATGAAATTCAAAAGAACATCATCGCCAAACGCGTGCTCGGGCTTTAGGAATTTATATAAATCGCATTTTGTTCACGAACCTTTCAACAATCGGCGCGTTGAGGTCATGTTGTATGGAGAACAAAATGACGAAATTGACAAGACGGCAAGCGTTTCTAGGTGCTGGAGCCGGCACCCTCTCACTGGCAGCCTGCGCGACCGTGTCTGCTCAAACGCCAACCCAATCCGCTTTCGTACCGGCACCCTCAAAGGATGGCGTTTCAACACTTTCTTCTGATGAAGCGCTTCAATATCTCATTGATGGTAACAATGCTTTTCTGGCAGGGACACGCGCAGAACCACCTGTTGGACCTGCGCGGCGTCTTGAACTGGCCAAAGGCCAAGCACCATTCTGCGCCTATGTTACGTGCTCGGACAGTCGCGTTCCTCCTGAACTCCTGTTTGGTCGAGGGCTCGGCGAACTCTTCATCATTCGAAACGCTGGTAATACTATCGACACGGTTGCAATGGGATCGATCGAGTATGCTGTCGCTGTTTTGAAAGTGCCGCTTGTTGTCGTCATGGGACATGAAAGCTGCGGTGCCGTGGATGCTGCAAAAAAGGTTGTAGAGGAAAACGCGCGTTTTCCCGGTGCCATTGACGATATGATCCACCCGATACTGCCTGCCGTTCTTGGGGCGAGAGACGCAGACGGCAAGATCGATCTGAATGAAGCCGTCAGAGAGAATGTGCGACGCACTGTTAACATGCTTCGAACTAAGTCAGATCCTATCATGCTAGAGCCACAGCGCGCTGGGCGCCTGAAGGTTGTTGGAGCCTTTTATGACCTTGATCAAGGCAAGGTCGACTTCTTTGACCAACCTTAAGGTGAGTTAATATTGCCCGACAAAACTTGAGTTTGCTTTCCTGCTTATGGCGACCCTAGACCTCAGGCGTCGTCTTTTTGGCCCCAAGCACCCTGCTGAACCATGCTTGTACCCTCATAAACAGTGTCAGCAAGAAGATTGAAACGACCGTGCTGATGGAAGTTCGATAAAGCAGGAGCGCAACGCAAAAAAGCACGGAGTCACATTTGTGTTGGAGCGATGAAACAGACACGTTGAACGTCTCCATTGCATCGAAAAACGTTCCCTTTAAAGCCTGGTCAACAGTAAACATGAAAAGGTCCCACACGCCTTTACCTTCCGGATTGACAAATGAGCGGTTCACAAACTCAGGATCAAGTGTGGATTCAAGCAGCATAAATCCCGTAACAACAAACGGCGATAAGATAAGCAGCGCGGGTGTGCTTAGAGCGGCACGCCGCCTTGCCTTTGGGTCGTGCAGGCACTGACGAAGGCTCCGCAGTGAATACAGAAAAATCAGCACTGGAAACAGTGCCAGGAGGAAGAAGACAACACCAAAGTCCATAAATCATCGTAGCCAACTTATGAAAAAGCACAAGCACACAGCATTGCCGTTTTGTATTCTCCCGATGCATGTTAGGACGCTAGAAACACAGATGTTCCTTATCTGTTCAGTTGCCAGCAAAAATAAGTCCAGCCCATGCCAGACACGCCCGAAGACATTTACGCAGCCCCAGCCGACTGGGTGAGCCAAGGCGCAGGCGCGCAAGGCAATCTGTTTCTCACGGGCCGCGCTGGCACAGGTAAAACTACCCTTTTGCGCCGTTTTCTGGATGTTGCGGGCGAAGAAGCCGTGGTATTGGCGCCGACAGGGGTGGCTGCAATGAACATTGGCGGACAGACGATCCATTCCTTCTTTAAATTCCCGCCACGCCTGATGGAGGATACGGACATCAAGCGCCTGCGAAATGGCCGTGTGTTCCGCGCCATGAAAACGCTGATCATTGACGAAGTCTCCATGGTGCGCGCCGATATCCTGGACGGCATCGACC
>CAYUFN010000035.1:0-1246 GCA_964443965.1 uncultured Hyphomonas sp. | reverse complement strand
TATGCTGGATGCGATCGATAAAAGCCTGAAACTCAATCGCGGTTCCAAACGCCCGTTTGGCGGCGTGCGGATGATATTGTCTGGCGATTTGCACCAGTTGCCCCCTGTTGTCGGCAATGATGAAGCGCCGATCCTCAACACACGTTATGGCGGGGCGTATTTCTTTAATGCGCCCGCCTTCAAGGAGGCTGAGTTTGCCCTGCTCGCCCTCAAACATGTTTTCCGGCAAGCTGAACCAAAGTTCCTTTCCTTGCTTGGCGCTTTGCGGCAAAATAGGGTGACCCCTGCTGATGAAGATGTACTCGAAAGCCTCGTCTCGCAGCGCAGTGCCAAAGACGCTAGCGAAACCCATGTCGTGTTAACCCCAAACAACGCCAATGCCTTCCGCATCAATCAGGCCCGTCTGGCCGAATTGAACACACGCGCGCGCACTTTTGAAGGCAGTGTCGAGGGCCAGTTCGAGGAACGCGCCTACCCCACAGAGGCCGATCTGGAGCTGAAAATTGGCGCTCGCGTCATGCTGATCAAAAATGACCCGGAGGGGCGCTGGGTCAATGGTACGCTCGCCATCGTCGAAGGTTTTGGCGAAGAAAGCGTAATCGTGGATGTTGATGGCCACGCCTATGAGATAGAACCCGCCAGCTGGGAAAAGTATCGCTATACAGTTGATAGTGAAACCAAAAAAGTTTCCCGCGAAATCGTCGGTACATTTAAACAAATGCCGCTGCGCCTTGCCTATGCGGTGACCATTCACAAGGCGCAGGGACTGACATTGGACAAGGTTTATATCGATTTTGATCACGGCATGTTTGCACATGGGCAGGCCTATGTTGCCTTTTCACGCGCACGCGCGCTGGAAGGGTTAGAAATCTCGCGCCCACTTCGTCCACGTGATCTGGTGATGGATCGATCAGCTTTTGCCTTTGGCGGGCTTGATAAGCTCGAGGACACAGAAAGCTATCTGCTGGCCAAATTCGCAAAAGATGAAGACGCACTGTTGTAAATTTAGCTTGCTTTAGCGTCGCATGTTTTGCCTCACGCTGCGCAGCAGCTCCGGCGGGGCGGGCTTCGCCCGGCGCGTGGTCACGCTTGCGAGCTTTGCTCGGTGGCTTGCTTTAATGCTTATGATTGGACATGGGCGATCCTTTCTATTCTTGTTTGTCCCCCGCATCGGCTTCGCCTTGCGATGGAACGCCGCTTTGCGGGCTGATGGCTGTTGTCTTGCGCATAATTTCCTTCTTGCGTC
>CAYUFN010000034.1:0-24178 GCA_964443965.1 uncultured Hyphomonas sp. | reverse complement strand
GGCCAGGCGCATGCAGTTGGACTCAATCCCTGCTCCCAGATCAAGAACAACCTGATCATATTGAAGGGCAAGGGCAGAGACACCGGCGGCCAGGCGGGCAACTTCTTCAGGTGGCATTTCTGCGAGCGCGCCAGAGCCGGAACGACCGGGCAGGACATCAAAGCCACCCTGGCTGGCGCCGCCATCAACGGGTGTTACGGCATCATCAAGTTCAACCCAGCCGGACACAACCGCGGCCAGATCGGTTTCTGGTGCAATCCCAAGCTGTACATCAACATTGGCAAGGCCGAGGTCGCCATCGACCAGAAGCGTTCGCTTGCCCAGCATGGCAAAAGCGCCGGCGAGCGTTATGGAGGTGAATGTCTTTCCGACGCCACCTTTACCCGAGGCAACGGCGACGATGGAGGCAGGTTGAACCCGTGATCGTGTTTGCATGGCCGGATTTGGTGTATCCTGCGATTTGCGAAGCATGAAACTCATTAGGCTGCTCCTCTCAAAGCGTCCTGACCTTGAGACTCTTCGATGAGAAGAGCCGCTAGTCGTTTAGGGGCTGCCGGAATGAGGCCACCACCAATAAAGGGTGTGACCGCAAGGTGGGATAGTGAAATGCGCGCGGTCGCTAATGCCGCCACAACGCCGCCGCGTCGCCTGGCCACGTCTAATTTCGTTAAAATAGCACGTTTGATGCCCGCTGCGGCGTATGCGCGTGCGGCCTCTGCCTGGTCTTCAGGATGCCCCTCCGCAGAGAGGACGAGAATTGGTTCTGCATCTATAGCAGCGATCAGGTCTTTCAAGCGGGCCAGATCCTCACTGTCAAAAGGCAGGATGGAGGGGAGGTCGATAACACAACGCTGATTGTTGCGCTGAACATCATCCATAACCGTAAAAAGAGCATCAGGGTCTGATGCGATGCGCACTTGTGCGCGTTCACGTTCCAAATAGGCTGATAATTGCTCACCGCCTGCTGTGGCATCAAAATCAGCAGCAACCGGCAGGATTTGCTCGTTTGCCATCGCTGCGCGGCGGGTTAGCTTTGCAGCGGTTGAGGTACGTCCATGACCGGGCGGGCCGACGAGCACAATGTTTCTGTCTGGGCGCGCTGGAAGCGGGGCACATGCGATAATCTCCATCAAACCTGTTGCCAGGGCATCGACGGGGTCTTTTTGCGAGCTGTCTGAGGTGTTAACGATACGATTGATAAAACGCTTGGGGGCGCCATGCCAGGCCAGCGTGTCGCGTAGTCTTTGCGTGAGAACTGAATTGGCTTCAGGTATTGTGCGTTGCTGGTGTTCGCGTTGGAGAAAAACCGGACTGTCGTTTCCGGTACGTTTTGAACCATCGGTTGCTGCTCTTACTTCGACACGACCATCAACTTCCCTTTCGGATAGGATAACTGCGTCATCTCCCATTTCGGCAAAAACGAGCGCGCGCGCTGCGTCGAATGATTCTGCCGCAAACATCTTCATACGCATGATAGGGCCATCCTCTCCGTTCAGGAGACAATAAGCCCGGAAATGGTTAACAGAATGTGTTCTTTTATTAGGAAATTCACATCCCTTTTGCGGTAGGTTTATCTGTCCTTTGTTTTAAAAGCCGGATTTTCCCTAATGCGTGAGGATTTGTACCACCATGTAGAGGGTGACCAGAACAACCATTGCAAGATAGCCTGCACGAAAGAGTGCTGAAACTGAGACTGTCTTGCGCGCCTTCATAGCACGTTGTGGTATATTTGATGTGGTCATCTGGTTACTCCAATCGTCCGGCTGCAAAAGGGACAATTCAAGAAGTGTGCCGTTTTGAAAGTTACCTAGCCCAGCAGGATTTGGGTGGCTAGATAAATACCTGTAAACAAAACGATATAGGTCATGAATGACATGCCGCTCATAATCGGGGCAGTTTTGCTGCGGGCTGTGCTGGCATATCGTGGAAGGCGGGTCGTTCTCATTTTATGTTCCTTTTCATGTCTACGTTTTAGACTCTGAGCCTATCCAAGCAATTGCCGTGCCAAAATCCCCAATGAGGGGAATTTGAAGGGCATTTCTCGCTTTTAAAGGTATGGGGCAAGCTTCGTGCTTGACCTTGCGCCCCGACCCGCCTAGCGCTGGGCGCATGATAAACATCCAATAAGAGGCGTGAGAAATTATGGCAAATGACTGGACCTTTCCTGCGGGCGATTTAATGAAAGGCAAGCGTGGCCTGGTCATGGGCGTCGCGAACCAAAATTCAATCGCCTGGGGCATTTCTCAGCAATTGGCAGCGCAAGGCGCAGAATTGGCCTTTACCTATCAAGGTGAAACACTCGAGCGGCGTGTACGTCCGCTGGTGGAGAGTATCGGTATGGACTTCATGGTGCCCGCTGATGTTACCAATGACAGTGAAATGGATGCTGCCTTTGCTGCGATCAAGGAACGCTGGGGCAAGATTGATTTTCTGGTCCATTCGATCGCCTTTGCGGGGAAAGATGAATTGCAAGGGTCTATGGTGGCAAATACGACGCGCGAAGGTTTTGCGCGGGCGATGGATATTTCTGTCTATTCCTTTATCGATTGCGCGCGCCGGGCGTCTGACATTATGCCCAGCCGTGAGGAAGGCGGTGGATCAATCATCTGCCTGACCTATCTCGGGGCAGAGCGCACTGTGCCGTCTTATAATGTCATGGGTGTGGCCAAAGCAGGCCTTGAAGCGGCCACACGCTACGCTGCGCGCGACCTTGGCCGGGAAGGGATACGCGTGAACGCGATTTCTGCTGGCGCGATGCGTACCCTCTCTCTGGCTGGCATTCGCGGCGGTAAAGGCCTGATGGGCACCGGGAAGGATTGGTCGTTCCTCAAAGAGAACACCAGTATGGAAGGTGTTGCCGGTTGCGCGCTTTATCTGCTCTCACCACTTGGACGCTCAATTGCCGGGGAAGTCATCCATGTGGATGCGGGTTTCCATGCGATTGGTGTGCCTGAGATTGATGAGGCTTAGAGGAAGCCTTTGCTGCCAGCGGCATCAAGGAAGGCTGACAGGCCTTCAGCGTCTGCCAGTTTCGCGACGGCTTTTTTGACGGTTCGATAGGATTTTGCAGCATAACGCTGTGTCGATTGTGCGTATGGGCCATCAGCCAGATCGACTGTGACAGCCTTTTTGCGCTTGGTGATTGCGGCAGAATTTGCAGCCGCCCAAGGCAGATAGGTTGTGCTGACCTCGTCGCGGAAAAGCGGTAGAAGCGTTTCTTGTAGATCTGACAGCTTGGCAAATGGCGCGCCAGGATTAGGTGCCTCCATAAATTCACACCAGGCGACGATGAAAGGCGTGTTCTCATTAAGCCATGTATTCATGGTTGGATCGAGCAGCATTTGTTGAATCTGGCCTGCAATTGCAAAGTCCGCAGCCGAAGGGCGTCCGCCAAAAATAAATAATGTCTGTTCAAGATGGGCGTTGAGCAGCGCGGCGAACCGCTGAAAGGAAGCGGCAATCACAGGGATATTTTCGGATGTGGCGCCAACAAGCGGTAGGCGCTCGTTCATGTGAGAAACAACTGAGGCCTGTGCATCGCGTTTACGGGCGGGTGCGCGGCCAGCAAAAAGCTGTTCAAGCACACGTATGGCAGCTGCTTCCTTATCGGGGCTTTGGTTCCAGCGATAATGGAACATCGCCTTATTGAGCCATTCATCAGCATAGTCTTCGAGCATAAGCGCCAGTGCTTCACAAGCTGGATCATCAGGCTTGGCTGATGGGGCGGTGTGTTCTTTTTCCAGTGTGGCCAGCATATTGGTTGAATCCTGACTGGCTTTCCCATCCGGACGAATGAGAAGCGGCACAGTTGGCAGGCTGGCATGTTTTTTAAACTCTTCTTCTGTAACTGAAGAACGAAGGACCCAATCAAAATCAACGCCTTTGTAACGCAGGAAAGATCTAACCTTTAGGGAATAGGGGGAGGTTTCAGCTCCGAACAGACGATAGGCGGTCATAAGTCTTCCTTTTAGGGGCTTCTGCGAGAATTAAGTATCTGTAACTAGGCGAGTGGCGCTGTAAAGCCAAGTCTCCTTTTGCGTTGGTGCGCATATAAGAGTAGTGAAGACTTACAAGAGGGAGAGCGACTTTATGCGGATCATGCATGTCATGGCGGGTGCCCAAGAGGGGGGCGCTGAAAATATTATGCTGGAATCTGTGTGCGCGCTGGCCGGAGCGGGGTTAAAACAGTTTGTCGTGACGCGGCCAAACAACAAATTTCGCCTCGATATGTTTGCCAGTGCCGGGATTGGCTATTCGACCTGTTCTTTTAATTTGCGCTGGCCGTTTCCGAGCCGCCGAAAAATAAATGAGGCGATTGAGCGGTTCCGTCCCGATGTGATTGAATACTGGATGGGCCGGGCTGGGCAATTTGCGCCGGCAAAGCATCGCGCCAAATCTGTGGCCTGGTATGGCGGTTATTATAAGCTGGAGCGATTTACAAATTGCGACTGGCATATCGGTCTGACCAAGGATTTACTTCGCCACATCCGCGCCCAGGGCGTGGCAGATGATCGTTCACTGATCGTTCATACGTATGCTGACTTTGAAAATGTAAAACCGATTGATCGGGAGAGTTTACAAACGCCAGCTGATGCCCCCGTCGCGCTGGCGCTGGCGCGGCTGCACGAGAAGAAAGGCCTTGATGTCTTGCTTGACGCGGCCAAAAAGATTGATGGGCTTTATGTCTGGATTGCTGGCGATGGGCCGTTAGAAGGCGCACTCAGAGCACAAGCGCGCGCGCTGGATATTGAAGATCGTGTGCGCTTTCTTGGTTGGCGAAATGATCGCGGGGCGTTGCTGGCCGCCTGTGATTTTGTAGCGTTTCCTTCCCGGTATGAGCCCTTTGGCACGGTGACGGTGGATGCCTGGGCGGCGAGCCGTCCGCTGGTGGCGGCGGATGCGGTGGGGCCTGCTGCTTATGTTGAGAATGGTGTGTCTGGCCTGATTGTGCCCAAGAATGATGATGAGGCCCTGGCACAAGCCATGCGCAAAGTGATTGAAGATCAGGATCTGGCGGCATCTCTGGTGGCGGGTGGCCGGGCCGCGTATGAAGCACAGTTTACCAAGGCAGCTTTTGTCCGTGACCAGATCGCCGCTTATGAGCAGGTGATTGCAGCGGCGGGGTGATGCGGTTTTACTGAGGTGGTGGTTGCTTTGGGGCAGGGGGGGTAAACCTAGTTTACCCATCACACTCTTTTGAGGAGAATATTACTGGTCCGAATTCCCACTTATGTATTGTCTCACATTCTTCTTCTGCTTCTGCTGATTCGACATAATCCAACATAAGTGGTCCTATATAAAACGCAGAAATCCAAGCACTTATTCCTCCAAGAAAATGCATGAATGTGGATCTCCCACCAAATATATTTTTGTTCGCGAACAAGAGAGAGAATGCGATTTCTCCACCAATTGTTAGCAAAGCAAGGAGGCAGAGCATAAGTACAAGTCGAAGGGTTTCTGCAGGCTCAATATCGGCGCCAAAATATTGGAGAAGAAACCATCCGACGATTCCAAGACCAACTGAAACGCCGACCACAATACCGAAACCCTTCGCGTAATCGCGAGCCATTTCGCAGGCTACGTTGGTTTCCAGCTTCATTGTTGGTCTCATTACCGACTCAAAGTGATGACTAATTTTTAGACCAATAATGCCTTAAAGCAACTAGCAGATGACCTAATGTCCCCTACGCCGCCGGAAGTGGACTCAGACTATTTACTCACCCGGCAATATATTGTGCGCCGTTTACGGTCATTGTGGCACCGGTGATGAAGGCGGCTTCGTCTGCGGCCAGATAGGTGACCATGTCGGCAATCTCGCTGGCTTTTCCAAGGCGCCCGACAGGGATGGTTTTGACGATCTTTTCCAACACCTCGGCGGGCACATCGGCGACCATATCCGTGTCGATATAGCCCGGCGCCACGCAGTTAACGGTTATGCCCTTGCGCGCGCCTTCCATGGCGAGGGCTTTGGTAAAGCCAATGAGGCCAGCCTTGGCCGCCGAATAGTTGACCTGCCCGAACTGTCCCTTTTGGCCATTGATAGAAGAGATATTAATCACGCGCCCAAACCCGCGTTCGCGCATACCTTCCCAAGCCTGGCGTGTGACGTTGAAGGCCGAGTTTAGGTCAACATCGATGACTTTATCCCACTGGGCCTTGCTCATCTTATGGAAGGGCCCATCCCAGGTGATACCGGCATTATTGACGAGTGTGTCGATGGGACCGAGTTTAGCATCTATTTCTTGGAGGCCGGCTGTCACAGCCTCATTATCCGAGACATCGTATTTGAAACAGGTGACGCCAGTTTCTTCAGCGCACAGGCGCGCTTTCTCATCATTTCCGGCGTAATTCGCGGCCACTTTATAGCCCTTTGCGACAAGTGCCTCGCTGATTGCGCGCCCTATGCCGCGTGTTCCGCCTGTCACTAGTGCTATTCTCGACATGCTTGGGCCACTCCTGTGTTTGTTGACAGCTTGTATTAAGCATAGTGCAAATTTTGTGCGCTGCACACAAGGTTTATTGAGATTATTGCTTTACGGCACAGAGTTACGCATAGTGAACAAATAGATAAAAAATTAAGGGTGGCCACATGGCGAAGCAAAAAGATGATCTCGTCATTATCAAGAAATATGCAAACCGGCGTCTCTACGATACGTCAGCGTCGGCCTATGTGACGCTCAACCATCTGTCTGATCTTGTCAAAAACGGCGTTGAGTTTGAAGTGAGAGATGCAAAGACGGGTGAGGATCTGACGCGCTCAGTGCTGACACAGATTATTTTTGAGCAGGAGGCAGGCGGTAACGGTGCTTTACCAACGAATTTTCTGCGACAGTTGATCAAGTTTTATGGTGATGGTGTGCAGTCTGCCCTGCCAGCCTGGCTCGATATGAGCATGAATAGCTTTGCTGAACGGCAGGAAAAATGGCGCGCGGGCATAGGCAAGGCTTTCCCGATGAGCCCGATGGGCTTGTTCGAGGAACAAACGAAACGCAACCTCGCCATGTTTGAAAAAGCGATGAGCATGATGGTGCCGGGTGGTTTAACGGGCAAGAAGGCGCGCGGTGCAGACAAGCCTGACCCTTCTCTGCACGCGGGCAACGTTGATCTCACCGATCCGGTATCGATTATGCAGGTGCAAATTAATGTTATGCAGGCCCAGCTCGACGCACTTGTGAAAACCCCTAAGAAATAAAAAAGAGCGCCCATTACAAGCGCTCTTTTTAAAAGAGGTTTGGTCCAGATTTCGCTAGCCTGCAAAGCCTTCGCCTACACCAAAGTCTCGGCGGGCCGAAACAATTGTCACGACCACACCTGCAAGCACATCAAGCAAGGTCATCACCATAACGATGAAAAAGGCTGACGTGGCAAAATTTGGATGCAGCAGGAACTCGACAAGGCAGACAATAAACAAAATCATGGAGACAGCATGGTTCATGATTGTTGCTGTGCCTGTACTGGTGGACTTCAGGATTTCCAGAAATAAGAGCGAGATCGCCAGAAGGACAAGAGCATCTGCGCCAGATAATTGCCAGATCACGCCAGAAATCATTGTCAGCTCCAGTACAGGATTGGACAGTGTTGCCGCAAGCGGTGCGACATTTGCAGCGCCTGCGATAGGAGCCGCTGTTCCACCTGTAAAGGCAATGAGATTATAAATAATGACCGGAATGGCCAGCAGCGGAAAGACTGAAAACAATACTCGCATTGGGTGTCCCTTTTTTGTGGAAGGTGCGGAGGTGTTTTGAGCCCGCTTCTTCCGTTCAAGCCCAAGCGCAATTAGCCCAAGCCCAACTTTCTTAGCCATAGATAGCGCCCTCCGCGCAACTCGTTAAGCGATTTTATCGCAGCAGACGCCACTATGCGAGTAAAAACCCCAGCGCGGCCAGTCAGTTGGGAATAAAAAAGCCCGCTACAAAACTGTAGCGGGCTGGAAAGAGTGTTATTTACGTTGAAGTTAAAGACTCGCAACGCCGAGCGGGACGCTAAATTTCTCGCACCAAATATAGACTTCCTCTACATTTGCCGGATCGAAATTGGCGGGTAGAGAATAGGATTGCTCGCCGGTAATGGCCTTGAGTGGCCCGACTTTCGTTGCTGCATTATAGACGCCATTGGCACCAAAGCCGACAATTGGGTCTGGCGCGCCGTCCAGCGTGAAATCAGCACCGAGTGTTAATGTGTAGTTTCCAGGTGTGCCTGTGATTGTGGCCTGGCCAGTCGTAATATGGTCACTGCGGCCGCTAAATGTACCTGCAGCAACAGGGGCTGAGGTAAAGCTTGCCACGCCAAGTGGGACATCAAACTGCTCGCACCAAACATAGACCTCACCGGCTTGCGCAGGATTAAAGCTAGCTGGAAGATCATAAACCTGAGCACCATTAATTTGTTTTAGAGCACCGAGCTTCGTTGCCGGATCAAATGTGCCGTTTTGGCCAAATCCGACGATTGGATCCGGGGCGCCATCCAAGCTGAAATCAGAGGCAAGCACGAGTTGATAAGCACCAGTAGACCCGACAATGGACGCGCGGCCAGTTGTGACGTGGTCGCTGCGGCCGCTAAATGTTCCGGTCAAAAGGGCATTAGCAGGGACAGGCGCAACTACACTTGCAGCGCTGGCAGCGACAACCGGCGCCGTTGCAGCGGTGTTAGTGGCCGGAAAGTAGCTACAGGCTGAAATTGTAGTCAGGGCCAATGCTGTGAGCGCGAGGAGGGATTTGCGGGTCATGTGGAGTTCCTTTGTAAGTTATCAATTGCCTCTAGGGGAGGCAATCAGGAATACTTTGTTTCTTTTGTACCGTTTGGTCAATAACCAATGAAAATCGTCTCTCATACGCAAACATACATGTAAAATCACATATATGTGAGGACAAACTTTATTTGACCAATCGGTTTTATACGTTGCATGAGTGGCGCATCTGAAAGGTATGTAAATGGCTCGCCCCCGCAAATTTGATTCACAAGCGGTTCGCCGGAAAATAATGAATATTTTCTGGGCGAAAGGATATGATGGTACGTCCCTGTCGGATTTGACAAAGGGAACAGGCCTGCAGAAGGGGAGCCTTTATGGCGCTTTTGGAGATAAGGGCAACATGTTTCAGCTGGCACTGCTTGAATATGATCAAGTGGCGGTTGATCATATGGTTGCAGTCATGGATTCGCTTCCTGGCGATCAGGGGCTTCGGGCTTTAATGCTGGCGCCAGCAAATGCGGTTGACGCAAATGATCGTCGTGGCGGTTTGCTGTGCAATAGTCTTGCAGAGTACAGCAAGCTTGATGAAGTTGCCCGGCGCATGGCGACACGTAGCCGGCTTAGGCTGTTAGCAGCAATTGAACGCGCCTTGGTGTCTCTTTCTGGTGACGTGGCGCAAAATGCTTTGGCGCTGCATATATTGGCTACCTATGTTGGATTGGGTATCATGGCCCGTGGCGGGGTGGAGGCGGCTAGTCTGAGAGTGGCTGGCGAGGCTGCGATCGCGCACCTATAATAGCTATTTTGTCTCTTTGATCAAAGTCTGGCTTCTCAAGGGAGCGGCGTTATAAAGAGACGATGACTGTCCTGCAGAACATATCTGATGGTTGGAAAGCCTATCTTTTGCTAGCCTTGGTAACGTTTACGGCGAGTGTGCCGGGCGTGTTCATGGTGCCAGCGCTCGACCGGGATGAAAGCCGGTTTGCACAAGCCTCTAAACAGATGGTTGAAACCGGTGACCTCATCCAAATCCGCTATCAGGATGAGGGACGAAATAAAAAACCAGCAGGTATACACTGGTTGCAGGCGGGGGCTGCTTCTATGCTCGCGGCGCATGAAACAGGTAGTGACCAGATTTGGGCGTATCGGTTGCCTTCATTGCTGGGGGCAATTTTTGCGACATTGGCAACATTTTGGTGCGGGCAGGTTCTGATCGGACGTCGCGGCGCTTTCCTGGGGGCTGCGTTGTTTGGAGCTGGACTGCTGTTGACCTCTGAAGCGCACATCGCGAAGACAGACGCTGTCCTGGTATTTTTGACCGTGCTCTGCATGGGCGCTTTGGCGCGCCTTTATGTCATGACTTTAGTTGGCGACACTGCAGCGCCACGTGCCAGAGCGCTTATGCTTTTGTTTTGGGGCGGGCTTGGGGCCTCGTTCCTGATCAAAGGACCAGTTAGCCTTATGGTCGCAGGATTGGCGATTGCGGTCTTATCTGCGGTGCATAAATCTGCCGCTATCGCTAAATCGGCGATAAATTGGCGCGGCTTACTGCTTTTTGCACTCATTGTTCTGCCTTGGTTTATCTGGGTGCAGATTGCCACGGATGGAGCCTTTCTGGAGGGGGCTGTTGGTAAGGATTTAAAAGACAAGGTTGCCGGAGCTTCAGAGGGGCATGGTGGGCTGCCGGGCTATCATTTAGCATTTGCACTGATAATGTTCTTCCCAGCGACCTTGTATCTGGTTCCGTCTTTAACCCTGGCTGTCCATCACCTGCGTGGAAAAGCGCTTGATGTGCTTGCTTCAGACCGGGCGGGCCTGATCTTTCTGATGGCATGGTTTGTGCCAAGCTGGCTTGTTTTTGAACTGCTGCCGACCAAGCTTTCGCACTATATTCTACCGGTTTATCCGGCGCTTGCGCTTATATGTGGGTGGGGGGTCATCCAGTTTATGAGTGGTGCAAAAGCGCGCCTTGCGCAATATATTTCTGCTGGGATATTTGTGCTGGGCGGTTTGATATTTTGCTTTGTTGTGTCGCCCTTTGGTGTTGAGCTTTTACAGGCTGAGGCAGCGGGTGATTTTAAGTCTGTGGCGGCAGCACAGGATGCGCGCGCGGCTTGGGAGCGCGCGCCGACGATGGCATTGCACTGGCTGATTGCAGGCCTTGTCATGATCTTTGCAGCCGCTATTCTTTCCCTGCGCCAGCACTATGGCGTGGGGGTTACATTTGCAATCCTCGCCAGCATAATGGTTGGTTGGCATACGCGCGTTGTCTTTTTACCCGGGGCTACCTGGCTTCAACCAACGGTGACGGCACGTGCTGCATTGGCTGAGGTGTGCGGGTTGCAAGGTTGGGTTTACAAAGAGTGCGCAGACCCGCAACCAGCCAGGGTGCAAGCGGTTGGGTATGCCGAGCCAAGCCTTGTGTTTACAACTGGTACACATACGGTCATTCCGCCGCAAACACGCGTGACCCTACCGGATGCAGAGCAAGCTTATCCCATCATCTATTTGTTTAATATTGAAGATGATGCAGGTCGCGCCGGGCAGCAATTGCTGGTGTCGCTTGCCGAGCGGAGCGGGCGTCAGGTCACACTGAGCACGCCACGCTACGCCTTGAATTATTCAAATGGTGACCCTGTGGTATTTGTAGCTGTGCGTGTCGACTGATCGGACAACTGGTCGCTTTTCTAGCAGGCTTGCCCAGTCGTTGCGCAAAAGACTCACAAGCTAACAAGTTTTCGTGTGTTGGCTTTTTATCTCTCCCAATTTTGACTTAATCAGATTATATAAAAAAGGTCCCAGATTTATAAAATCAAGCAACACAAACTACAGAGTCCTCCCATGTCTGTTTCCAGATCGAACATTGTTCTCTTCGCACTCGCCAGCATTACGGCGATCGCAACTTTCGTTATGACGGCGCAAGCTGATAATGATAATGGAGCAGATGTGCCATTGCCCTCGCCAAATTTGCAGGCTCAGCTATCTGATGAACGTGCCGAAGCTTACTTTGCTGGTGGATGTTTTTGGTGTCTTGAGGCTGACTTTGATAAAGTGACTGGCGTTGTTGAGACAATATCGGGTTATACGGGCGGCGATGTTGAAAATCCGACTTACAAACAGGTAACTTATAAAAACACCGGCCATTATGAAGCCGTCAAAGTTGTCTATGACCCTCAAACAGTAACCTATTCAGAACTGGTTGAATACTTCTGGCGTCATATTGATCCAACCGATGCGGGTGGGCAGTTTTGTGACCGTGGCTTTAGCTATCAGACCGGAATTTTCCCGGCGACCGCAGCTGAGGCTGAAATTGCAGAGCAATCAAAAGCGGCTATTGACGCCTCTGGTGTGCTGGCTAATCCGATTGTCACCACGATTGCCAGCTATAAAAAATTCTGGCCGGCTGAGCAGTATCATCAGGATTACTATCTGAAAAATCGTCTACATTATGCTCGTTACCGTCGTGGCTGTGGGCGTGACCGTCGCGTGGATGATGTGTGGGCTGGTGAGAGGCTGGTTGAAGCGGCTGATACCGGGTACGGTTCGTAACCCTGCTGACTGAACCAGAATTAATGCACAAAAAGCCCACAGCATTTGGCTGCGGGCTTTTTCTATAATCTGATCAGGGCGTAGCTTTGTCTCTACGCGCGCAGGGTGCCTTTGGTGCCTTTTTCAATATTGGCGATAATTGATTGGGAGACAGCCTCGATGTCTTTGTCTTTAAGTGCGTCCCCGCGTGGTTGAAGGGTCACTTCAATGGCAACAGATTTCTGACCTTCTGCTATCCCCTTGCCCTGATAGACATCAAAGATAGAGACATCAGTGATCAGCTGCTTGTCTGCTTTTTGTGCCAGTCTTATTAACTCTCCGGCTGCAACGCTTTCATCCACGAGGAAAGCAAAGTCCCGCCTTATCGGCGTAAGATCAGCTTTTTTCAGGACGGTTTTTGTTTTGCGCGTTGAGACCTTCATATTTGGCAGTGCATTGAGGTTCAGCTCGAAGCCAAAGACAGGGCCGTTAACATCTAGCGCTTTGAGAACACGCGGATGCAGCGCGCCAAAATGTGCAATCGTTGTTTTGGGGCCAAGTGTCAGGCGCGCGGCGCGCCCCGGATGCCAGAAAGATTGGCGCGGCTCTGCAATCTGGAACCGTGCAGGCGGTTGGCCGAGGGCCTGGAGGATGGCGTAAAGGTCTGCCTTGGCCGCTTGTGCATCATAAGCTGGTGGTGCGCCTTGCCAGTGACGTTCTGTGCTTGGCTGAACAAGACCTGTCACAACAGTGCGCTGATCTTTCGGGCCATCTCCTAAATAAATTGGCCCGGCTTCGAACAGGCGCGTATTGGGCCGACCATGATCTGCGCTTTTCTGCCCAGCGCGGGCAAGGTTTCCAAGTACAGTTGGGCGCATCTGATTAAGTTCACTGGCAACCGGATTTGCAACCTTGAGCGCGGCTGCTGTGCCTTCAAACAGAGCGGCATGTTCCTGGCTCATGAAGCTCCATGTGACAGCCTCCAGAAAACCGCGTGACGCCATGACGCGTCTGGCTGTGCGAACGCGTTGCTGCAAAGGTGTGGGTGTGGCTTTCAAGCCGCCTTCGGGCGGGGGAAGGGAGGTTTGTGGAAGCGCATCGAACCCGGTCAGGCGGGCAATTTCTTCAACAAGGTCTGCAGATTGGGAAATATCAAATCGCCAGCTTGGCTGTTTGATATACCAGCAGTCGCCTGCATCCTCGATCTCCATACCAAGATCTTTGAGCATGCGCTTCATGTCTGCCTGCTTGATGTCTAACCCAGTTAGGCGTTGGACATCATTTGGATAGAAAGCGACCGCGTCACCTGCATAGGTAGGCTCGCCGACGATGAGAGGGTGTGAGACCTCACCGCCAGCATATTCCCGAATTATCTCAACGGCTTGCTTTAAACCATCCAGACATGAGTCGCGGTCTACGCCGCGTTCAAAGCGGTAGCGTGCATCTGAGATAATGCCTGTGGTGCGGCCGGTGCGCGCGGTGCGCAGCGGATCAAACCATGCCGCCTCAAGGAACACATTTGTTGTGGTTTCAGAGACTGCCGTCGACTGACCGCCCATCACGCCACCAAGTCCGATCGGGCCACTATCATCGGCGATGACACACATGTCTTCAGTGATGTTATAGGTTTTCCCGTCCAGGGCCTCTAATGTTTCGCCTTTATAACCGAGGCGGGCATGCACCCGGCCTTTTAGTTTGTCAGCATCATAGGCATGAAGCGGGCGTGCGCGGTCGAGTGAAACATAATTGGTGACATCGACCAGAAGGCTCTTTGGTTGAATGCCAACAGATTGTAGGCGCTTTTGCATCCAATCCGGTGACGGACCGTCTTTTGCGCCTTTGATCATGATACCAGCAAATATGGCACAGGCCTCATCAGCCTCAATGCCAATTTCAACAGGACAGTCATAAGCCCCGCTGATATTTTTTAATTCGCGGCTGGCGAGCCTGCCTGCGCCTGCTGCGGCCAGGTCTCGCGCAATTCCCATCACGCCGAGCCAATCGGGTCGGTTTGGGGTCACTTCAAAATCAATCACGGGGTCATTGGCATCAAGCGCGATGGCCGCCGGGGTACCCAGTGCGAAACTGTCGTCTAGGTCGGCAATTCCATCATGGTCTTCGCCCGCTTCCAGCTCTTTGGCTGAAGACATCATGCCGTGGCTTTAGACGCCGCGAATTTTGCGCGGGTTTTTATCGAGTGCGATGTCGAGTCCTGGGATGTAAGCACCGAGTGGGGCGTATATGGCAGTCATGCCAGCGCGGGCATTTGGTGCGCCGCAGACGATTTGCTTTGTACCGTCAACGGTTTCAACGGTGCAGACGCGCAATTTGTCAGCATCTGGATGGGGCTGGGCGTCCGTCACCTTACACACGGTGAAAGGGGCAAGCCGCGTGGCCGGATTATCAACCTCTTCGACCTCAAGTCCGATCTGGACCATCAGGTCGAGGATTTCATCAAGCGTTTTCTTGGTGGCGAGGTGGCCTTCAAGCCATGAGAGTGTGAATTTCATCAGCTCAGCCCTCCGCTGACGCTTGGTGTCAGCCATGGTTTAAATCCGTAATGCTGGGTCCATTCCGGGTCGGCTTCAAAATAGGGGCGCAGGTCCGGCATGCCGTATTTCAACATAGCGAGACGATCCACACCCATGCCAAAGGCAAAGCCCTGATATTCGTCCGGATCGATGCCGCAATTGCGCAGCACATTTGGATGTACCATGCCCGAGCCGAGGATCTCCATCCAGCTATCGCCAGCACCGATTTGGATCGTGTCGCCATTCTTGGTGTATTTTACATCCATCTCGGCGCTCGGTTCAGTGAATGGAAAGAAGTGCGGACGAAAGCGGGCTTCCACATCGCTGACCTCGAAGAAGGCTTTGACAAAATCAATCAGGCATCCTTTCAGGTGCCCCATATGAATGCCTTTCTCAATGACGAGGCCTTCGACCTGATGAAACATCGGCGTATGCGTGGCATCCCAATCGTTTCGATAAACGCGGCCGGGTGCAATGATACGGATCGGCGGCTTCTGGTTCATCATGGTACGGATTTGTACCGGGCTGGTGTGTGTGCGCAGTACTTTGGGCGGGGCACCATCCACAGGCTCCATGAAAAACGTATCGTGTGTTTCGCGCGCGGGGTGGCCTTCAGGAAAATTCAGCGCGGTGAAATTATGCCAGTCATCCTCTATGTCCGGTCCTTCGGCAACGCTAAAGCCCATGTCACCAAAGATTGCAGCCATTTCTTCAAAGACCTGCATGACAGGGTGAAGCGCGCCGACTTGTTCAGGGCGCGGGGGCAGGGTGAGGTCTTCCTTTTCCGTCGCCAATTGCGCATCAAGGGCTGCATCTTCAAGCTTGGTCTTTCGCGCCGCTACAGCGTCCGTCACTCTGTTCTTCAAGGCATTGAGCGCTGGTCCCATCTCCTTGCGCTCGTCCGGCGTCATCTTGCCTAGGCCTTTCATCAGGCCGGAGATACGCCCTTTTTTGCCAAGCTCTGCGACGCGCAGGGCGTCCAGCGTGGTTAGATCACCAGCAGCTTCTATCGCCGCGAGGGCCTCAGTTTCTATTGTTTCAAGTTCGGACATGAAAAAGCCCCGTTGCTTTGCTGCATACGGGGCTTTTCCGCCCCGCTTGTTGCGGTCGGAATAGCGGAGAAAGCGTCAGTTGCAAACTGGTTTATGCCAGTGCGCCTTTGGCTTGCTCCACAATGTCTTTAAATGCGGCAGGCTCGTTGATGGCAAGCTCTGAGAGCATTTTGCGGTCAACTTCGATGCCGGCTTTCGTCAGGCCGTTGATCAAGCGAGAATAGGTGAGATTTTCATCAATCTCACGAACCGCCGCATTGATGCGCTGAATCCAGAGTGAGCGGAATGTCCGCTTCTTCTTCTTCCGGCCAACATAGGCATACTGCCCGGCTTGCCAGACGGCGGCTGACGCGTTTGAGAATGTGTTCTTGCGGCGACCCTGGAAACCCTTGGCGGCCTTGATGATCTTTTTGTGCCGGGCGTGGGCCGGGACTTTGTTTCTGCTGCGAGCCATTTTGTAAGCTCCTTTACTAAAAGCGTGTTCAGTTCAAAATTTGTGCGGGAGGCTTATTTCAGCCCGTAGGGCAACCACTTCATAATCCGTGGCTTATCGGCATCAGAGGCGACAGATGTGCCTCGGTTTTGACGGATATATTTGGAATTATGGCTCATCAGGCGGTGACGTTTACCGGCCACGCCGTGTTTGATCTTTCCAGATGCCGTAATTTTGAACCGCTTGGCAGCGGATTTCTTGGTCTTCATCTTCGGCATTTCGATCTCCTTATTGGCAGACAAGTCTGCCGGTCTAGTCGTTTTGAGCCCACGAGGCATGCCGTTTTCAGCCTGCGGTGCTCTGTGAAGCGGCGTATATGGCCCAAACCATTCAGAAATGCAAGCGATATTGATGGCCTAAAGGGGGTGGGCGTGCCGTCATTTCTGAGCCGACAGTTTTATCGATTAGGTATTCAGGACAGAATGTTCTATAGGCGGGCCTTACCCCTCGCTGAACCGCGTTTTGACGACTGGTTTTGCAAAGATTTGAAAGACCCGGAATGACCGCCGAATATACGATTGCCGAGCCGCTGGCCGCAGCGCTCGCCCAAAAGGGCTATGAGACCCTCACCCCTGTTCAGGAGGCTGTTCTTGCACCGGATTTGGCTGAGCGGGATTTACTCGTTTCTGCACAAACAGGGTCTGGTAAAACCGTCGCATTTGGTCTTGCCTTGGCGGGCACTTTGCTAAAGGGGGCCTCGCGGTTTGAAAAAGCCGATCTGCCTTTGGCGTTGATTATTACGCCGACGCGGGAATTGGCGCTGCAGGTAACGCGTGAACTCGAATGGCTTTTCGCGCCTGCAGGCGGGCGCATTATTTCCTGTATTGGTGGCATGGATGCGCGCGATGAACGCCGAAACCTTAGCCGCGGTGCACATATTGTTGTTGGCACACCGGGGCGGCTTGGTGACCATATTCGCCGAGGCTCTTTTAATATGAGCGAGTTGGACGCTGTAGTGTTGGATGAAGCTGATGAAATGCTTGATATGGGCTTTCGCGAAGAGCTTGAATATATTCTTGATGCTGCGCCTCAAACACGGCGCACCTTGATGTTCTCTGCAACGGTTTCAAAACCGATCGCGCGCCTGGCCCAGAATTATCAGAAAGATGCCGAGCGGGTGAACACGGTTTCCACCAAGTCGCAGCATATCGATATTTCCTATCAGGCGGTTACGGTGAGCCCCAGCGACACTGAAAAGGCGATCATTAACCTGCTTCTTTATCATGACGCACCTAATGCCATCGTTTTCTGCGCGCGCCGTGAAACAGTGAATCGGCTAACGGCGCGGCTGAGTAATCGCGGGTTCTCTGTCGTGGCGCTTTCGGGGGAGTATTCTCAAAAAGAGCGAACCAATTCGCTGATGGCGATGCGCAGCGGGCGTGCGCGTGTGTGTGTTGCAACTGATGTGGCCGCACGCGGTATCGACCTGCCGGGCCTTGATCTGGTGATCCATGCTGACTTGCCACAAAACAAGGAAGCACTTTTGCATAGGTCTGGCCGCACCGGGCGCGCCGGCCGCAAAGGCGTGTGCGCCCTGATCGTGCCTGTGCGGGCGCGCCGGCGCATTGAACGGCTTTTATCCAGCGCTGCTGTGGAAGCCGATTGGGGCAAACCGCCATCTGTGGCAGAGATTGATGCCGTCCTTGATCAGCGACTGCTAGAACATGACGCGTTGACTGGACCGATGGAGTCTATCAATTCTGATTTGCTCGGTACACTGCTTGAAAAATTTACGCCAGAACAGCTTGCCGCGGGTATTATCCGCCTGACGCGGCATAAGGATACGGCACCAGAAGATTTGCAAGTGCCAAAAGACGAGCGCCCGCGCCGCGAGCGGAAAGAGCGCGGGGAGGGGCGGGACCGCCGGCCTGACCGCGAAGACCGTGAACCGCGCCGCAAGCGGGGTGGCAAGGATGCTGACTTTACAGATGGTGCCTGGATTAAGCTGGGCGTTGGCCGCAAAAATAATGCTGACCCGAAATGGCTTGTGCCGATGCTGTGTAAGGCTGGTGGTTTCTCGCGCGATTCGATTGGTATTATTCAGATCAGCCCGGGGGCAACGCATGTTGAGCTAAAACCCGAAGCTGTTGAGCAACTGATGAAGGCTGCCGGGCCCGAGCAGGTAATTGATAAAAGCATATGGGTTGACCGCTCTGCCAAACCTGACGGGGAGAGCGAAAACGATGGTGATCGCGGGGGAGGTCGCCCGCGAGGCAGGGGAAGCGATAGAGGAAATCATCGAGGCCGCGATCGAAGTGCTGGCCGGGACAGGAGCCGGGACCATGATGGCGAGGGTGACCGGGATCGACCCACACGTGCCCGGAGCAAACCGCGCACTGGCGACAAAACCGGCGGCAAGCCCGCAGCGCGTAAGCGGGCTGATTTTGCGTCCAGTCCAGGCAAGGCCAAGAAGCTGAAAAAACCCAGAACGGGACCAAAGAAGCCGCGTGGACCAAATGGTGAAAAGAAGCGCAGCCCGAAAAAGTCTGCGCCTAAGTAACTGTCTCACATAGCGATTGCTACATAGCCACTGCCACATGCTTACATGTGCGCAGCGGTAGGCGCGCGCGAATCATTTTCAAAAATGGAAAATAAGCTTTACATTTCCGCAAAAGTCATTATGTAAAATATACTTTCCATTTTGAGTAGAGTGAATGAGGAGTAAAAGTCAATGAATAAGATACCGCAATTCACGACGCGTCGATATTTCTTTGAATTATTCGGGGCCTTCGCGATTTATACGACTGTATTATTTCTCACCATTACGCGCGTAGGCGATGCAGAGCCCGGACCCGTAAAAATGGCACTGGCGCTTGCGCCCGTTATTCCGCTCATCCTTGTCTACATAGCGATCATGCATGCCTTTAAACGTAGCGACGAGATGCACAAGCGTATAATCAAAGAGGCCTTCGCCATGGGGGCAATTATTTTCGGTTGGCTGCTAATCATATTAGGGTTTGCCGAGAATGGCGGTGTGCCAAAAATTCCGATGGTGTTCCTCGCGCCGCTTCTGCTCGGCTTTTGGGGGCTCTGCACCCCGATAGTGCTCAGGAGATACAAATAGAAAATCGTATCAAGGAACTGCGCAAGGGTCGTAAATGGTCCCAACAGGATCTGGCTGAGCGTCTTGGTGTCTCCCGCCAGACCATCAATGCAATTGAACGCGACCGCTATGATCCGAGCCTCGAACTTGCCTTCAAATTTGCCGACGTTTTCGGCCAAACAATCGAAACACTTTTCAATCCGAAAGGATGCTAAAATGCGTAGTCTATTCTTAGGTCTTTTCCTTGCCGGGGTCGGCGTCTACTTCGCGATCAGCGCAAATGTGTCTGCTGATGAAACGACTGGGCCTGGCCTTATCAGCGTCACCAAAACCGGTCAGACCGAGGCCCGTACGGTCGTGCTAATTCCGGGCCTCGCTTCCAGCGCCGATGTATGGGGTGAGACCCGCGCTGTGCTGGAAACTGATTATGATGTCCGCACGGTGCAGGTCGCTGGATTTGCCGGAGCTGGCGCGGTGGACATAGAGGGTAGCTACACCGATGCGATAGTCGATGCGCTCATCGTCGAGCTTGGCGAGATGCCGGGCAGGGACGTGGTGCTGGTCGGACACTCCATGGGCGGGTTTGTCTCCATGAAGACCGCGCTTGGCGCGCCTGAATTGATCGATGAGCTGGTCGTCGTGGACAGTCTTCCGTTCCTTTCTGGGCTTTTTAATCCGAGTGCAACGCCGGAACTGGCTGCGACACAAGGCCTGGCCATGGCTGCGCAAATGGCGGCCATGCCGCGCGAGGCTTTCGATGTTCAGCAAGCGGCAGGCGTTGGACGCATGGCAAAAACGCAGGACTATCTGCCAACCATTATAGACTGGGGCAAGGCTTCCGATCAGGCGACGGTTGCTAAAGCTATGGGGGAGCTTATTTCCTCAGATCTTCGCCCGGCGCTAAGTGAGCTTCACCAGGAAACCCTCGTCATGATGCCGTGGGACCCGGTGATGGGCGTGTCGCAAGATCAGTTGCGCCCGCTTTATGAAGCCCAATACGCCGCAGCGCCAAACGTGCGTGTGGAAACCATAGAAGGCTCGTTCCACTTCATAATGGTCGATCAAAAAGAGGCATTTCTGGAAAGCCTGAAGGCCGCGCTTGAGGATTAGAGGCAATGAAAAAGGCCGGACATTATCCATGTCCAGCCTTTATGTTTTTTCGTAAGAGCGCGCAGTCTAACGCGGGGCCATCACCATAGTCATCTGGCGACCTTCAAGCTTTGGCTCCAACTCGACCTTGGCCATTTCGTCAAATTCTTCTTTAACGCGCTGTAAAAGCTCCATACCCAGATGCTGGTGCGCCATTTCGCGGCCACGGAAGCGCAGGGTAACTTTCACCTTGTCGCCCTGTTCAAAGAAGCGCGTGATCGCCTTGGCTTTGACCATATAATCATGCGTGTCGATGTTCGGACGCATTTTGATTTCTTTGAGGTCTGCGGTTTTCTGCTTTTTGCGTGCAGCGGCACGCTTTTTCTGTTCTTCGAAACGGAGTTTACCATAGTCCAGTATTTTGCAGACTGGGGGCTTGCCTTCGGGGGCAACCTCTACAAGGTCAAGGCCAGCTTCCTTTGCAGCGTCAAGAGCGGCTGCGGTTGGCATTTCACCCTGCTTTTCTCCTTTTTCATCGATCAGGAGAACACGTGGTGCGGTAATATCTTCATTTGTGCGAGGTCCGCCGCTGGATTTGCGAGGCGGAGCCGCGTGAGGTCTGCGAGCTATGGGTCAATTCCTTCTGACTGTTAAATAGGTGGGTAATATGCCTGTGTTTACAGCATTCTTCAAGCAGAATACGCGTGTTTGAGCACACCAAGTGATTCAATGGCCTGCCAAACATCATGTGGGCCAACTTCTGCCAGTGTTGCCCCATGCACAATGATGACCGGATTTGGTCCCCGGGGGGAGGCGTGATCAATGTTCGATTCGCTTGTCGCAAAGAGCGCAACGCCCGGTGCGCCAGCGAGTGTCGCCATGTGCATAGGTCCTGTGTCATTGCCGACAACGAAGAGCGCCTGTTGGGCCAGGGTGACAATTTGGAAAAGGTCGGTGCGGGTTACAAGGTTCAGGATGCGAGGCTCGACTTTTTGGATAGCAGCCGCGATTTGCCCTTCTGCTTTACCGCCTAGAATGACAGGCTTGATACCGATATCAGCCATTTTCCGGGCAACGGTCGCATAATGATTAGAGGGCCATATCTTGGCTTCACGGTGTGCAGAGGCACCGGGGATGATCAAACCGTAAGGACCATCTATACTAAAATAAGCAGGGGTGAGCCGGGGCGGGTTGCCAAGTGCTGGCCCAACCCATGAAAGATCTGGCATCGGCGCGCTGCCGGGCGGAAAGCCACCATCAGGGCCGATTCCGGCATGGTTCATCTGTTCGGCCAAACGGTCTATCGTGTGCATGCCTCCCCGATTTGGATTCATGTGTGGAAAAGCACATTTTTCGGCGTGCCCAGACCAAAGCGGTGGTTTACGGCCGGGCATATTGAGCGCCTTGAAGTAATTAGCCGTGCGTCCGCTTGTGTGAAAATCGTAGATGATGTCATATTTTTCCTTGCGGATACGCTTTAACAGATCGCGCGTTGGGCCGAGACCGTCGGGGCGGCCATCTGTTTCGATGACGTCAAAATAGGGACACTTCTCTGCAAAGTCTGCATAGGGCGGCGTTGTTAGCAGGGTGATACGCGCTGCCGGGTGCACGGCACGAACGGTTCGCATGGCGCCAAGTGCGAGCACAAAATCGCCTAGCGCGCTCAGTTTTATAACAAGCACACGTCTAGCCTTCTCGCCTGGATTGGCAATCCCATTAACGCTTCGCGTGATCATTCCTCAACTGGCTTCCCTTTTGCAATCAATGCACTATAGACGCTTAACGTTGCGGCTTGAAGCCCCCGGCGTGAGAAGTGCTGCAAGACATGGCGGCGACCACTTTGCCCCATGCCGTTTCTGGCGACAGCTCCGATCGAGAGAAGTGAGCGGATGGCACCGGTCAGCGCGTTTGCATTGCCCGGATCAAACCGCGCGCCGCTTTCGCCTTCAATTACGGTTTCTCTGGCTCCGCCATGGTCAGCTGCGATAACCGGACGCCCCATTGCGGCTGCCTCTGCTGCGGTGCGGCCAAAAGCTTCCGGTTTCAAGGACGGAGCGAGAACAATATCAGCCGCGAGAAGGGCAGCTGGCATATCTGTACAATGGCCTGCCAACCGGGTGCATTCGAGCAAACCGAAGGCTGCAATGTCCTGTTCAATCTTTTGTACATAGGATTGTCGCCCTTGCGCATCGCCCACCATGACAAGCACCAGGCCAGTGCGCTCTTCCGGAGCAAGGCCAGACAAGGCCTTAAGGGCGAGCCGTTGGCCTTTCCAATCGGTCAACCTGGCAGGGAGCAGGAGCACCGTACGGGTATTCTCACTTGCCAGACCCCAGATTTGCCGCTGGCTGGCGATGCGTTCAGGGGAAACCTTTTCCGCATCGAATTGCTCAAAGTCTATCCCACGCGGAATGACAATAATCTGGTCATTACCGATCTTGTGTACATCGCGAACATGCGCGCCGGTCCAGCCGGAATTCGCGATCACAAGGTCACCGCGCGCCATAACAGAGTTATAGAGCTTTTTAGGCCAGAACCCATTACCCGAATAAGCCCCGTGATAAGTGGTGACGAAAGGAGTGGCAGATTTTTGTGTCGCCCGCAGCGCGCTCCAGGCAGGCGCGCGTGAACGGGCATGGACCAGGTCGATTGTGTGCTCGCCGATCAGGCGTTCGAGCTTTTTTGCATTTTGGAACAGTGTGACAGGATTTTTGCTGGCCGCATCCATTTCGATTAGATCGCCCCCCGCCGCGCGCAGATCAGCCTCAAGCCGTCCGCCTCGGCTGGCCACGAGTGCGCGTGCGCCTGCCCGCCTGAGCGCGTCAGCCATATCAATGACCGCACGCTCAGCGCCGCCAGCGTCCAGTTCAGGGATCACTTGCAGAATTGTTTTGCCTGAAAGATCAGGAAGGTTTGACAAGAAAGCCCCCTTTGCGCTTCTTGTGACATATCATGACTGTTTCGCATTTTACTACAACGCAAAATCGCAGATTGGCCTTTCGCCAGCATAAAGCCGCGCCGGGCAAAGCCTCTTTTGTCTGGCTGTGCGGTTTCAAGTCCGACATGACCGGCTCAAAGGTGACGCTGCTAGAGGCTTGGGCGCGGGAGGCCGGGCATGGTTTTCTCGCTTTTGATTATTCCGGGCATGGTCAATCAGACGGTGACTTTAAAAACGGCACTATCAGTGCGTGGCGCGAGGATATGCTGGCGGCGATCGACGCATTGACGGAGGGACCGCAAATTCTGGTTGGCTCATCGATGGGCGGGTGGATGGCACTGCTCGCGGCGATGGCGCGACCGGAGCGGGTGGCAGGGCTGGTGCTGATCGCGCCTGCGCCGGACTTTACGGAGAAATTGATGTGGCCGGACCTGCTGCCCGAAGAAAAAAAGGAAATACTGGAGAACGGCATCTATTATCAGCCGTCTGACTATGATGAGCCACTGCCGCTGACCAAAGCGTTGTTTGAGGATGGGAAACAGTGGCAGATTATGGATGCGCCTATCGCGTTTTCTGGTCCAGTGCGGATTTTGCAGGGCATGCGCGATGAACCTGTGCCTTGGCAGCATGCGCAAAGGCTTGTGGATGTGCTGACAGCGGAGGATCTTGTTTTTACGCTGGTGAAAGATGGGGATCACAGGCTGTCACGCGATGAGGATATTGCGCGGTTGATCGCGACGTGCGGGGAGATAGGGGGAATTGTTTAAATCCTATCCCAAAGCCGCCCTTTGCATCTCGAACAGTTCATTGCAGCC
>CAYUFN010000033.1:23815-24752 GCA_964443965.1 uncultured Hyphomonas sp. | reverse complement strand
GCCTACAATCTCGCCAGGCTGGCTCTGCAAAGCCTCAACTGTCTCACGAAACGATAGCCCCGTTGTCACAATATCCTCAACGATCAGCGCCCGTTCACCGGCCTTGATTTCAAATCCACGCCGTAGAACAAACTCCCCTTCCGGACGCTCTGCATAAATCGCACGGCAACCCAGATGGCGCGCCAGCTCATAACTTGGGATCACACCTCCCATAGCCGGACCAACAACAACATCGATATGTCCGAAAGCCTCTTTCACTTTTGGTGCAAGCCCTTTGCAAAGCTTTTCAGATAATTCAGGTTGAGAGAACACGAGCGCCTTCTGCAAAAAGACAGGGCTCCGCCGCCCGGAAGACAGGATAAAGTGCCCCTCCAGCAACGCCCCGGCTTCACGGAAAACCTCTAAAACATCTTCAGTTTGCATGCGTACCATCACTCTCCTCTAGCAGGCGTGTTGCGTTATCCACGACGGCTAATGAGCGCAAACCTGCCAGTATTTCTGTTAATCGTTTCACGTCCTCAACCTCTACATCCAAGTAAAGGTCTATAAAATCACCATGCCGTTCGCCGGTCTCAATACGTGTTATGTTTGCATTAGCTTCGGTCACAGCCGAACACACGGCAACCATAACACCCTTGCGGTTAGCCGCTGTAATGTGAATACGACCAACAGCAACGGCCTGCGTACGCGCAAGCTTGGTCCAGCGCAGATCAACCCACTCCTCAAGCGGATCATCAAACCCAGCCAGCACATTACAATAGCTGGTGTGGACGACCAGCCCAAGCTCGGGCGTATGCACCCCAATAATCCGGTCCCCTGGCAGCGGGCTGCAACACCGCCCCATGTGCAGCGTCACACCGTCAGTCAAATCAGCTCCGGCAACCAAAAGAGCGGCTGTCTCATCGCTAAAGCTCAGTTTTTCGTCTTGCTCATCTGC
>CAYUFN010000033.1:0-23805 GCA_964443965.1 uncultured Hyphomonas sp. | reverse complement strand
CTTGCTAACAGAGCCTGGGAAGGCAACTTCCATCATCTGAGATGTTTTATAACGCCCGCGCCCAATTGCTTCATACATCGCCTCAAGGTCTTCAAACTCAGCGCGCTCGGCGACCTCACCAAGCTGCACTGCAACCGGATCAATATCATGCCGACGCAGCATATGCTCAACCAGGCGTCGTCCAAGTGTAAGAAACTCTGCTGCTTCCCTGGCACGGACTAGGCGGCGGCTGCCCGCATGCGCTTTGGCTGTAATGCTCAGTGATGGCCACCCCGGCACCGGACCTGGCGTATTGCCTCTTATGACCTCAACAACGTCTCCATTTTTCAATAGTCGACGCAATGAACGCGGCTCACCATTTATCTTCACACCAATGCATGTCTCGCCAACTGCGGTATGAACCGCAAAAGCAAAATCAAGCGGCATTGCGCCCTGCGCTAAAATGACGATCCGGCCATTTGGCGTAAATGTGAAAACATGGTCGCGATACATCTCAAGCTTGGCATGCTCGAGAAACTCGTCCGGGTTTTCACTCTTGTCGAGAAGTTCTGCAAAGGCTTTCAGAGAGGTTTCAGCGTCAAGCCCTGCTTTTTTTGCAGACTCATCATCAAATTGATACAGACTATCCTTATACCCCCAATGTGCCGCAACGCCGTTTTCGGCAGTGGCATGCATCTCTTCTGTGCGAATCTGCAACTCAACCAATCGATTGCCTGACCCACGCACGGTCGTATGTAAAGACCTGTATCCATTCGGCTTGGGCACGGAAATAAAATCTCGAAACCGGTCTTCAATGCATTCCCATTGTTGGTGAGCTGCCCCCAGAACACGGTAACAATCTTCTTGATGTTCAATAATAACCCGGAAAGCAAAAATATCCGCCACTTGACGAAAAGATATAGATTTACGCTCTAATTTTCGCCAAATTGAATATGGCTGCTTACGCCGCCACTGAACACGGCCCTCCACGCCAATCATCTGCAAAAGTTCATAAAGATCAGCTTGAACATGCTCCATATTGTCGGCGTTCTGACTGGAGAGATTCTCAAGCTCTTCAAGAATAGCATTCCGCGCCTTGGGGTTGATCTGCGCAAAGGCCAGATCCTCCATCTCAGAAGCAATCGTATAGAGCCCAATCCTGCGCGCAAGCGGGGCATAAATATCCATTGTTTCGCGGGCGATACGTTCACGTTTTTCCTGTTTCTTTATGAAGTGCAGCGTACGCATATTATGCAAGCGATCCGCCAGTTTGACGAGAAGAACCCGAACATCCTCAATCGTCGCCAGGATAAATTTCTGGAAGTTCGCCGCTTGCTTCGATGCGCCGGCCGAATACGCAATCTCCCCAAGCTTGGTAACGCCATTCACCAGCATACAGACCTCGCGTCCAAACAGAGCTTCAATGTCTTCTAGAGAAGCATCAGTATCTTCAACAGTGTCGTGAAGAAGTCCGGCAATTATTGTATGCTCATCAAGTTTCAGATCAGCGAGCAAACCAGCCACTGCCACAGGGTGGGAAAAATAGGGATCGCCCGATGCGCGCCGCTGGCTACCATGCTTGGTAACAGCAAACACATAGCCTGCATTTAGCGCATGCTCATCGGCACTTGGGTGATACGCCTGAACACGCTCGACCAGTTCATATTGGCGCAAATAGCGGACGGGTGTGCTTGCAGGAGGCTCAGTTTCGAGCACCTCCGTGGCAAGTCTTGAGTCACCGTCCATGACGCATTGTCTCTAGTATCGGTCGTCGCGACCTGCTTCAAGCTCGACCTGATAGGCGCGAAGAACATCTTCCTCTGTCGCCACAGGAGCCGCCACCAGTGCGCGCTCATCCTCTTCACGCTCAGCCTCTTCCTGTGGGCGAACTTCCTGAAGATTGGACACAAGCGCCTCTCTTACAGCCTTGAGGTCAACTGACTTACCAGCAATTTCCCGAAGAGAAACAACGGGGTCCTTGTCGCGGTCGCGTTCGACCGTCAGCTCAGATCCTTCGCGGATCATGCGGGCGCGATGCGCAGCCATAAGAACGAGTTGGAAGCGATTTGGGATCTGCTGTACGCAGTCTTCAACGGTTACGCGTGCCATGTATCGAAAATCTCCTAGGTCAACCTGCGTCTATACGCTTCAAAATGCGCCACGGCAACAGGCAAAGTGCGGCAATTTCCACATCACGACACCAAACACATCCGCGCTATAATATGCTATCGTGACGCACCATTATAGAAAGAAATTGCCATGCGCCTATTTTTTATGCTTCTCGCTAGCTTTGCCATGAGTGGATCTTTGATAATGAGCCAGGCTGACACCGAAGAACCTGCTTATGATCTCCTCTTGCAGGATGGCGCGTTCGCACTCCGCCGCTACGCACCCAAAATAGTCGCTGAGGTCGAAGTTTCAGGCGACCAGTCAAGCGCGAGCAATCGCGGTTTTCGCCCGCTGGCTGACTATATTTTTGGCAACAACACAATCTCTGAAGATATCGCCATGACGGCGCCTGTCACACAAAAAAACACAACAAAGATCGCCATGACAGCCCCTGTCACCCAACGCGCAAAAAACCGTGAGACATGGATCATCGCGTTTGTAATGCCATCAGAATGGACAATGGAGACTCTCCCCAAGCCAAACAATCAGAATATCAAACTACGTGAAATTCCAAGCGAGCTCATGGCGACGATCCAGTTTAACGGCCGTGGGCGCGGCAAAAAGGAAGCCCGTAAACGCGCCGAACTTGAATCATGGATCATAAACCAGGGTTATGAAATCACAGGCGAAGCCATAGGCGCTTATTACAACCCGCCTTGGATCCTACCAGCCTTTCGCCGCAATGAGGTCATGATCCCCGTTCAGCCTGTCGGCTAAGGAGCCTCATCCAGCGCGGCAACTATATCACTAGGCGTCATCGGCCGCGTTAGCATCTCTTCAAAGGCGGTCCAGCGTGCTGCCTCGCCCTCACGAACCGCCCCCACCCAAGCCTCCGCCCGGTCACGGCCAATATTATAATTGATCACATAAGCACGGTATTTATCGATAAAGCGCAGGCGCTGGGCAGACTTTTCAGTACTCGCCAAATAGTATTTCTGGATCAGTGGCACAGCTTCTTCAGCGGTGAGTTGGCCGTCCAGATACTGGCGCGCAATCTCATTTGTTGCGTGTGAGAGTTGCCCCGTCAGCGCATTCAGGTCGTCAAGTTTCTGCGCAAGCGCGGGATCAAGCCCGGCCATTGGAAACAGAACCTCACGTTCAAAAGCAATTTTCTCATCGCCCGGAAACGCCAGTTTGATGCCATAATTTGCCGATCCTTCAGCAATCGGCCCAAACGGACCAAATAGCGGATTGACCGAATATTCAATCCAGCCCCGCTTACCGACCAGTTCCCGCTCGATAAACAGATTCCAGACATGATGTCCCGGATACCCTTCATGGCAACCAAGATCGACGGCGCGGTCGATAATGATTGGAAAATCAGTATTGATCTGGATCAGGCTTTCGTAGTCACCCTGATAATAATTATAGCCCGACCAAGCCTTGTCGGTGACAAACTCCATGCGGAATGTCTCTCCCGCAGGCAGATCGAAATACACTTGTGTTCGCGCGCGGCACTCGGCAATGGCGCGATCAAAGACAGGTCTCAGCTTATCTTTCGGGATCGCCAGCGTGTTACGGAATCCGTCGACACGCTCATAAAGCGGACCATTGCCGGGAAGCAGCGCATCAATCCGGGCCAGCACATCATCATAAACGCTTAGATCATAGACCGGGATTTGCTCATCATAAATCTCGGCGACTTCAGCGTTGAAGCTAACCGCTTCGCCCTGCAACACCTTTAAACGCAGCGCCATAGCACGCGTGAACTTTAACAACTGGCCAAGGCGCACAGCTTCAGAACCGCCAGCAGACACACTTATCGCTGCCATGCGGCCGTTGAGTGCCTCAATCTCGGCAGCCAAAATTTCAGCATCCGGCGCAAGGGTTTCTGAGGCCACCTTCCACGCCTTGGGCCCGTGATAGGCATCCACATAATCGCCATCAATACGGCCCATGTGGAGCGCAAGTTCCACGAAGTCTGCTGCTGCTTGATCTATTGGGCTTGCAAAAGTAATACGCTTGCCATCAGCAAGCGCAGCATCAATCCATTCCGTGATATGCCCCGTGTTTTCAGCGGCACGGTCATAGGTAACCGTTCGCGCCGTTTCACTTAGTGCAGGCTTTTGGGGTGTCTGGCCACCACACGCTACCAGTGCCAAAGCGGCACCGCACAATAGAACTGCTCTTAACATCGGCGCTCTCCATTCTCGGTTAAAAATTACTCTTCGTCTGAATTTTCCCCGGCAACACTATCTGCTTCGGGTGCCGCCACAACGCGCCCACCCTCTTGAACCTCAGTCTGCGTGCCCGCACTATCGACAAAAGATAGCTCCAGCTCAAAAGCAGCAACAGGTGGGTTTTCCATGCTGGCTTCAAAACTTGCCTGTTCGCCGGGCGGTAAACTCCAGAGCGACATTGTTGCTGTCAGCACACCAACCTCATCCCCGTTTTCATCGCGCAGGCCGATCCGCACATCTGCGCCCGGTTGCGTGACGCTTGAAATATTCACCACAGTTCCCTTCACCGTCAAAACCGGCGTTGTGCCATCAAATGTGCGCGAAGGCTCAATCGTGTTAAAGTCAAGGCCGAACCTGTTCACCTCAAATCCGAGCGCTTTGTACGCATTGGCTGCCTCAGGCCAAACCCGCACAACATCATTGCGAAAAATCAGACCGCTCGCCAACACCCCGGCAAATAGAATACCAGAAACGAACCAGGCCATACTGGCCGCAAACCGGCTTTTGCGTTGGCGCCGTTCACGCACTTTTTCGCGATAGGTTTCATGCGCGCCGCCCGCAGCAATAGGCGCTCCTGACGCAGCGCCCTCTCCCCCATGCACATGCCAGGCGTGGCCACATGCAGCACATTTTACACTACGCCCAGCTTCGCCAATTGTATCATCATCGGCGAAGTATTGCGTTTCACAGGATGGGCAGGTTAGAATCATAGCTTGGACATTCTGGCAATTCGCTGAAATAGTCGATTATCAATTCACCATAATGATTACAGCCATGTCACGCCAGAGTTCTAACAGTTTAGATGCAGCAAGCGTCCGCTTTGATCGGGTGTCTTTGCGCTATGCCAGCGCAGAGGATGTTCTTAGCGACCTAAGTTTTGAATTAAAACAAGGCTCTTTCACCTTTTTGACTGGCGCGTCAGGGGCTGGCAAAACCAGTCTTTTAAAGCTGATATATCTCGCCCTACGGCCTTCAAATGGTGAAGTTTATCTGTTTGGCCAGCGCACAAGCACCCTCAAGCGTGCCCAATTATCAGCACTAAGACGGCGAATCGGTGTGGTTTTTCAAGAGTTTCGCTTGCTCGATCATCTCACCGCCTATGAAAATGCAGCCCTTCCTTTGCGTGTCATGGGCCGCAAAGAAAAAGACTACCGCCCTGATGTCGAAGAATTACTGCGCTGGGTCGGCCTTGGCGAACGCTTGAATGCCTATCCGGCCACACTTTCAGGTGGCGAACAGCAACGCGTCGCTATTGCCCGCGCTCTTGTTGGCAAACCTGATCTTTTGATTGCTGATGAACCAACAGGAAACGTAGATCCGGAAATGGGGATGCGCCTGATGCGCCTGTTTTATGAACTCAACAAACGACTTGGTGCCAGTATCATCATCGCCACACATGATCACAGTATCATTGAGAAACTCGATCAGCCCGTCCTTCGCCTGCAACACGGGTTAATTGCCCGCGACGCTGAATTTGGGTCTGCCACATGAGTAAGCGTTCTGATCAAACGGTTCGAGAAAGCCCCCTCCTGCCACACAGCGATGCGCGCGAGGCCGCTCTTTTCTTTGTTGTTGCCGCCCTTTGCTTTCTTGCCGCCCTGTCGGCCCTTACAGCGCGCGCAAGCTATGGTGCAGCGGCCGGTTGGACAGCGGAGGTTGAAGGCGAACTGACCGTCCGTCTACGCAACGTCGATGCACGCGCGGCCAAAGATGCTGTTGACCTGATCTCGGCTATGGATAAAGTTATAGACGCACGCCTGATCGCGCGCGAAGAAGCCGCTGCCCTGCTGACGCCTTGGTTTGGAACAAATGGCCTTCCAGCAGGCCTCCCTTTGCCTGTTCTCATTGAGGTGACAGCCACCCCAGAGGCAGAAAACATAGCTCCTGACATTCAGCGCGGCTTAACCGAAGCGGGCATCAACGCAACTGTGGATGATCATTCAAGCTGGGCTGGCGATGTTCGAAGCGCGTTAGGCGGCGTCCGGCTGGCAGCGATTGGCGCCGTCCTTTTGCTCGCAGCGACAGCCATTGCCGTTATCGCCTTCGCGACCCATGCCGCCTTACTTGCCCGCCGGGACATTGTTGACGTTCTCCACCTCACCGGCGCAGAAGATGGATTTATCGCCAGCCTGTTTGAACGTCGCTTCTGGTTACTTGGTCTGCAAGCAGGGAGCATTGGAGCCATCTCGGCACTTGGCCTGGCCGCTCTGCTTGTCTTTGCGGCTGGGCAAGGCAGCGAGCGTAGCTGGCTTCTGCCCCGGCTCAGTCTTGATTTTTGGGATATTTTCATCCTGCTATGTACGCCAATATTGGCCGGGTTTGCTGCGCGGGGGGCGGCCCGTTTAACCGTCATCCGTACGCTGGCCGGGACCGTCTAATATGATCCGCTCCGTCCTCTTTGTTATCTGGATTTATCTCAGCATGGTTTTGCTGGCTTTTGCCTGCCTACCATTTATTATTTTTTCACGGCGGGTCGCTGTCTGGGCTGTGCGCAGCTGGATCAAAAATACGCGGTTGGCACTCCGCCTGATATGCGGCATTAAAACTGAAATTCGCGGTATAGAGCATTTGCCTGAAGGTGCGATCATTTGGGCTAGCAAGCATCAGAGCATGTATGACGCTTTTGTGCCGTGGCTCGTCCTTGATCATCCAGCCATTATCATCAAGAAAGAACTTTTATGGTACCCCGTTTTCGGCTGGTATGCCTGGCGTACGGATATGATCGCCATTGATCGGGCAGGCGGTGCCAGGACACTGCGCAATATGATTGAAGCCTCGCGCAAACGCATGGCTGAAGGTCGCCAGCTCCTGATCTTTCCTGAGGGAACTCGCCAATTGCCCGGCGCAGACCCCAAGTATCGCCCCGGTGTGTTCGGCATGTATGACGAGCTAGAGGTCCCGGTTGTTCCTGTGGCCACCAATATCGGTTTGTGCTGGCCAAGACGCGGGGTCCGCAGACGCGCTGGAACCGTGGTGATCGAGATTCTCCCACCAATAGAAACGGGTATGGCTAAAGCCCCCTTTATGGCAAAACTGGAAACGACAATCGAACCAGCCTGTGAACGCCTGCTTGATGAAGGCTTGGCTGTTCAAGGCCGAACGCGCGCAGACCTGAAAGTAAACCAGACATGACAGATACACCCGGCGCCACAAGCCCCGAAGCCCAACAAGACAAACCACCCTCGAAAGTCTGGCTCTATTTGCCCTTCATCCTCTTCGCACTGGTCTGCGCGGCCTACACAGGCTATTGGTTTTTTGTGAAAGGCAAGCTCGACGAGGGCGTTACTCAATTTGTCACCCAACAGCGTGCCAACGGCGCAGAGCTAACATATTCAGAAAAACGCCTTGGCGGCTTCCCCTTCCGCTTTGCCCTGACGGTTGATGATCTCACCTTTGCCAACCCGGAAGCTGGATTTGACTGGAAATCTGAGAAACTACAAATCAACATGCAGCCATGGAACTTCTATCACGCTATTTTTCGCTCATCTGGACGTAACGAGTTGACCCTTGCAAACGCTCAAAATTACACAGCCATCCTTGGCAGCAAGTCAGCGCTTAGTCTGAATTGGGATAGCCAAAGCATTCGCGAAGCTGGCCTCTCGCTTGACACGGCGGATATTATTGGCGCGTTCGGAGACGTTGGCCTTAACAATTTCAAGGCCAGTTATATCGACGCAGGAACAGGCATATCCGGCAAGCGCATTCTGATAGACTGGGACGGGGTAACGCTCGCTGAAAATATGATTATAGGCACAGATGCGGAAATTCTGGGAACGGAGATTCAACCTTCACGCCTACGCCTGCAAGGGGAAGGTTTCGGCATTTTCGGCGAGGCAGAAGAGCGTAAACTGGAAATTGCTCAGCTCCTGTTTAACTGGGGCCCTTTAAAGCTCGGCAGTAAAGGTAAATTCGACATAACAGATGCAGGGCATCTGGATGGCACGCTGAACCTGCGCCTTGATGATGCCGAAGCACTTGGTGACCTTTTAAAGGCAAACGGCCTTCTGAACTCGGAAACTGCGTTGATATATGGCCCCTTGTCACTTGCTTCAAAGGAGGGTGGCTTTTTCCCGCTCCCCCTGCGTAATGGACACGTCACCATGCTTGGACAAGAGCTTGCACCTATCCCCCCAATTGCACCGCCCCTTACCTCTGCCGCGTTGACGCCAGCTGAATGAGCACGCCAACACAGGCAGACCTCAAAACCGCTTGCGAAGCTTTAAGCCGCGCAGATAAGGCGCTCGCCAAAGCCTATAAAGCCATCGGTGTCCCAACATGGCGGTCGCGCCCGCAAACCTATGAAACCTTGGCGACATCGGTCGCCTACCAGCTTATTTCAACCAAAGCTGCCGCGGCCATATGGGCGCGTGTAAAGAGCACCCTTGGGGACATCACGCCAAAAACCGTGCTTGCAGCCAATGATGGTACGCTCCGCACAGCAGGTCTCTCACGCCCAAAAATTGCGCACCTCAAATCAATCGCTACAGCTATCGAAACGGACGCTCTAAATCTCGACCGCCTCATGCAGGCCCCGCTCAAGGATGCACGCAAGGAACTCCTCGCCGTGAAGGGTATTGGCCCGTGGACAGCAGCCCTTTTTTTGGTCTATGCACGCGGCGAAATGGATGTCCTGCCAACCGCGGATATCGGTCTGATGGAGGCCTACAAGCAATTATCAGGTGCTCGATCGCGTCTGGATGCCAAAACCTTTGCGCAAGCGGCTGGAAACTGGCGCCCTTATCGCGGCGTCGCGGCACACCTCCTCTGGGGTTGGCTGAACGCTGAGCGTGCGAAGAGCTGAGTTCGACTCCCGGCAGGCTTTGCGTTACGCTGTTGATCAAAATGGAGGACATCACATGGCAGACACAGCCAGCACGCCGGACACCGTCTCAGCCGCGCGTGCCCTCTATGATACGCTCGCCGTTCGCGCCGCAGAAATGGATGAGGCACGCCGCTTACCTGCAGACTTGGCCAAGATCCTCGCTGAAGTGGGCCTTTTTCGCATGGTTCTTCCACAGGCCTATGGCGGTCTGCAATCCTCCCCGCGCCAAATTGTCGAAACGATTGAAGCGGTTTCCCAGGCCAATGCCAGCGCAGGGTGGTGTGTCATGATCGGTGCCACCACCGCCTTGAACGCAGCCTATATGGACCCCAACTTTGCTGAGGAAATTTACCGTCCCCCGCACACGATCACTGGCGGCGTCTTTGCACCAATGGGCAAAGCGATGCGCGATGGCGACGACTATATTGTGTCGGGCCGCTGGCAATGGGGCTCTGGATCGGCCAATTGTTCATGGTTGTGTGGTGGTTGCATGATTGTCGAGGGCGATGACATTGCGCGCCTCTCAAATGGCGCGCCGGATGCACGTATGATGGTCTTCCCTGCTTCTGAGGCGAGCCTGCACGACACCTGGCATGTCGCAGGGCTTAAAGGAACAGGGTCAGGCGATATCGTCGTTGAAAACATTCGTGTGCCCAAGGGCCGGTCTGTGTCGCTGGTGACAGACACACCAAAAGCAGAGGGGGCGCTTTATGCCTTTCCTGCTTTCGGCTTACTCGCACTGGGGGTTGCCTCTGTCGCTTTGGGAAATGCGCATGGCGCTCTGGTGGCTATCAAAACGCTGGTCAAAGCCAAGCGCGCGCAAGGGTCATCAAAAACGCTGGCTGAAAAACAGATCACACAGGTTGAGGTATCAAAACTTACAGCAAATCTGCGCAGTGCACGCATCTATTTAATGGATGAAATTGACCAAACATGGGCCATTGCCGAAGCCACAGGCAGCATCCCGCTCGAACGCCGCGCTGATTTACGGCTCGCCTGCACACATATGGTCCGCACAGGCGCAGATATAGCCCGCCGTGCCTATGATCTTGGCGGTGGAGCAGCTTTGTTTCTGGATAATGAGCTACAACGCCGTTTCCGCGACGCGCATGCGATAACCCAACATGTTGCCACAGCGCCTGCCACCTATGAGCAGACGGGCCGCATCCTGCTCGGCCTACCTACACATGGCGGTATGATTTAAGTTTAAAGCGCAGCGCGACTATTCAAGCGCCTTGATCGCCTTTATCCGTGGCCCAAAAAATACATCACCCCACCAATAACCGTCACGCCAATTGTGAACGCGCCGGTCCCTCAAAGCCGAGCACCGTTGAGATGGGCACCCGGAGCGCAGGGGCACAGATATCCGCAAAAAAGTTCCAAAATTTACTTGCCATACTGATTTGATTTTGCACAAATTAAATCGATAAGGGAATAAGAATGAAGAACTTCAGAACCATCACAAACATTACCCTCTTTGGCTTGCTTCTTGGTGCAACCCTGTCCAGCGATACCTATACTGCTACAGCACAAGATGAGGTTGATGCGGTCACAGGCCCAGCTTTTACAATCGAAGAACGTGCACCAACGCAGGACGCAGAAACGGCCTTCACTAATGCAGAAGCCGCTTATGGTGAAAAAACTACGAGGACGCAGCTGACCTCTTTCACAACGCCTGTGAGGGCGGGCATATGCGGGCGTGTCGGGATCTGGGTTATATGGCTGAAGCAGGGATCGGGATTGAACAGGATTACAGCCAAGCGCGCACGCTTTACGAAATTTCCTGCAATGGTGGCGATGCAAGCGGGTGCGCCTATCTTGGTGAAGTGTTTCACAAAGGCTGGGGCGTCAGGGAAGATTCCTCCAGGGCCATAGCGCTCTACACGCAGGCTTGCGACAATGACTCTGCCTATGGCTGCAAGATGATGGGAGAAATGCATACGAATGGAGACGGCGTTGAGGTTGACCATCGCAAAGCCCTGACATTCTTCGAAGCCGCCTGTGAAGGTGACAATGCGTCCGGCTGTGGATGGCAGGGCTGGCTACTCGAGCGCGATCTTGAGGGCGTGCCCGTTAATAATGAAGCAGCTGCGATAGCTTATGAGCGCGGCTGTCAGGGCGGCAATGATTTTTCCTGCCTGCATGTGGGGTATCTGCTTAGAGATGGCGAAGGCGTGGCGAAAGATGAAACGCGTGCCCTCAACTTGTTCGCTGAAAGCTGTGAGCGTGATTATGAAGGCGCTTGTAATGCGGCTGGCTATAGCTTCTTCAATGGAATTGGCACCGAAGTAAGTCATGAAGACGCGCTGAGTTATTACACAAAGGGCTGCGACCTTGAATTCGGGGTCAGCTGCTCAAACCTTTCCTATATGTATCGCGACGGAGATGGCGTGAAAGTGTCGGCAAGAACATCATATGCGCTGCTCGGCAAAGCCTGTGAATATGGTTACTACAAGAGCTGTGCCGATGCAGGCATGCCGCACTATCATGCTGATAAGACACCGCGCAATTACACACTCAGCAAAAAGTACTGGACCTTAGGCTGCGAAAATAACGATTATATGAGCTGCAATAATTTAGGGGCTGCACACGGGGCTGGCCGTGGCTTCGACAAAAATTTCACGATTGCGCACGAATACTACGAGCTTGCCTGTGACAAGGAAATTGGAATTGGATGCGAAAATTTAGGCGTTCTTTATGAGCTCGGCCAGAATGGGGATATCGATTTACCCAAAGCGCTCACCCTTTACCAAAAGGCCTGCGAGTTTGATGATGAAGAAGGGTGTGCCTTTGCTGGTGACCTTCTCTATCATGGGTTTGATGGTCAGGCTGCCAATGAAAGTGAAGGCCTGACACTTCTCAAAGGTGCCTGCGAACGTGGTGACGATTGGGGCTGTAACTGGCTTGAAGAAAAAGGACTCGCAGAATGATTTGCAGGCTTTGGCGCGGCTGGACCACACCAGAAAATGCCGCCCCCTACCAAGCCCTCCTTAAAGGCGAAATAATGCCCGGCATTCGCGCCAAGGACATTCCAGGTCTTCTCATGCATCAGGCGCTCAAACGCGAAACGATTGGCGAGGATGGCACCCCTGAGATTGAACATATGACACTGATCTGGTTTTCCTCGCTTGAAGATGTCAAAGCTTTTGTCGGTGACGACCTCACCCGAGCCAACATGCCTATCGCCGCCAAAGCCATCCTCAAACGGTGGGACAAACGCGTACTACATTTTGATGTGTTTGATGATCCCGATAAGCTAGCAGGATAGACAAGATGCTAAATGCCCATATTTGCACGCGTCTAAAAACAGATTAAGCTCGTCTCCTGCATTGTTTTGGAGACATTCCACATGAAACTTACCATTGGTCCGGGCGCACTGGTAGCTGCCGCCTTTATCGGTCCGGGCACGGTGACCGCCTGCACAATTGCAGGGGCAAGTTTCGGCTTCACGTTGGTCTGGGCGCTGGTGTTTGCGACACTTGCAACCATTATCTTGCAAAGCATGGCTGCACGTCTTGGCGTGGTAGGCCGCATTGGCCTTGGTGAAGCGATGGTTTCGGGTACCGATAACCTGCTCCTCAAATGGAGCGCGGCCGGGCTCGTACTCGCTGCCCTCGCCATCGGCAATGCAGCTTATGAATCAGGCAATATTGCTGGCGGTGCTTTGGGCCTTGATGCGCTCTTTGCAGGAGAAGCGGGCACAGCCAGTAAAGGTCATATTCTGGTCGTTGCTGCCATTGCCGGGACCGCCCTGCTTTATGGTAAATATAAAGCGCTCGAGCGCATTTTGATCGCTCTCGTCATTATTATGAGCCTTGCATTTGCGGCAAGCTTCATCCTCGTTCAGCCAGATATCAACGCGCTTTTCACTGGGTTAATCCCACGCATTCCTGACAAAGGTCTCTTCACCACGATTGCGATCATCGGCACCACAATCGTTCCCTATAATCTTTTTCTCCATGCCGCCGCCGCGCGCGACCGCTGGCAAGGTGGCGCGGATGATTTGGCCGCCGTGACCAGCGATACAACCCTATCGATCGGCCTTGGCGGGCTGATTTCCATCTGCATTCTGGCCACGGCGGGATCCACCCTGTTCATCAACACGATACCCGTCACCAATGCAGCAGACATGGCTATCGCGCTGGAACCTATCGCCGGATCAAGCGCACAAATTCTGATTGGTCTTGGCCTTTTTGCAGCAGGTTTAACCTCCTCAATCACCGCGCCGATGGCAACCGCTTATGCGGTGACTGAAATTGTCCCAGGGCTTGGCGGCCAGCGAAGACCTCTCATGTTTCGCGTCGTCGCGCTCACCATTCTGGGCATAGGGCTTGGCGTCTCCCTTATGGGCCTTAGGCCAACTGAGCTGATCACCATCGCGCAGGTCGCCAATGGGCTGCTGCTGCCAATTATCGCTGTTTTTCTCTTACTTGCGATGAACAATCGCGCTTTGCTTGGCGCGCATGTCAACAGTGCCCGCGCGAACTTGCTTGGCGGCGCTGTGGTAGCGATCACTTTCCTTTTGGGGGCCAGATACATTTTGCGGGTCTTTGGGGTTTGGCCATGACTCTCTGCATTGATCTCAACGCCGACCTCGGTGAATTACCCGGCGCAGACGGGCGCGCCTCAGACGCGGCCATTCTGGCGGCCGTCACCAGTTGTGCCATTGCTTGTGGCGGTCATGCCGGTGATGACGAGATTATGGAAGTCACCCTGCGCGCAGCGCAAAAGCATGGCGTCTTTGTCGGCGCCCACCCGTCTTACCCGGATCGAAAAAATTTTGGCCGCCATAGCATGGAGATCAGCCCTAAAGATTTGCATGAGGCCCTGACCGCGCAAATGCAAAAGCTATATGCCATCGCCAAGCATGTTGGTGTGCCCATCTCCCATGTGAAACCACATGGCGCGCTTTATAATGATGCAGCAAAAGCCAAAGTCATTGCAATCACACTGATCAACTCAGTTAAGTCTTGCTTCGGGACCAAGCTAGCTTTGATCGGCCCGCCCGGGCAGGAAACCGAAAAAGCGGCCAAAGCAGCCGGATTGTCGTTTCACGCAGAAGGGTTCATGGACCGGACTTACCTTCCGGACAAAACACTGATGCCGCGTAGCTTACCTGGTGCCGTCCTGCATGAGACCGAAGCGCGCCTAAGCCAAGCGCGAAATATCGTTCTGCACAAACAGGTTATTGCCAACAATGGCAAAACACTTGATCTGTCCGTACAGACACTATGCCTGCATGGAGACAGTCCGGATGCGGTACAAACAGCCCATATCGTGAAACAGGCGCTGGAGGCTGAAGGGGTTGTTTTGAAACCAGCTGGAGGCCCAGATGGACACGGTTGAAACGGTTTTTCACCTCAGTGATGATACGCTCGGTCTGACCATTACAGCTAAAAAGCGCCGCAATGCCCTAACCCGCACTTTGCGCGGCAGTCGGTTATGGTGCGAAGTGGTACCTGGCACCGAAGGGCTCACCGTTCAGTATGACCCGCTCATACTATCGCCGGATGCCGCATATAAACAGCTTGAAGTTGCCCTCGCGGCGCCGGTCATACCCTCTGCCAACACCGCACGCACATGGGTTATACCCGTCTGTTACGACGCCAAATATGCGCCCGATATGACTTATGTTTCAGTACAGACAGGCCTGACGCCAGAAGAGATTATCGCACATCATACCGGCGCTGAGTATAGCGTCGATATGATCGGCTTCACACCCGGCTTTGCCTATCTTGAAGGCGGCGCGCCTGAGCTGAACGTCCCTCGTTTGGAAACACCGCGCGCCCACTTGCCTGCAGGTGCCGTTGGCTTAGCCGGTGGCCTGTGCGGTCTTTACGCCCTGCCCGGCCCGGGGGGCTGGCCAATTATCGGACGCACGCCGATGGCCTTATTTGATAAGACGCGCACAGATCCTTTTAGCCTGGAGGCTGGCCATAATGTACAGTTTCAGCCAATTTCCGGCGCTGAATTCGAGACCTGGGTCCAATAATGGCAATAGAGGTCATCAATCCGGGGCTACAGACCACGATTCAGGCCGGTCCCCGCACTGGATGGCGGCATAAAGGTGTGCCCGCAAGCGGCGCGGCAGACACGCTTTCCCTCGCTCTGGCCAATCGTCTCGTCGGCAATGATCTGCAGGCCACGGGGCTTGAGGTCACCTTGTCCGCAGCCAGTTTCCGCTTTACGCAGAAAGGCACGATAGCCTTAACGGGCGGAACCGCTGACATCACTGTAAATAAGCAGCAAGAACTGGCGCACAGACGCATCAACGTCCAGTCCGGTGATTACCTAAACATCAATACTTTAACTAAAGGCGCGCGCATTTATATGGCGGTTGCCGGTGGCATGCGTGGAGCTAACTGGCTGGGATCAGATTCCACTTACCTTCCTGCAGGGCTTGGCGGACACCAAGGCCGCGCACTTCGACGCGAAGACCTGATTTCAATAGGCTTTCCACAACAATCAATCGCAGCACCGACTCAAGAAACGCGAACACCACCAGACTTACGCCCACATATCGGTCATAGCTGGATGCTGCGGGCAGTGCCGGGTCCGGACATGCATCTCGTCTCAGGAAGCGTAGCTGAGTTTTATAATCAGACTTATAGACTTTCTAGGCGTACTAACCGTATGGGCGCGGCGCTCGATGGCCACATCCTCAAATTAAACTCAGGTGGACGTCTGGCGAGCGCAGCCGTCTTCCCCGGCACAGTGCAATGCCCACCTGATGGCATGCCTTTTCTGCTCATGGCTGACGCGCAAACAACCGGCGGTTATCCACGCATTGCCCAGGTAATCCGTGCAGACCGCCACATGCTTGGCCAAATCCGCCCCGGCGACCGGATACAGTTTCGTCGATGCACCCCTCAAGAGGCTGCAAATGTCTTAAGGGAAAAAACGGTGCTCTTGCAGAAATGGCTAGGTAACACGTTTCAATTGCGTTGAAGCATCGCGAATGCCCGGCAGTTCGAATGTCTGTTTCGGCAGACGCCGCTCCAGCGCCGGCTTAGGACCACGCCCCAGCTTCTCAGCGAAAATTGTGCCCAGAATATAAGCGCCCGCCATAATCACACCGCGAACAGTACCCGAAATCTTCGAAACGCCGATACGGTTTTTATAGCTCACAGGCACATCCGCCACGGCCAGCTTTTGCTTGAGCGCGCGCACCTGCATTTCGACCGTCCAGCCGAACGTTGGCGCGGTCATGGCGAGGCGTTCATAAGCACTGCGCCGAATAGCACGAAATGGTCCAAGGTCTGTATAATGCCCACCCCAGAATAGTTTCATCAAAACACAAGCCAGACGATTGCCAAAGCGCTGTGTGATCGTCAAAGAGCCAGTTTCAGCCACGCCCATTGCGCGCGAGCCGATCACCATATCAACGTCGCCAGACAAGATGGGTGCCAATAGCAAATCCATCTCTTCGGGTACATCTGAGCCGTCTCCATCAAGAAAGACAAGGATATCAGCTGCGCCTGCTGCAGCGACACCGGCCAGACACGCCCGGCCATAGCCAGCAACCGGTACAGACACGACTTCAGCACCAGCCGCCTGCGCGCGCAAAGCCGTTCGATCTGAGGAGCCATTATCGGCCACAATAATACGGTCCACAAAATCCGGAATGCGAGAGACCACACCCCCAATCGCCTGCTCTTCATTAAGCGCAGGTATGATCACAACAATGCTTGGTTTTATCTGCATGTTCATGTCACGTCTCTCCGATAAATTGATCGGGGCACCAATAACAGCAACAATGGTACACCAAAGGCCAAAGGCACCCATATCCATTGATACACCGGATCTTGATCACCGAGAATAAAACGAATGTAATAAATCGGTGCCATTATCGTGAGCACGACATAGCCAAGACGCGGTGCAAAGGGAATAAGCCCCGCCAACCAGACCTGATACCAGGGATATCCCGTCGGAGACAAAAAGAGCAAAAGCGCTGTCACGGCGAGAAAACCAGCACTCATGCGCTCTTCTTCAGCCAGCCTACCTTGATACGGACTCCGATACGCAAACCACAAGGCACCACCGGCAACACAAAGCAATACAAAACCCCGTGCTGTAGAAACCGGATCTCCAAACCAGCGAAACGGGCCTTCAACCAGTACTGAATATAAAAATGCGTGCCGCCGCCACGCTTCAGAATACGCCACAAGCCCCTGATCAGGGTCAGAGAACACATAGCGCAGCTGCGGCCATAACAAGACCAGTGCGACTATACAGAAGAGCCCCGCCAGCAGCATCAAGCGCTTGAAGTCAAACATGTATTTGCGCACCAACATAGGTGCAAGCAGTGCCGGCCACAGCTTCACTGCCGCCGCCGCTGCCAAAGCTGTCACAGCAAATCCGTATTTGCCTAAGCGCGCCAAGCCTAATGCCCCAACCAGAAAAGGCACAATCAGGGTGTCCATATGCCCTGCATTAAAAACCTCCAGCAATACAACCGGATTCCACCAGTAAAGTCCGGCCCAAAGATATGATCGCCCATAAAGCCCCAGCACCCAGACGATTAGGGCAAAACTGATCAAATCGACCAGCAACAAAACAGTCCGCCAGCCATTTAGATTGTAAGGAGAGATAAAATGTGCCAACCCAAACCCTGCCTGCGCAATCGGGGGATATATCGTTTTGAAAAAAGGATAGTTGACGCGCCAAAAAACGGTAAAGTCTTCTTCAGTCAACTCTTGCAACCGCAGCAGTTCAGGATCATCCGACCATGGAATCTCTTCGCCCAAACGATTGACAGGCGCCGCCTGCGCGGGCGCAAACTTGTATGGGTCAATCCCGTTGGCCACGCTGGCCCCATCCCAAAGATAGCGGTGCCAGTCATCTTCCAACACAGGGGTCGAAACAAACATCATTGCTCGCGCAGCTAAACCAACAATGAAAATGACCGCTAATGCCTTGGGGGTTGCCCGCACGCGCCCGACAAGGCCTAAAAAGACAAGTAGCAAAACACCCAGCCCACTCGCCAGCGCAATATACTGCCAAATAAAAGGGGTAATGTCCCAGCGGGCATACTCAAACTCGCCCGAAATATAAACAATCGCACCATTCAAGCTAAGCACCAGAACACCAAGACCGACCAGACTATATAAGCCTGACCGGTCAGATATTTTATGGGTGTTTGAAAAGAGCTTCAGCAAAGGCATAAATGCCTTTTAGCTGATTTTACGACTAGGAGCCACCGCCACCGCCGCCACCAAAGCTGGAGCCGCCGCCGCCGCCACTAAAGCCATTACCGCCGCCTCTTGGTGTAGTCTGCTGGCGAATAATGTATTCATCGGAAGAATAGCTGAACTTGCGCACTTGAAGTTGCGTCGCCGCATTAAATTTTGTCGCTTCACCGCTATCCAAAAGACTTGCAACATGTGTGCGCGCCGCAGTTTCGTCTCCTGCGAAGACATCAGCTGAATACCAGTCAACAATTGCCGGAACTTCAGCTTTGGAGCGGCGAATCTTTACACCGTTCTTGGAGTCCAGATAATCCCGGCCAATCGCTTCAAGTTCAGCGTTTACATTTGTAGATGAAAAGCCTTTGGCTGGGAAAGTTGGGCTCGCACTTGTGCCTTGGTAGAGGCCAAAGATGACATTTGGATCGTCTGAAAAGTTAGCCAGGATAATGTCTTTCTCTATATCCTGAAGCGAAAGCTCAACTCCTTCAACGGTGATCAGTTTTTCTGTCCACATTGCGCCTGGTTCAGCAGGTGTGCCTCGCAGGCTAGACATACGGCGACGCGATTTTGAATTCGCCATCGCACTTACAACCAACATGTTGCGTGTATTCAGCCAGAATGCCAGTTGCTCATCACGTGTCAGTTTTGAAACAGGCACATTTGAAAGATATCTCATATAGGTTTGCATAAACCCTTTGCCCTGATCGGCGACCGCCGCATAAGCAATCTTTGTCCGGCCGCGCTCTTTGGTTGCGAAGGCACTGGTAAATTTGGCAATCGGGCTGTAATCAACCTGGTAAGCGCTAACTTCTGAAGCAGCACTAAATTGCGCAAGTCCGCTTGTTTCATCTGCAAAGCCTGCCGGAGCACCCATAATAAGTGCCGATCCGGCCGCCAGCATCGCAATTTTAAAAGTCTTTCTTATGAACATCAGCTTATTCCTTCTTGTCTGCTTGGAGAGCTCACCTTTGTGCTGTCCTGATTTTAAATTCTAAATTCTGAGCCTGTGTCCCAATTTGTGCGCAAATAAGCAAAACACAGCTCTTCACAACCGTGTTAGTCTGGGTTTACCCGTAAGTGGTGCAGCTTCACCGGCTAACAGACTTAGGGTGCGACGCCTTTTCCGCGCCTGAAAGCTTGGCGCTGGGCGTGATCGTGCTAAAAGCCATATCAAACAGGTGAAACGAGAAACCTTCCCATGACCGTAATGAGTGATACCGACCAGTTGGCTGGTCTGAAGCCAACTGAAAAAATCAATGTAAAAGAGGTTTTCGGCCTCAAGACAGACATGGTCGTGCACGGCTTCAAAGAGCGCACGGAATATGTGCCAGAGATTGATCCAGCCTATCGCTTCGACCCACAAACAACAATGGCCGTGCTGGCTGGCTTTGAGCACAATCGCCGCGTTATGGTTCAAGGCTATCATGGCACCGGAAAATCTACCCACATCGAACAAATCGCCGCGCGCCTGAACTGGCCGCTGATCAGGGTAAACCTTGATAGCCATGTCTCCCGTATCGACATGGTCGGTAAAGATGCCATAGTCCTGAAAGAAGGCCAACAGATTACCGAGTTTCGCGAAGGTATCCTGCCTTGGGCCTTGCAGCGCCCGGTGGCGATTACCTTTGACGAATACGATGCCGGTCGACCGGATGTTATGTTCGTCATCCAGCGTATTCTGGAAGCTTCAGGAAAACTTACCCTGCTTGACCAAAACCGCGTGATCACACCTAACCCCTACTTCCGCCTGTTTGCGACAACCAATACCGTTGGCCTTGGCGATACAACTGGCATGTATCACGGCACCCAACAGCTCAATCAGGGCCAGATGGACCGTTGGAGCATCGTGACCACACTGAACTATCTTGAGCATGACGCCGAGGTTGAAATCATAAAAACCAAGGCAACCGGCGTTGATGAGGATACATTGTCCAAAATGGTGCGCCTGGCCGACCTCACACGGAATGCGTTCATGAATGGCGACATCTCTACCGTGATGAGCCCACGTACAGTCATCACATGGGCAGAAAATTTCGCCATCTTCGGCAATCTCGGCCATGCTTTCCGGATGACCTTCCTCAATAAATGCGACGAGCTGGAGCGCCCGCTCGTGGCCGAAATGTATCAACGCTGCTTTGCCGAAGAACTCCCCGAATCAGCCCTGATGATAAAGGTGGGTTAGGGTTTTAAGCCTGCTTTAGGACAAAATGAACCCGCCCCGCCCTCCGGGGGGGGGGTGACTTAATTATGAGAGAAATCTCACATTTTTATGTGGACAAGATGGGCTGCACCGTCAAAAGATACAGATCGGTTCAGTCTTATCAAAGCGGAAAGAGAAGCCTCACATGAGTCTACATAATGAGCGTTATCGCGAACTCACGAATGAGCATTTCGGTGGAATGAATGAAGCTGCAATGGAGCAGCTTTTTTATGCTAATAATCCGCTTGCCTTGAGACATTGGACCATGAACGTGGTTGAAATCCTGATGATTATCGGCGCGCTCTGGAGCTTTAGGCATGCCTGGCGGGTGTTAAAACATCGCGGCGACCCAACAGGCATGTGCCTTTGGTGGGCCTGTGTCGTGTTTCTTTTTGTTGTTGAGGTGCCTGTTTATTTTCCCGAACTATTCGGGCGAACAAACAATCAGGTATTCTTTATACACAATGAATTCTCACTTGGGCTGCTCTTCAACATGACGCCGCTCTACATTCTCGCCCTCTATCCGGGGGTCAATTATGCAACCTATTTGATCGTCAAACAGGCCGGTATTTTTGACCAACGCGGCGGGGTTATATTTGGGGCGATTGCAGGGGCATTCGTTTTCCTCTCTTTCTATCAGATTTTTGACCAATTCGGCCCGCAATTTGGTTGGTGGCTCTGGGACCGCGAAAACCCATATCTGGTGCTGGGGTTGGCGTCTGTGCCCTATGGCAGCATCGTTGGGTATAGCCTGAGCGCCCCATTAGCGCTATTCGTTTTGATCGGTCTCATAATCAGGCCTTTTGTGCGTCACAGGCAAGCAGCCGCAAAACCATGGCGCATGAGAGATGGTTTGATCCTGGCCGTTTTGACACTGGTTGTTGGGATTTTGACGCCGCTTTGCATTCCATTGTTTCATCCGCCTGCCTACTATGCGCTGTTAACAGATACGCCAGACCCAGACATTATGGTTGCCTCATATTGGGGTATTATCGTCTTTGTTACAGCTATTAGTATCTGGCAGTTCACCAAACGAAACGCCGCGCCAGCCGATGCCGATAGGGCCGCAGAAACCATGGCCGCTTTTAAATTCAGCCGCTCATTCTTCATGCTTTATCTGCTTGTTTTTGCCGGGTTGTGGCTTTACGCCATGCCGGAATATTTCGCGGCAGATGGCGGCCTCACAGCACGAGAAACACCGATAGGTTCAATCGCATTTGTTGCAGCTTGCTTTGTAAGCAGCATTTTTATTCTGTTCAGCGCACGCAAGGCTGTAACGCGGAATCCTCAAAGTCAATCGGCTTGACAAACAGGCTTTTGCCACACGCAGACGGGCAGAGCGAGGCTTACCTATCAGTCTTATTGACGGCGCGCCTGAGCCTCACAACTTGTCGCGTGCCCCTGCCTTGTGTTGTAAAGGCGTCCAAACACTTCACAGGATCGTCTCACCCATGACCGACACCGTTATCATCATTCCGGCCCGTTATGGCTCCACACGTCTGCCCGGCAAGCCGCTGATCGAGATTGCAGGCAAAACAATGGTCGAGCGCGTTTGGCAGCTAGCCATGCAGGTCACAGGGGTGTCCGCCATACTGGTCGCAACAGATGATGCCCGCATCGCAGAAGAAGTAGAAAGCTTTGGCGGCCAAGCCGTCATGACACCACAGACTTGCAAGAACGGAACAGAACGCGCCCTCGCCGCGGTCAATGCACAAGGGCTCTCCCCCGATGTGGTAATAAATCTGCAAGGTGATGCACCGCTCACCCCGCCTTGGGTGATACAAGCCATGGTTGATGAAATGGAAAAGGGAAATCAAAACGCGGATATTTGTACCCCTGCAACACGCTTGACCGGAGACAAGCTTGATTATTTTCTGCGGGAAAAAGAGATTACACCGCAAACGGGCACAACCGTGGTCATGAATCATAAAAATGAAGCCCTGTATTTCTCCAAGAGCATTTTGCCCTTTTCCCGCAACGCACGCGAAGAAGTGTTTCGCCATGTTGGGCTTTATGCCTACCGCCTCGATGTTCTCAAAAGCCTCTGCGCTCTGCCTGAAAGTCCGCTGGAGCGCGCTGAAAAACTCGAACAATTGCGCGCTCTGGAAAACGGCTATTCTATCAAGGTCACCATTGTTGATTATCGCGGTCGCTCACACGCCTCTGTTGATGCGCTCGAAGATGTTGCCCGCGTTGAGGCAATTCTGGCTAGCGAAGGCGAACCGATGGCATGACCTGCTTAATCCTTGTACGCCACGGCAATACATTCGCACCCGGTGATAAAGTGGTCTGGGCGGGCGCGCGCACGGATCTACCGCTTGTGGCAACAGGGCGCGCGCAAGCAGAGCAGCTCGGCCAGACCCTCGCCGCAGCAACCGTCAAACCTGACCGCATTCTGGCTGGTCCTCTCATCCGCACACGTCAACATAGCCAGATCATTGCAAAACTCATCGGCTTTTCCAGCGACATCGAGATCGAAAATGCATTGTGCGAGATTGATTATGGCGCATGGGAAGGTTGCTCAACAGAAGACATCCATGCACTAGGTGGCAAAACCGAGTTAGACGCATGGGACAAAGCCGCCCAGTGGCCAAACACCCCAGGGTGGACGCCTTCATGCAAAGCCATAAAGGAGAATGTCTTTTCTTTGCTAAAAAAGCTAGGCGCAGATCACAAGACACAGACAGCCATCCTCTTCACCAGCAATGGCATTTTGCGCTTCTTTGCAAACGCTGCGGTTAACCCGCCTGATAAGCTAAAGGTCCAAACAGGACATGTCTGTCAAATGATTCTTGAAGAAAGCCAGTGGCAACAAATCAGCTGGAACCGGCCACCGGACGAGCCATTTGCCAACATCAGCTAACCCCGATCATCCTCTAGCAACAAGAACAGCATATTATTCGTAAACGCACGATCAGATGTTAGGCCAATATGATCAGCCGCAATAAAGTTTACACCTGCCCAATCAATAGGGGAATCCAGAACAGGTTGCCAATCTGCGCCCGTCCGCTCGTCCATCAAGGCTGAGTAACGGGTCACCGTCCCATCCCCCGGCGCAAAGGTCTTGACCCTTACCTTCCCTGTTTCGCGGTCAACAGAGACCTCATCAATCGTTTTTTCCGTATCACCTGCAACCAGAAAAATATCCAGCGGCTCAGGCGGCTTGGCCGGTATATCGAGCGCCGTATGGAATTGCCGGGCACGTTTGAGCATCGCCGTGCGGAATTTCCGCGCAACCACATGCCGCTCTGTGGCACTCTCCACACC
>CAYUFN010000032.1:3888-24789 GCA_964443965.1 uncultured Hyphomonas sp. | reverse complement strand
GACCAGCTTTCGCTGATCCCGTTTCGTGTTTCAGGAGAGAGGTCGCTTACCGCGCCCACAGCCTGGCGCGCCGACGGCGGCGTTTATCGAGAATCTTTGGCCGGGGCGCTGCATTATCATTGGCAAAGCTGATGCTATTTAGGTTTGGTGATGTGGTCTCCAGGCCCGCAAAGTCGGCGACTTGCGGTGCCACATGAAGCTTAGCCGTCTCTGCTTGCTGGATGTGCGGTGTCATGGTTTTAGTCCTTCGTTCTGCTTTAAGTTCTGTTTTTTAAAGAGAGCGAAGTCGTTATTGCCTGCCCTCCATAATTAACAGTTAAGATCGAAATTATCGTTTTTCAATATATTTCGAGCAATTTTTTTTATTGAAAATCGATATAATTTTGCCTATAGAGGCAGAATCTTCAATTAATTCAGACGCTCATCTAGTTTGATCAGGCGTAACTCAATCCGCTTTAACTCCCGCATCATGGCCAGCATATGCATGCGGCTGGTAAGAAACAGACGCAAAATGCCTTGTCCTATGAGGCCTCCAATCCCTCCCCCCATCCAGAGAACGGTATGTTTGACATTCTCGGCCTGAAAAGCCTCCCAGACAAACCAAGCCGACAGAGCCACCAACGTGAAGGCCACCACCAGTATCATAATACCAATCCAGCCTTGCGGCCCCTTTAAGGTTGTAAAGAGTTGGGTGAAAAACCCATCTCCATTTTCCAGATCGGCGAGGAATTCCTCATCTGCCGCGCTAAGGCGGGCGCGCAGTTCGTCATCAAGTTTGCTCATATCTCTTCTCCTGATAAAGCCGCTTTTAAGTGTTTGCGGGCGTGAAAAATGCGGGACTGGACGGTGCCCAAGGGGCGATCCAGCACTGCAGCGATCTCGGCAAGGGTCAATTCCTCGCCAAAGTAAAGAATGGCCACCGTGCGGTGGGCCGGTGAAAGCATGTCAAAAGCCTGGCTAAGCTCGATCTGCATTTCCCCGCGCGCCGGAACACCCGGATCGGGTGCCCCGTCCAACGGAGCCGTGCGTACGCTGCGGCGTATGGCTTGACGTGCTACATCGAAGCATTTGCGGCGTAAAATCCCGAACGCCCAAGGCGAAAATTTATCCGGGTCGTTCAGCCGCCTCCAATTACGACATATGCCAACCCAAGCCTCCTGCGCGGCCATCTCTGCAAGCTCTTCATCGCCTGTAATATACCGCGCGACCCGCATCAGGCGGCCTTGCCAGCGTACACCTAGCCGATCAACGGCGCGCTGATCGCCTGAAAGGACATGCAAAACCAGCAATTGGTCCATCACTCGGTCTGCAGTGCTATAGCGCGAAAGAGGCGAAGATTTGCTTATTTGCCTGATAGTCGCTGTAAAACCGTGTTTTGTTCAATAGCGAGCGAAATTTTTCAGGTCTGGCATCCTTGTGTATAATGCTGCATCGCAACATAAGGAGCCGAGATGCCTAATAGACAAGCTGAGCATGACAGAACGCTGATCGACTATTTCAAACTTCAGGCAGAGGCCTGCCGGCAATTAGACTCGCCGTTAACGGCCGGACTGGTTGATCATATGGCAAGTGATTATATCGCGCGCGGCCCGGTTTATGAACTCCTGTCAAACTGGCCGACATCCCCCATAGCCGACGCTGTTGCGCTGCGCATGACAGGCGCCCTACATGGCGCGGCGTTGATGGGACATGAGGTTGATTTAGCCGCCGCTTACGCCGCCGCTCATAAAGGTCAGTTGAATATGGACACGCTCTGGCCCGTTGCGCGGGCGTTTCTGGCACGCGAGCAACAATGGGTAAGAACTTATCTAAAACACGCCCCCCAAACAAATGAAGCGCGGCGCTCCATTTTACTTCTTGCAGGCTTTTTACACCTTGCTGATCAATTTGAAATGGACATCCATATGCTTGAGCTTGGCGCAAGCGCGGGGCTAAATATGCACTGGGATAAGTTCCGTTATGAACTTGAGGGCTGGAGCTGGGGACCCCGTTCAGCTGTGACACTTTCTACGCCATGGACCGGCCCCGCACCGCCAACGCATGCACCTTTAAGCATCGCCAGCCGGGCTGGCTGCGATATCAACCCTTTAAACTTGGCTGATGAAGCTGAACGCCTGCGTCTGCGTTCTTATTGCTGGACTGATGTGCCCGGCCGCATGGCTCGCCTCGATGGTGCCATTGACATTGCATTGGCCGAAGGCACCCTACCGGACAAGTCTAGCGCCTCAGACTGGCTAGAAGCCAAACTCGCCACCCGCCCCCATCAAGGCCTGCCAGTGGTCTATCACTCCATCTTCCTGCAATACCCCCCTAAGGATGAGCGCGACCGAATAAAAGCATTGATGGAGCAGGCCGGCGCAAAAGCGACATCAAAAGCACCACTTGCCTGGGTTAGGTTTGAGCCAGAAACGCTTCTGACAGGTGAGCCAAATATATTGGAACCTGCCCTCGAAACGATTAGCTGGCCAGGTGGCCAACACCAGATCCTCGCTCGATCCAACGGGCATGTGACGTATGTAGATGCATACTGATACATGAAATGTGCGCGGGTAGATTGGGCTTGCGCACACAAGACGCAATCTGCAGCACTTTTTAAATCGGCGGTCTCTCTTTTGCAGAGAGACCGCCAGAAGAGCAACATTCCCCTTCAATGTGCTCAGACTAGAAACTAATGTTTCTGTAATGATGTAAACACCATCGCATCTGAACCTTATCTGAATAGCTCGTTAGGTTAGGCCTCATGCTTGTTGATCTGAGATGACAGGCCAGCACAAATCCTGCGAATAAGATTGGAAACTCCTGAATTGAGTGCTATTTTGTCGATCAGTCAGGGATGTATAGAATGTCGAATTATCATACTGACCGCGATGGACGCGGCGCGAGTATCTTGATCATATTTCTTTTGCTGGTGGGCTTTGCTGGCGTTGGTGTGTGGTTTTGGATGAACCAGGAAAAGCCAGCTGCGCCCGTGGAAACTGTTGATGCCTCGCATCCGGCGCTCCCGCCGCTACCTCCTGCTCAGATCCTTGACCGTATTCCCATTAGCGACGAAGAAGCCGTTGCAGAAGGAACATTGCAACGTTTCGATGATAATCGTTGGCTCGAATCAGAGGCATTTGTGGGGGTTGATACGAAGGGAAATGAGGCCAAGCTGCGTATCTATATCCTAAGCCAAGATTATTCATGGCTGTTTGGAGACGGCAATCAATTGGTTGGCCCTGATGGCAGTGTCGAACTAGATGGGCTGTTTTCGGGCGGTGATTTTCAGACGCGCTTTTGCTCAGCAGAAAGCATATTGGCAATTGGCACGTCGTCTTTTGAAGGACCTCAGGATTTAAACCATAAACTTGCCAGACAAAGAGCAAACCGGCTTGTTTCAGAATTATCCAAACAACTAGGCGCATGTACGGGCAACACACCCCAGCTTTTAGGTGCCAGCCTTGGCGAACATGCTGAAACCTCACCTTGCCCCGGACGACAAGTCTGCCCTGAAGCCACCAGCTCCCAGAGGCGCTTGATTCTGGTTGGCGTGGAAACAGGGCCAGAAAATAGCGCTGATCTGAATTATAGCGAGGCGTTATGGTCTGGCATGCGCCGGTTTGACACTGAGCAAGAGAGCTTCTTTAAAGACTTCCGCCTGGCTGATTATGATCAGTTCGAAGTTTTACCTTAGGGGCTTTATTAGTCAGTAGACGGGGTTACATTAAGCAAATTCAACGGCAAGCTGGTAGACCGCTTGGCGACGCGCACAACGATACGGGACTGTACATCCGACACCAAGGATGAACCGAGAAGTTTATCGCGCAGGAAATCGTCATAGGCATGCATATCTGTTGTGACGACGTGGATGACATAATCTACAGCGCCAGTTACAGTCATACATTCTGTAACCTCAGACCAGTCTTGCACCATATCTTCAAAAGCATTGAGGTTATCACGGTTGGGCAAACCAAGCTTCACACTCGCTACGACCTCGAAATCGAGACCAAGTTGCTTACGATCAAGCAGGGTGACCCGTTTATCTATAAAGCCCTGCTCTTCCAAACGCTTGATACGGCGCCAGCACGGTGATGAAGATAAGCCGACTTTTTCGGCAATATCAGCAACGGACAGACCTGCATCCTCCTGGATAAGCCCTAAAATCTTTGCATCGACTTGATCTAACTGATTTGGCAAAATTAACCCCACACGTTACATAAATTAGATAATTATGCTCATATCTAGCGCTAACATATCTTATGGCGCAAGCTTTTTTCACGCCTTGTTAAAAAAATTGCCATCATATTGTGCTATTATGAAACGCATGACAGCAATTTTAACAGGCCTTGCAAGACGCAACACTCGCCGCGCACCTATGGAGATATGCTCAAACGGCATCATCGGTGTTTCAATCGGCCTGCATGGTGACTTTAAAGGCGCAAAACACCCAACACGGCAAATAACAGTTATGGCTGAAGAAGACTGGCAGGCAGCATTACAAAGCCTTCCATCTGATGCTGCAGACCTTCCCTGGACAGTCCGCCGGGCAAATATGTGCGTACGTGGCCTCAGATTACCGCGCGTGAAAACTGCGATACTTGCGGTCGGAGATGTCAAACTTGAGGTGACTGGGCAAACTTACCCTTGTCGCCGCATGGATGAAGCCTATCCTGGCCTATTAAAAGCCCTGGCAAAAGACTGGCGCGGCGGTGTGACGTGCCGCGTGCTTGAGGGCGGGCCTGTTGCACTTGGCGATATGGTGTCTATACTTAGCGCGCCAGAAGAACCGCCCCCACGTATTTTGCCGGGATGAAAGTCATCAGATTGGCTTATAAACTATGCTCGCGTTGCGCGCAGGGTAATGTTTTGGCTGGTTGTCATATTACTTTTACAAGCACGTAATAGGTAAAAGCTAATTCTGCTCGATAAATGCGATCAGCAAACGGACAAGCTCTTCGGGCTTATCATCCTGAATAAAATGTGCGCCATCATTTACGGTGACATGTTTCTGGTTTTTAGCGCCAGGCACAGTCCTCTGCCAGACTTTTTCTCCTCCTGCTGTGACAGGATCCTTATCACCAAAAGCTGTTAGGAAAGGCTTATCCCATTTCGCCCAAAATTCATCCATCGCGCGCTGGTTCTGCCGCATCTGACTTGGCACGAGGTAGGGAAAGGCCCGCGCACCAGCAAGATGTGTCTCATCAGCGAAAGGTGCTTGATACCCGGCCAGTTCAGCCTCAGACAGTTCGCGGTGTGTCGCTGTTTGGAAAAGGCCAGCCATATCGAAATTGCTCGTAGTCCGCGAAAATGCAACCCATTTTGTGAATGTAAATCCGTCTCCGCCTATGCCCATTGTCTCAACTTTCCCTTCGCGCCAAACGGCAAAGCGGAACAAGGGGTAAGCTAGCCATCCGGCGATCCCCTTTGCAGCGGGTAGGCCTGTGTTTGAAATCATCACCCTGGCATAAGTGTCGGGCGCTTCGGGTACCATGCGTAATCCAAGCAGCCCGCCCCAATCCTGCGCAAACAAGGTGACATCCTTTATGCCGAGATTTTTGACGAAAGCCGTCATCACATCCAGATGCATTTGATAGGAATAATCTGAGACCTTCAATGGCTTATCCGATTTACCAAAGCCCACAAGGTCAGGCGCAATCACGCGATACCCTGCCGAGGATAAAAGCGGGATCATATGGCGGTATAAATAGCTCCAAGACGGCTGGCCGTGTAAAAGCAGGACAACTTTCCCCTCGCGCGGCCCCTCATCGAGATAGTGGATGCGATAGCCGAGTGTTTCAGCATAATGCGGGGTAAAACTATAATCAGGCAGATTTTCAAATCGGTTATCAGGTGTGCGACTGACCTCGCCAACACTCCAACTTGTTTTGCCTTGAAGAGCAATAACGGCAATGACCGCTAGGAAGAGAAGCGTTAGGATTATTCCAATTAAGTAATTTAGCATATCGTTCAGCCCTGCAATTATTTATTCGACCACCATAGAACCGAACCGACTGAAGGAACAAGACTGAAGCGATAAGAATTCATTCACCCTTTAGGGTTGCCACCTCTGCTTCGAGTGCTTCGATGCGTTCAACCGCGCTTTGCAAAAGTATTTTGTAAGATTCGATTTCTTCGCGGCTGGCTAAATCCATATCAGCAATCAGGCGTGCAGCCTGGCTTTGCATCATGGTTTTTGCCTCTTCCCCGGCAGAACGCGCTGCGCCCATTGCCCCTGTCATCAAGCCTGCAATGTCATCTAGGAGTGGATTTTGACCGGCCATAAGAGTAATCCTTCATTTCAAATCTCATGCAGTTGCCATACCAGATGGTGACGCCGCCGATAAGGGACAATATCTTGGAATACTTTGCCGCACTCGACTTTCCGGGGTTTAGCCCATTTGCCTTTGTTATTCCTAAGATTGATTTAGGAATCTTCGTGATCGGGCCGCTACCGATAAGATGGTACGCTTTGTCCTATCTTCTGGGTGTGGCCGTAGCCTGGTATTATTCCAATAAGGTCATAGCGCGGCCAAAACTTTATGGGGGCGTGCCTAGCCCTATTAGCAAGGATGACATGGAAGAGGCCCTCACCTGGGCCTTTCTGGGCGGTATTCTGGGCGGGCGCATTGGCTATATTCTGTTTTATACGATCTTGCCGCCTTTATTGTTTGGAAAAGAACCAACGGGCGATCTCAGTTTGATGAGCATGTTGCGAATATGGGAAGGCGGTCTTTCCTTCCATGGCGGCTTTATAGGTGTGTGCCTTTCGATTTTTCTAGTCGCGCGAAAACGAAAGATTCCGCTTTGGTCATTTGCAGATATTTGGGCGATGCTGGCGCCCATTGTTGTCTTTTCAGTCAGAGTGTTCGGTAATTTCTTTAACGCTGAACTATACGGACGCCCAACAACGAGCCGGCTGGGAATGATTTTTCCTGAAGGGTACACGCCAAACAATTATGGCCCGCCAGTGTCTTATGATGTGGTGGAGAAAACCTGGGTCTATCTAGGCACAGAGGTTCCGCGGCACCCAAGTCAGATCTATGAAGGTGTGTTAGAGGGACTCATTCCTGCCCTTCTGCTGGCGTTCCTGGCTTGGCGCTTTAAAATTCTAAAGCGCCCAGGGTTGGCCACAGGACTCTTTTTCATCATGTATGGACTCGGTCGTTCCTTTGCAGAGAATTTCCGCGAGCCTGATGCGCATATCGGGTTTCTTCCGGGTGAAATAACCATGGGGATGCTGCTATCTTTCCCAATCTGGGTTGCGGGGGCATGGCTGATCTGGAATGCGACAAAGCAAAAACCCCTCAGCGCGCCGGACTGACCTATGTCGCTAAAAGAGCGCCTGATCAAACAAATCCGTATGGACGGCCCAATTCCGGTATCGGCCTATATGCAGACCTGCCTGCATGACCCAAAAGACGGTTATTACGCCAATGGGGCCGGCCTTGGCACAGACTTCATCACCGCGCCTGAAACCAGCCAGATGTTTGGCGAGTTGATCGGCCTCTGGCTCGCCAATGAATGGAAAGCGCTGGGGTCACCCTCAACTTTTAACATCGTCGAGATGGGCCCCGGGCGCGGCACACTGATGGCTGACGCCATGCGCGCCGCCCATGCCGCCACGGATTCTAATTTTGCAAACGGCCTTTTTCTTGAACTTATCGAAGCCAGCCCTGCATTACGCAAAATACAGGACGCAAAGCTGGAAAAATATGTTCCAGACTTCAAAGACAAGCTCGAACATGTCAACACGCATGTTACCCTCATTATCGCCAATGAGTTTCTCGACTGTCTGCCCGCCCGCCAATTTGTACGTGAGGGGGAGACATGGCGCGAGCGCATTGTCGGCCTTGATGAGACAGGCGCGCTTGCCTTTGGCGTTGACCGCTCAGATATGAGAGCAGAGGCGGCCGCTAATCTCCCCGCTCTTGACCTAAGCGCTGAGGCAGAGCTACAGCCCGGTCTTGATGGCCTCGTCGCTACTCTTCTTTCGCGCCACGAAAAAGGGGATCGCTTCCATGCCCTCTTTATTGATTATGGCCCCGACAAGGGCGCGCCCGGCGATACGCTGCGCGCTTATAAAGATGGCAAACAGGTTCACCCGCTGGCCTGCCCCGGAGAAGCTGATTTAACTGTCGATGTGGATTTTGCCCGTCTTGCCAAACTTGCCACACGTGCCGGGCTCTCTGTATCTGGTCCAATCACACAAAGCGCATTCCTCGGCGCGCTCGGCCTACAAGCGCGCCTTAACGCGCTGATCAAAGCCCGTCCCGAAAAAGCAGAAGCCCTCTTTGAAGGCGCACAAAAACTCGTCGGGCCAGACCAAATGGGCGCGCGCTTTAAAGTTATCGGTATTTCCAGCCCCGATCTGCCCCGCCCACTTGGCTTTTAGTTATTCAAGTCGCACACGATATTGTACTGAAAACGTCGTTGGGGTTCCGCTCGCGGCAGACAGCATCATACCATCAAAATTGAGTGTGAAGCGCGCAACTGCTACATCAAAATCAGTGCTTGGTATAATTTCTGTTCCAGCAGAATTTGCAAAGACAACCCCATCACCGGTATCGCCAAGGCCACCAAAATTCAGGGTCACACCGCTTGCCGCAGCGCCGGTTCCATCCACAAAGATAAACGGGCCACCGCTGCCATCAAGGTCGCCTGTGAAGAGAACCGTGTTTTCATCGATGGCGTCAGATAAGCCCAGGGAACCAGCATCAACGACCCCAGCCCCATTATTGGTAACTTCAATTGTATAGCGCGCAAACGCTCCCGGCACGGAAAATGATGGACTGCCGGTCACAGGATCAGGTTCAATTTCAACTGTTTTGACGACGGTTAAATCTGGCGTGCTGCTGATCAGGCAAACATCATCAATATGCCAAAAATCAAATGGCGGCCCACTGCCGGCTGGATAGTTAAACCGCAATTGAAAATTCGCATGTCGGGCAGACGCTGGCACTGTAAATGTTGGTGTAATGATTTCTCCTGGTGTGCCGCCACCATCAAAAACAGCGAGTTGAACAAATGTCCCTGTATTGTCGAGAAATTCAACGATCAGATCATCTCCGGGATCCGGGTTTTCACTGAAAGCATCATCACCGCGCTGGATAAATATAGTGACCTGTTCCAGCGCAGGTGCCGACACGCCCACAGACGTTGCGGTGACCGCACCGCCACTGAGGAAGAGGGAATTACTCGGTGATCCGAACGTTGCGCTGCTAATATCTGATAGTGCCGGGTCACTAATAATCCAATTGGCGAGCCCATTTTCAAAGTCATCACATGAATTGGCCGTCAGCGTTGAGGGGGGCGGTGGTGGTGGTGCAACGCCAGTTTCAGTCAGCACAACATCATCAATATGCCAAAAATCAAAACCAGTCCCACCATTCGCGGGCGGCCCACCAGACCCGCCAAGCTGTCTGAATCTGAGTTGAAAATTACTATGTAGCGCGCCAAACGGCAGCGCAGCATTGACCAGCGTCACATCTCCATCGGCAATGGTGACCGCGCTGAAGGTTTGCAATACAATGAAATTCCCAAATGTATCGGCATACTCCAGAACAAGGTTTTCTGCAGCAGAATCAGGATCTTCGCTGAAGCTATCATCGCCTTTGCGCACCCATGCGGTTAGATTGGCCCCTGTGATGGCGGACGTATCCGTAACGACGCTCGTGATGGAGACAGCTCCTCCGCGGGTGAAAACAGAGCATGATCCCGATTGCGATGTAAAGGTGCCGACCTCAGCCAAATTCGAGTCACTGCTTGTCCATGTCGGCCCGAGTGGATCGCAGGCCAACAACCCATCATCGAAATCACTTTGCAACAGAATGGTTCCTGGCTGGGCATGCGCGACCAAACCGGACATCGTCAAACACAGGCCCAGCAGTAGCCCACGCCACTTGTCCAGTGCACAAGCCGTGCGCCTACCCCAGGCTGTTAAGGAAACTATATGATGGCAATACATACTCATAATCGTATTTTGCAATTATAGGGTTAATTTCATGTTAGGAGAGAGGCTCTATTTTTTCATAAATAGCACGCCTATATTACAAGATATATGTGAGTGAAGACCCCCGTCAACGGCCTAATATCTTGACATAATTGTGATTGTCGAACACCTCGTTATTATGGTGACTTTATCAGCTTCAACTGCTCCCAGTCTCACCCATATGGAAGGTATATCACATGGGTTCTTCGGCTCGCAGGGCGGGGTCTCTAAAGGTCTCTATACAAGCCTGAACGCAGGTGCCGGCTCTAGCGATGATCCGGCAGCTGTCGCAGACAATCGCACCCGAATTGCTTTGGCTATAGGTGCAGCAGATGCCCGCCATCTTCTGTCCTGCCATCAACATCACTCAAGCGATGCTCTGCTGGTTCGATCAGCCTTTGACGGTCGTCCCAAGGGCGATGCGATGGTGACGCGCACGCCAGGCTTGGCACTGGCCATCATGACGGCGGACTGCGTACCGATCCTGTTTGCTGATAACCAGGCAGGGGTGATCGGCGCAGCGCATTCTGGCTGGAAAGGTGCCCTTGACGGAATTAGTGAAGCAACAATTTCAGCCATGGAATCTCTTGGCGCTGACGCTGATCGCATAACAGCTGCTATCGGCCCCTGTATCAGGCAAGAATCCTATGAGGTTGGGCCAGAGTTTCGTGATAGATTTTTACACGCTGCAAATTGGAGCGGACGCTTCTTTGCGCGTGGCAAAGCTGATAGGTTCCAGTTTGACCTGCCTGGCTTCGTTCAGGCACGTCTGGTACGCGCAGGGCTCTCCTGTATTGATGTAGTCGCTCACGATACGTGCGCCCTTGAAGGACAATATTTTTCCAATCGCCGCCGCAATCATCAAGGCCTTCCTGACTATGGCAGAAATGCCTCAGTCATCATGCTGAAGACGACTTAACTGTCACAAATCCAGCTCCTGGCGTTGCGACTCGCATAAGATTGATACAAAAGCGTTATAACTTTGATGGACACGAGGCTGGATCCCCGATGAAACTCCTTTCCTGTAATGCTAACCGCCCGCTTGCAGCAAATATTGCAGACTATCTGGATGTACCTCTCACCGATGCAGAGGTAAAAAACTTTGCTGATAATGAGGTCTTCGTTCGTATCAACGAAAATGTTCGCGGTGAGGACGTGTTCGTTATCCAGTCGACCAGTTATCCTGCCAATGACAATCTTATGGAATTGCTGATCTGCATGGATGCCTTGCGCCGGGCCTCAGCTAAGCGGATCACGGCTGTTGTCCCCTATTTTGGTTATGCCCGCCAGGATCGCAAAACCGATGGCCGCACGCCGATCTCTGCAAAACTTGTGGCAAACCTCATTTCGTCAGCTGGCGCTGACCGCGTTTTGACAATGGATCTTCATGCAGGGCAGATTCAGGGTTTCTTTGATATCCCTACAGATATGGCAGGCCCGGTGATCCTGAAGGATATTAAGAGCCGATATAATGGTGATAAGCTGATGGTTGTCTCGCCTGATGTTGGTGGCGTGGTGCGCGCGCGCGGTCTGGCTAAACGGCTTGGCTGTGATCTTGCCATTGTCGATAAACGTCGCCCTGAAGCAGGTGCATCTGAGGTCATGAATATTATCGGGGACGTTAAAGATCGGCGCTGCATTATGGTGGATGATATGTGCGACAGTGGCGGTACCTTGTGCAATGCGGCTGCCGCGCTAAAAGAGGCTGGCGCACTTGGTGTTTCGGCCTATGTGACACATGGTGTTCTTTCACCAAAAGATGGCAAACGCGCCGTGAAGCGGATTGAGGAGTCCGTGCTTGACGAACTGGTAATTTGCGACACGATCGAGCCACGCAAGGAAGATGAAAAATCAAAATCACTCCGCGTGCTTCCTGTTGCGCCTTTACTCGGTGAAGCCATCCGCCGCATTGCAAACGAGGAAAGCGTCTCAAAGCTATTTGATTAGGAAAAGCCCTGCGATTTGGGGTCAATAGATGTCCGGACAAAACTTTAGACAACCTATTATCTTTCTATAAGTCACTCTTTTAAGCACATGGTTATCTGGGAGGTTCCTACTGATAACCTGATGCTCAAGAAGATAGACAAACGTGACCACCGCGAAATAAAACTATTAATTACATTGAAATATAACATAGTTTTGATACTTTTAAAGTTAGCATTTCGTACAGAAGAAAGGCCTCTGACCTGCTCCCCTTCTCTGGGCCACCCGGCTGGAGGTTTTTCCGGGTTTAAAGGTCACGCGAGATGAGCTCCGGGCCGTTATCGGCTCTAATTGACTTCGGATACCAAAAGACTTTGCAAGCACGCTCCAGCGTCTGCACGATGTCTTTTCCTTTGTAGCTAAAGTGTGGATCCACAACAGGTCAGAAGCGCGAGAAGGCATCCAAGACTGTCAGTATACGCATTTTACGCCTTATTATAAGCTGATTATGGACAAAGTCCACGGCACAGGTCTCGTTGACCCCGGTTGCATCTTTTCGGTCATCTCGCAACTTGGCTTTCACCCGCCGGTTCGGTGTTCGGTACGACGCTCGAACCGATGGCGCTTACACCTCACTATTACGCAATTGCAGTCCCATTTCAGTGTAAAGCCGATAGACGCGCTTGGCGTTAACTAGCCAGCCTTCTCGCCTCAGCAAAACGTGGATGCGCCTCTAGCCATAACGCACCCAGGCCTTGGCTATCTCTTTTATACGCTTTTTCAGATCGGACTGATCATCGCGAACTGATTTGTATTGCTGGGTTGGTCGGTGGACCTGCATCACACGGCAGTCACGCCGCTGGCTAACGCTCCAGACAGATATCATCTCACTCACAAGTTCGCGTTTGCGACCAGGCCTTAGAGCTTTTGCTGCGCTGGCCTATGGCTCGTTTGATAACGTCCTGCAGCATAGCCTTGTCTAACGATAGACCCGCAACAAACCTTTTAAGTCGTGCATTTTTCTCGCCCAGTTGCTTCAAACGCTTCATCTCAGACGGCATCAACCCGCCATACTTTTTGCGCCAGTTGTAAAATTTCGCCTCGGCAATCCCAGCCTTGCGGCAAACTTTGGCAACCGACGTTCCTTCTTCAGCTTGGCGTAGAACAAACGCAATCTGTGCATCTGTGAGCTTTGATTTTCAGATCGAATTCTCCTTGTCTCATGCAAGATCATAATTGGAAAATTCCAGCATTAAATGGTCCAAAAATCAGGTGTCAGCTCACAGGCTTGATTTAGTGCGATGGTACCAAGGATGGCGCAAACTCTTTTGACAACTGGCTGCCCAGAATTGCGCGCACAATGTTACGGGCGCACTTTCGCACGTCTTCATCAGTAATTTCGCCAGTTTCAAGGCTCCGGATAAGGTCCTCTCGGTAATACTTGCCGCCCGGCATCAAGAGGTCATTCCCCGCTGTCATACAGGCACCATTATCTGCAAGTCCCTTATTGGTCGACGTCCAGTCGGTCATGACCACGCCCTCAAAGCCCCACTCATCACGCAGAATTTTTGTATTCAGATCGTGGCTGTTGGGCGCATAGATCCCGTTGATCTTATTGTAGGCGGTCATGATCGCGCCCGGAGCCGCTTCCCGCACGGCGATCTCAAAGCCGCGCAAATAAATCTCGCGAAGCGCCCGCTCTGACAGATTGGCGGATGTCCTGAAACGATTGTCTTCCTGATTGTTGGCAACGAAGTGTTTGAGCGTTGCATACACGCCGCCGACGCTTTGACATCCGGCTGTAATGGCCGCAGCAAGCTTGCCAGATAAGAGCGGGTCTTCACTGAAATATTCAAAATTCCGTCCACAGAGTGGGTTGCGATGAATGTTCATGCCCGGCCCAAGCCAGAACATAATACCATATTCCAGCATCTCGGTGCCTATGGCTTTCCCAACTTCACCGACAAGCTCATCATTCCATGTTTGCGCGAGCGCCAGCGCGACGGGAAACGCCGTCGCATATTGGTAGACGGTTTTGCCTTTACGTGGTTTGGCGAACACAAACCGCTTGATGTAATTCGGCATAAAATCCAGCATTTCTATGACGGGATCGACCATTTTAGCCGTCCCCTTGCGCGAGAATACCGAAGCGCGGTTCAAGCGCAGACCCGCCGGACCATCCGCCATCGTCGCATTGATCAGTCCCTTATGCGTCAAGTTTGATGTGGTTTGTCCGACAGCTCCCGGCGCGATGAAATACCCCTCGCCAAAGAAGAGCCCTTTGATGCCCGCGCCCGATACGAGCTCAACCAATTCTTCTCTGGAAAGCCCTGACACGATCTTTTCAACGGCCTCTTCCGGCGCGGCCGGTTTGCCAGAATAATCATATTTAGCCGCCGTAAATGATTTTGGATCAATTGTGTGTTGCGGCAACGCGTCCAGATCACCGACGGAGCGAATATTTGCTGGCACCAGTTCGGATATGGGAGATATTCGCTCGCAGATGTTAGCGTGCTTGGAAATCACGATGCGCTCGGCCAACTCCATTACAGCCACGGCTTCATTGTCACGTGAAGAAGTCCCGACCCGCACAACATACTCACCGGCGTCCAGAACGAAGCTCGCATCGGCTTCGACATAGGAGGCAAGATACCGCAAATCTATAATGATACTGACGGTTTCGGACTGACCTGGCGTGAGCGTTTTGGTTTTCGTGAAACCCGCGAGTTGTTGATAAGGCTTATGAAGATCAGCTTGCGGGCATGAGAGGTAGACCTGCACAACTTCTTTTCCCGACCTGTCGCCCGTATTTGTGACGGTCGCCTGGACAATTGCGCGGTCGCCATCAAGGCGGATTTGAGAGTCAGCAATCGAAAAACTTGTATAGCTCAGGCCGTATCCAAAGGGATATAAAGGCTCGACACCGAAAGTATCAAAGTAGCGATAGCCAACATAAATGCCTTCTTTATACTCCTCATTCTTCAAGTCGCCATTCAGATAGCTATACTCATTTGCAAACGGAATATCTTCGTATTTCCGCGCCCATGTATCAGCGAGTTTCCCCGACGGGTTGACCTTGCCGGTCAATATGTCGGCGAGAGCGCGGCCGCCTTCTGATCCTTGCTGGACGAAAAAGATCAGCGCATCGATGCCTGGAATGTCCTCAAAAAAACTGACATCGAAGGAGGACCCAACATTGATGACAACAATGCATGTCTTGTAGCCATCGACACATTTTTTCAGGTTTTCGCGCTCGATTTCGGTGAGCGTATGGTCGCCATTGTCCAGCCTGCGATCTACCCCCTCCCCAGCTTGGCGCGTCACAACATAGATGCATGTGTCGGTATTGCTGTCTTCGATGTCCTTGTCTGTTATCGCGCGCCCTTGTGGATAGATAAATGGCGACAAGAACAGGCCCATCAATGATTTGGGGGTCGGCGGAAACATTTTCTTCGCAACCGACTTTCTGTGTGCGGCCATCGCGGAATCAAATTCAGTGACATAATCCTTGAGCCACGCATCTGAGCTGACACTGATTTGAGCGTCTTGCAGGCCTTCCAGAATGTTTATGGCGTGTCGCTGATTAACCTCGCCCGATCCTGTTCCGCCCTTCACCGTGTGGGTCGCGCCAGCGCCAAAGAGCGCAACGCGCTGGGAAGACATCGGCAGTGCCCCATTATTCTCCAACAAGACGATGCCCTCGGTTGCAGCGCGGTAGGAAATTTCGCGATTTCTCAGCTCGCGCTCTGACTCAACCTGCCTCAGTGTTGCTTTTGTACGGTGCATTGTTCTCATATATCCATAATCTGTAAGGCTGACCGACTAAGGCTTCGCTTTCCGCAAACCCAACCAACGGCCAAGAAAGAAAAACGTACCGGCGATGATGATCAGCAAAAAGATGATTGCCAGCAGCGCATATTTCAGGACCGTTTGAAGCATCACGCCAATCGCGGGGCTTATCCCCAAATCGACTTCAGTGATGGAACCCGGAACATCCCCCATCCTCTTTTCAAAGTCTGCAAAGGCCGCGCTAAGCTCCTCGGCCTTTGCTGGATTTTTTCCAATGAGATTGGTGGTCTCGCTCGGATCATCGGCAAGATTGAAGAGAAGGTCGCCGTGAGACTTCAGGCCAAACTTGTCGCCAAGGATAAAGCGCAGCGGCCCCGGTACACCAAGACTGCTTGCATCAAACGCGCGTTTATATTTCCAGTCCCCTATTCGGATCGCTTCGAGATTTCCGTGCGCATAGAAGGCCAGCACGCGCTCGCCTGTAGCGCCGATATTCTCTTGAAGCACGGGCATCAAATCACGTCCATCAATGACAATGTCCTGAGGTGGCTGGACGCCGGCCATACCGGCAAAGGTTGGCAACCAATCGAGCATGCTGAGGGGCGCATCAATTGTGCGCCCGGGGGAAATGCGTCCCGGCATTTGCGCTAAGGTGGGCACGCGCACCCCGCCTTCGAATGTGGTGCCCTTGCCATTGCGCAAGCCGCCATTGGAGCCGCCCTCATCGCCCATAACGAGCCAAGGGCCATTGTCGCTTGAAAACACCACGAGCGTATTGTCCGTCAAATTATTCCGCTCAAGCGCCGCGAGCACTTCACCGACGCTCCAGTCAAGCTCCTCGATCACATCGCCATAAGGGCCGCGCTCGCTGACATTTTCGAATTCAGAGGACGCGTAAATTGGAACATGTGGCATGGGATGGGCCAGTAACAGGAAGAAGGGCTGGTCAGCGCTACGATCAATAAAATCCGTGGCTTCTGAAGTCAGCATCTTGGTGAGCTGTGATTGATCCACGTCTGGCGCGATCACTTCATTGCCACGAAACAGAGGCAGCGGCGTCATGTCATTGCTATAGGCGATGCCAAAATACTCATCAAACCCTTGCTGAAGGGGAAGATATTCGCGGTGGTGCCCCAGATGCCATTTGCCAATGATCGTAGAGGTGTATCCGGCCGGCTTCAGGAGTTCTGGAATGGTGATCTCGCTTTGCGGCATGCCAAGATAACTGCTAGGGAAGAAGGCCTCATGAATGCCCATGCGAATGGGGTTTCGGCCCGTCAGCAGGCCAGCGCGAGAGGGCGAGCATACGGGCGACGCACTGTAAAACTGCGTAAACTTTGCACCATTCGTGGCCAGAGAATCGATATGGGGCGTGGCCACATCCGTTGCGCCGAAAGCTCCGATGTCACCATACCCCAAATCATCGGTGAAAATGAACACGATGTTCGGCAGAGCGGACCGCGCGAGCTGGTCCTCATCAGGGCTCTGTGCGTTTGCCGCTTGCAAAAGGAAAGTTCCCAGAACCAGCGCCGCGCATGCCCGCCGCCATCGGCGCGTCAAATGAAGAACATTCCGTAAAGGGACCTTTTTGAGTAAGCATATGCTAAGCATCTCTGATTCCTTCATTACTTTCCATGAACATTCCCTAGCTCCCCTTAAACTTCGCCGCTCGCCGCTCCACAAATGACTGCACGCCTTCTTTCGCGTCCTCGCTGGCAATAAGCTCAGCCTGAACAGGCGTCAGCGCTGCGACGGCGGCGTTGAAGCCTTCGATAATGTAGCGCCGGGAGGATGCCTTAGTCGCCTGCACAGCCAAGGGGGCACATGCTGAAATCTGCTCAGCTATCTCGATGGCCCTCTCAAGCTCTTTTCCGGTGGGCACAACTTCCTGAACCAATCCGATGCGATAGGCTTCCTGAGCATCGAACTCGTCGGCGGTTAACAGATGGTACATAGCATTGCCCCAGCCGCATCGCTGGACAAAACGGATTGTCGCGCCGCCTGTCGCATGTATCGCCCGCTTGGGTTCAAGCTGGGAGAAACGGCAATCTTCGGCAGCAATAACAATGTCACCGGCAATGGCAAACTCAATACCGAAGGTGAATGTTATACCCTTAACTGCGGTTACAATGGGCTTCCGGCAGGCCCGGCCGAGCCCAACGACGTCGATCTGCTCAGCTCCCACATACGCGTCATTGTCGTCCGCCATTCCTTCTGTCCACTTTGGCAGGTCTAGTCCCGACGTAAAATGATCGCCATGCCCGAAAACGACGCCGACGCGGAGATCTTTATCCTCATCAAGGCGTATCATCGCTTCAAGGAGTTGCTTCGCCATTGTCGGCGTGTAGCCATTGTATTTTTTCGGGCGGTTCAAGCCGATAAGAAATAGGTGGCCGCGCACCTCGGTGCTTATTGAACCCTCATCATTATTGGTCATATCATGTTGTTCCCGTATCTAGTTCTGCAATCTAAAATAACTGGCCACTCAACGGCGTTGCTCTGCCTTTCCTGCGCCGACCGGTATGATCGGATCGCTACCGTTCCACGCAATTGAAGCTTCTTTCACATAATCGAAGAAACGCTCGGACTGTTCTGACAAAGCGGCGAGTTCAAACAAGGTGCCTTGCTGAGCAAGTGTGTCCAGATAAACAAATTGCGTGCCGGCCATTTCCCCACGGATTAAGATGTTCCCACCTGTTCGCTCAAACATATCCACAATCTCGTCGAAGCGCGCTTTCGACGGCCATGAAGATAAGTGCTGCAACCCACCAACGCCGCCCGTCTCATCCAAAAAGTCGTGATAGGGGGATGGTCCGTCAACAGGCTCGATCAATTCAATTTGCATGTCACCGCTAAAGGCAATCGCAATTTTGACGCTAAATGAAGCGCTCTTACCATTTATAATTCCATTTTTTGGTGTGTTACAGCCTGTATAAAACCAAGGCCCAATGCCCAAGACCTCCGCCCAATGGCGCATCGCAGCTTGAATATCCGGCACGACGTATCCGAGCTGTCGGACATCACCAAACAACCTACTCATCCTTTCCCCTTATCATTTGCTTACCGCGGTTTCCTTCTTTGAGCAGTCTGATTAGGGGTTGGGCGGTATTGTTTCACTTGCTTGTGCCGTGAAAACATCATCAGGAATGCTATAGATCCCTTCCAGCACTTCTTTGGGCATAGGAGGGTGCGGCTTGTTTGCATCGTAAGCAGGCTGAGCGACAGCGCCCTTTTCTCCAGCATAAGGCGCAGGGTTGGTAAATCTGGCGAGCTCTTCTTCGGTGATACCCGCCAGCCCAACAACTTCAGGATCAATCCAGGTTTGCTTGTGATCGAGCGGATGCTCTGCCCCTTCGGATGTCGCCACTTCAAGCGCCAGGTTTTCAGGCCCTGAAAAATAGATTGATTGGCAGAAGCCGTGCCGGATTGGACCCATAACATTCACACCACGCGAGCGGATTCGATCGCGCATATTCAGGAGCGCTTCCATGGTCTGTACGTTGAAAGAGATGTGCTGCATGGTGCCGGGCGAGGAGGTTCCTGCGCCGGAGCCTGGATGGGTCACACCAATTTCTGTACCGATCTTTTCATTCCCGGGGATAAAGACGAATGCGACAGCGCAATTCTCATCCAGTTTCATGAAACCATGCCATGCGCCTTCTACCCCGTGCATCCAGTAGAGAGCGACAAGTTCCATTCCGAGAACATCAGTGAAAAATTCGATTTGGGCTTTCATGTTGCCTGTCGAAAGCGCGAGATGATGAATACCTACGGGGTGTGCCATATTGTTTACTCCTAAATATTTGCAAGACAGAATTTGTGAACGGTATCTGAGAATTTCTCGGTCTCAAAGAGCATCAATTGATGACCGGCATCCGGGAAAATCTCGACTTGCACAGGGCCGCCAATCCCCGCGGCCATGGCTTCAAGAGCCGGACCGGGAGCAAGCTCATCTTTTTCTCCAGCCGTATAGAGAATGGGCTTCGTATTTTGATCCAGCGGCTCTGGCGGATCATATTGGAAAAGTGATGCCCAAGACGCCAGATCATACGTCCAGGTATTATACGGATCGAGCTTTTTTTGCTCAGTTGCACCCGTGTACCCATAATCTTTATCGAAGCTGAAAAAGCTGTCGATATTCACCGCAGCGCCGCGACCAAGTTGTGCGATGATCGCCTTTACCTCATCACTGCGCCAGGGCGCCCCCGGAACAGCGATAAGCGGACTGCCCGGAACCGCCAAAGAGCCCATACAGATGACGCCAGAAACGCTTGGCTCATCGCGCGCCGAGATGGCCGCAGCGACGCCAAGGCTCGAGCCGAGCGTAAAGACTGGCAGGCCAGTTTCTTCTTTGACGTGCCGTGCCCAGTCACGGCTCGCCTGTGCCCACTCGTCCATCGTCCATTGGCCGCGAGGGCGATTGGTCGTGGAGCGTCCGTGGCCGGGGGCATCATAGCTCCATATGTCAGCGCCTTTCGCGGCGTGATGCTCACAGAAAACGTCATAGATCCCGCCATGACCGCCTAAGCCATGCGAGATGACAAGTGCATATTTCGGATCGGGTCCAGTGTATCGGAACGCGTGCAACTCATTGAGCAAATGGGTTTCAAGTTTCATATTTTCTTTCCTCAGTAGGCTCTTTCCAGCAGGCCTATGACATCATCTCTGTCGACCGGTTTTATGTTTGCGCGAACGAATGCATTCAACATGGCACCATCAGCGATCGCTTCAAAATGCTCTTTCTTTACACCAACATCGCGAAGCGTTGTGGGCATGCCGAGCGAAGAGATCAGTTTTGCAACGGCCTCACTCGCGGGCGCGCCCGGTTTGCCCATGGCATCGGCAATCCATTCCTGACGCTCTTTGGTGACATCAGCATTGAACGCCATCACATGGGGAAGCATCACGCAGCTCGTAAATCCGTGCGGCACGTCGGCTACTGCCCCCAATTGGTGGCCAATCCCGTGGCTTGCACCGTATGGCGTACGGTTGAGTCCTGTACAGGCAAGCCAGACAGCCGTTTGGCTATCGAGGCGCGCATCAAGATTGTCAGGTTCGCGCTTATTTAGCGCGAGCGAGTGCGAAAACAGGCGCAGCGCATGAAGCGCTCCTGCGTCAGCCATCGGCTCCGGCTGACTTGAGCAGATCGTCTCGACAGCATGGTCAATGGCGCGCACGCCCGTTGAAAACCAAAGCGGATCTGGCGTGTGAACACATAAAGC
>CAYUFN010000032.1:0-3878 GCA_964443965.1 uncultured Hyphomonas sp. | reverse complement strand
GTGTCCACGCAGCCCGCCAAATCGCTGAACTCTGCTCCCGATAAAGTCGTCGGAATAATCACCTGGCGGAACGACGGGTCAGCAATATCGGGAACGATACGATTGCCGTCCGCATCCACCGAAACGGCTGCGCGTCCCAGCTCATCCCCTGCCCTGATATTTTCGGCAATGCAGATAAGGGCGACCTTGACGGTGTCCATCGGTGTGCCGCCGCCGATTGTGACAACAAGATCGGCATCAACTTCGCGAAGATAGTCGGCGAGCGTGAACACTGCTGAGCGCGGCACATGATCGATCAAGCCAGTAAACACCCCTGCGCATCTGCCCTCAAGCGCTTCAATGATTGGGTCAACAATCGGCGTCGTATCGACAATAACTTGCGGCGTGACGATAACAACGCGGCAAGCGCTGCGCGCATCTGCTTCAATAAGAACGGCCTCGTGCGCCGGAATGCCGACATGTACGCGGTCGAGATCAAGATTGTGAAACGTACGAGGACGGATCATGTGCGCGCAAGCCTCCGCGCGAGTGACCAGCGATGCACCTCTGACGGACCGTCATAGATGCGGAAGCCTCTCATCTCAGTTGCGATTTGCGCAACGACGGTGTCATGCGAGACGCCCATGCCGCCAAGAACCTGCTGGGAGCGATCTGTAACTCTGTCGAGGGCTTCCGAGCAGGCGACTTTGGAAAGGCTGGACTCCCGGCCTGCGCGCTCGCCCTGATCGAGGGTCCAGGCCGTGTGCCAGATCGAAAGCTGGCTAAGGTGAAGGTCAATTTCATTGTCCGCGAGTAGAAAGCCCACGCCCTCATGCTCCATAAGAGGCTTTCCAAATGCCATGCGCGTTTTGGCGTACTCAGTTGCGATATCGTGGCAGCGTTTCGCAGCGCCCCACCAGCGCATACAATGGGTCAGGCGCGCAGGCGCCAACCGCACTTGCGCGTACCGGAACCCTTTTCCCTCTTCGCCAAGAATGGCGGTCGATGGCACGCGCACATCCTTGAAATCAACCTCGGCATGTCCGCCAGTGAACGTTCGGTCAACTGTCGCAACATCGCGCACGATACTTATTCCTGGCGTATTCATATCTGCCAGAAACATCGTAGCGGCCCCGTCCTCACCGGATTCAGGTCTTGCCATGATGATCGTAAAGCCCGCCCCATCTGCGCCCGTGATCAGCCATTTGCGGCCGGAAATGATAAAATCGTCTCCGTCCTGGCGGTAGGTTGTCTGCATCGAACTCGGATCAGAGCCAGCCCCCGGCGCAGGTTCTGTCATTGAGAAACACGATCGCATTTCTCCGGCAGCCAGCGGACGAAGCCATCTTTCTTTCTGCGCATCGGTGGCGACCTTGTAGAGCAAGTTCATATTCCCCTCATCTGGTGCCGCACAATTCATCGCAATAGGCCCCAGAAGCGATTGCCCTGCCGCCATGAATACAATCGACATATCGACATGATTTAAACCCATCCCGCCAAAGTCTTTCGGAACGTGCGGTGAGAGCAGCCCGGCCTCTTTGGCGAGCGCAATCAGCTCTTGCCGGAAGGGGTCGTCCACCTGTTTGGGCAGTCCCTTCTCTTCGAGTGGGATTATTTTTGACTGAATAAAGTCTGTGACGCGGTTTTGGAGCTCTGCTTGAGCGTCGGAGAGATCAAAGCTGATCATTTATAAGTCTTCGCCTTATTTAAGTGTCTCTTGCTGTTGCAAAATATTGTCTTACAATAGTACAAAAAGCAATAGCACACTTATCGATACGAGATTTTGGAGATCAACACCTAAAATGCTGCCTCGTTCAGATCAATCAGATGCACCCTTTGAATGGTCTCCGCCAGCAACATTCAATTTTGCAGGCGATATTGTAGACCATTGGGCCGAAGACTCTGAACGACTTGCTTTGATTTGCGTGGATGCAGACGGCAGGGAAACGACCTATAGTTACCAGGATATCTCCAGGCGCTCCAGCCAACTTGCCCATCTTTTGGTCCGGGAGGGTCTTGGCGCAGGTGACCGAGTCATCGTGATGTTACCGCGAATTGCTGAATGGCAAATCGCTATGACGGCCCTTCTCCGGATTGGGGCCGTTCCCATTCCGTGCATCACCATGTTAACCGCGAAAGATATCGCGTACCGCGTTGCCCATTCTGAAGCGGCGGGCGCAATTGCGCGGGCTGAGGACACACCCAAATTCAGCGCCCTTACATCGCTCACCACGCGCATCTCAGTGGGTGGGGGCTCCAACGGATGGACGCCGATGTCTGAGGCAGGCAATCAAAGTACGCACTATCAATCCGCGCCCACTCCGATCAATGACCCCGCAATTCTTTACTATACGTCCGGCTCAACAGGCTCCCCCAAAGGCGTCACACATTCAGCTGCAGCACTTTGGGCCTGGTCAAATTCTGCAATCCACTGGCTCGGCCTTGATGAAACTGAACGTATCTGGTGCACAGCTGATACCGGCTGGTCGAAAGCAGGCACAAGCATCCTCTTTGGCCCTTGGAGTCAGGGCGCCTCGGTCCTTTTCTATGATGGCCCCTTCGATCCGGCAAAACGCTTGGCGCTTCTCGAACAGTATGATGTCACGTGCTTTTGCGCAGCCGCCACAGAACTGCGTCAACTCGTGCTGCAGGACTTCTCGAATGTCTCTCTTCCTAAGTTGCGATCAACAGTATCGGCGGGAGAATCGGTTAATCCTGAAATCATCCATCGCTGGAAAGAACTGACCGGAACAACGGTGCTGGACGGTTACGGGCAAACGGAAACTCTGATGACAATTACCAACCGCCCTGGCAGGCCCGTCAAACCCGGCTCAATGGGATGCGCCCTGCCTGGCATTGAGGCAGCGGTTCTGGCGGCAGATGGCACCGCGCAATCCCATAATGCAGACGGCGAGCTTATGATCGGCTTGCCGAACCCGCAAGTCATGATCGGTTACTGGCAAGATACTGAGCGGACAAATTCAGTGATCGAAGAAATTGGCGGCCAGAGATGGTTTAAGACCGGCGACAATGTCCGCATCGATGAGGATGGCTATATATTCTATGCGGGCCGCGCAGATGATATTATCAATTCATCCGGCTACAGAATTGGCCCGCAGGAAGTTGAAAATGTGTTGAGTGAACACGCTGCAGTCCAAGAATGTGCCGTAACGGGGGTTCCAGATGCCGAACGCGGCGAACTGGTTAAAGCATGGATCGTATTGGCCTCAGACTATGCACCTTCGCCTGATCTGATCGAAGCGTTACAACGACATACGAAAGCGGCCACCGCGCCTTACAAATACCCGCGGGCGATTGAATTCGTCAGCGAACTGCCCAAAACGGTAACAGGTAAAATACGCCGAAACCAACTCAGAGAAAGCGCAAAATTGTGACCGGTAAAAGTGCGATTAAATCGATCAAACGTGCGCCAGCTTATCAGCTCGCTGAAGAAGCGCTGCGCAAAATGATCATGGAGGGTGATTTAAAGCCCGGCGAAATGCTTCCTGTCGAGCATGATCTTGCGGATCAATTGGGCGTGACACGGCCTACTGTACGTGAGGCGCTTCGCAAGCTCGAAAGCTCGGGCCTCGTCGTGCGCGGCGCGCGCCGGCGCATGGTTGTCTCGGCCCCCTCTCCGCATATTGCCTCTGATGCGATGTTCCAGGCGATTGTCCTTCATGGCATTTCCTATCGCGAGATCTGGCAGATGCATATGGCATTGGAGCCAATGGCTGCAAGCTTGGCTGCGACAAAAATTGACACGGCGCTCTTGTCGGACATCGAGGCAAATCTCCAGCACACAGAGGATGTTCTCAAAGACCCGGATGCACTGGTTGAAGCGGACATCGAATTTCATGATCTCGTTGCCCGCGCCTCAGGCAATCATGCCCTATTGC
>CAYUFN010000031.1:0-24935 GCA_964443965.1 uncultured Hyphomonas sp. | reverse complement strand
TAGCTGGCCTACTCGTCTCGGCGTGCGCAACACGTCCCCCATTACCAAAAGAGGCTGTGGCTGGCCCTTTCGTCATTGAAAAACTTCTGGCTGGAACGACGATCGGTAAAGGCGGAATTAAAACGATTACCGGCGTCGACCGGGCTTTTACGGCGACACTAAATGGCACATGGGATGGTGAGGTGCTCACTCTGGTCGAAGACTTTGTCTATGATGATGGCGAGGTTGATCAGAAAACATGGCGCCTGAAAAAGCTACCGAATGGCGAATATGAGGGGACGCGCGAAGATGTCGCCGGCACGGCACGCGGTTTCCAGGTGGAAAACGGGTTCCGACTTGAATATCTGATAGATTTACCAACCGGGCCGGACAGAACGACGCGCGTGAAGTTTCGGGATATTTTAGCGATCAAGGAAGATGGGAATATCATAAACAATGCAACGGTAGGCTTTAGAGGATTTAGGGTGGGTCGAGTTTCGCTGCTGATCGAGCGCTAATAGATAATGTGATTGAGGCATTGCTCCTCGAACAACACATGCTTAAACCAAGCGATAAGAATCGCCAGAATGGAGACAGGCTCTTATGTCTAATCTTGCTTTTATTTTTCCCGGACAGGGTGCGCAATTCATCGGCATGGGTAAAGAGCTGGCTGACCAGTTTTCCTCCGCTCGTGCTGTTTTTGAAGCTGTCGACGAGGCGCTAGGTGAAAAACTTACAGATATCATGTGGACAGATGGCAATGAGGAGGCACTGACGTTGACGTCTAACACGCAGCCCGCCCTTATGGCTGTAAGTGTCGCAGCGATGGTTGCGCTGGAAGAAGCGCATGGGATTACGGTCGAAGCTGCCAAATTTGTAGCTGGGCATTCGCTTGGCGAATATTCAGCTTTGTGTGCTGCTGGCGCGATGAGCCTTGCCGATACAGCCAAACTCTTGCGTATACGCGGCGAGGCGATGCAGGCTGCAGTGGCCCCTGGCATTGGTGCTATGGCCGCGCTTCTGGGCGCTGATGATGCGCAAGCCGCAGCGGCGTGCAAAGCGGGTGTAGAGGCGACGAACGGTGTATGCGAAGTGGCCAATGACAATGCGCCAGGGCAGTTAGTCTTATCTGGCACCACGGCAGCGATTGAGGTGGCATGTTCATTTGCACGCGAAAATGGAGTTAAAAAGGCTGTGCCTTTGAGCGTTAGCGCGCCTTTCCATTGTTCACTCATGGCGCCTGCGGCTGAGAAAATGGCCGCAGCTTTGGCTGAAACGGAGATTAGACCCCCACGTGTACCGCTTGTTGCGAATGTAACAGCTGTAGCGAGTAGCGATGTGGAGGCGATCCGTTCTCAACTCATAGAACAGGTAACAGGGCGTGTGCGCTGGCGTGAAAGCGTCGCGTGGATGGTGGCCAATGGCCTTGAGCGCACAGGTGAAGCAGGTGCTGGTAAAGTTTTGACCGTCATGAACCGGCGCAATGAGCGCTCTCTTGCAGGAAAGACATTAGGCACGCCAGAAAATTTGGCTGCTTTTGCCGAATCCCTCAACGAAGAGTGAAACAAGATATTTGATCAACCCGGGTGTGCTGGGGCGTAAAGGAGAAGACAATGTTCGACCTGTCTGGAAAAACCGCGCTGGTAACTGGCGCATCTGGCGGTATTGGCCGCGATATTGCCAATGCCTTATCTGCGGCAGGTGTGAAAGTAGCGCTTTCAGGGACACGCGAAAGCGTACTGGAAGAGGTTAAAGCCTCCTGTTTGGGGGAGACTGCGGTTGTGGCCTGTAACCTGTCAGATGCTGAAGCTGTTAACGGCTTAGTCAAACGTGCTGAGGAGGCGGTTGGCCCGCTTGATATTCTGGTGGCCAATGCCGGGATTACACGAGATCAACTATTGATGCGCATGAAAGAGGAAGATTTTGAAGCCGTCCTGAACATCAATCTTGGATCATATTTTCGTCTTGCCAAGTCTGCTCTGCGTGGAATGATGAAGCGCCGGACAGGGCGGATTATTGGCATTACGTCGATTGTTGGCGTCACCGGAAATGCTGGTCAGGCAAACTATGCAGCCTCAAAGGCGGGCATGATCGGCTTTACAAAATCACTTGCTGCTGAGGTGGCTAGCCGCGGGGTTACTGCAAATTGTATTGCGCCAGGGTTTATCACATCCCCCATGACAAATGTGCTCCCTGAGGCGCAAAAAGAATCACTTTTAGGGGCGATTCCTGCTGGGAAACTCGGAACTGGGGACGATATTGCAGCAGCTGTGGCGTATCTCTCATCAGATGAAGCGTCATATGTGACGGGCCAAACGCTTCATGTTAATGGTGGAATGGCAATGATATAGGCCGTAATTCACCGTATTTGCTTGTATAGGGGCTTGGCGGTAACTAAATGTGTGTGCTAACCGCAACAGGTCTGGTCAGTTGGCCAGTTAATTCAGACACTAATAAAGAAGAGGGTTCCTCATGTCTGACGTTCTTGAACGTGTAAAAAAAATCGTTGTCGAAAATCTCGACGTAGAAGCTGATAAAGTTGTTGAAAGCGCAAGCTTCATCGACGATCTCGGCGCTGATAGCCTCGACCTTGTCGAGCTAGTTATGGCGTTTGAAGAGGAGTTCGATATCGAAATCGCTGATGATGTTCAGGAAAACATCCGTTCAGTTGGCGATGCCGTAAGCGAAATTAAGAAGACAACAGCCTAAGCAAGGAGGCTGCTTTGCGCCGAGTCGTCGTTACTGGAATTGGCCTTGTCACACCATTGGCTGGCAATCGCGAAGCGTCCTGGAAGCGCCTCATAGAGGGTAAATCCGGGGCTGGACCGATTGACGTGTTCGACACAACGGACATGCCATGTAAAATTGCGTTCCAGGTGCCTTGGGCATCTGGACGCGGTGGTGGAGAGGGTGACTCTGAGGCATTTGATGCCGATACGGTCGCCTCAAAAAAAGAACGTCGACGCATGGATGAGTTTATCCTGTATGCACTGGGCGCAGCCGACGAAGCATTGCAAGACGCGAACTGGAAACCTGAGACAGAAACCCAGCGCGAACGCACCGGCGTTCTGATAGGCTCTGGTATCGGCGGGTTACAATCTATTGCTAATTCACAAATGGATTTACATAATGGTGGGCCACGTAAGGTCAGCCCTTTCTTTATTCCTTCAGCGCTAATTAATCTCGCTTCCGGGCAGGTCTCGATTAAGCACGGCCTCAAGGGTCCAAACCACTCTGTTGTCACGGCTTGTGCAACCGGTGCCCATGCGATTGGTGATAGCGCGCGTATCATTCGCGAAGGTGATGCGGATGTTATGATTGCTGGTGGAGCAGAGGCATCAATTTGTGAGCTTGGCATTGCTGGCTTTTGCGCACTCAAAGCGATGTCGACAAAATATAATGATACCCCGGAGTTGGCATCTCGCCCTTATGATGAAGGTAGAGACGGCTTTGTCATGGGTGATGGCGCTGGTCTTCTGGTGCTCGAAGAATATGAGCATGCCAAAGCACGCGGCGCGACGATCTATGCGGAAGTGGCCGGTTATGGCCTATCTGGCGATGCCTATCACATTACAGCGCCAGCAGATGGCGCAGATGGTGGGCGACGTGCAATGGAAATGGCGTTGAAAAATGCGGGTTTGACGATTGGTGATGTTGACTATGTCAATACGCATGGCACTTCGACGCCAATGGGTGACGAGGGTGAGATCCGCGCATTAGAGAAAATTCTTGATGGCGCGCCCGCAAGTTTCTCACTATCGGCAACCAAATCTGCTACCGGGCATTTGCTTGGTGCGGCAGGTTCGCTTGAGGCTGCTTTTTGTGCGCTGGCAATTCGCGATGGCGTCATGCCGCCAACATTAAATCTCGAAAATCCAAGCTTTGAGACAGATATCGACTTGATCCCTAAGGTTGCCAAGAAGGGTAAGGTTAAGGTTGCTTTGTCGAACTCATTCGGATTTGGCGGAACTAATGCAGCGCTTGTGCTAAAGGCTGTCGAATAAACGCTTTTCAAAGCATATGCGATCGCGCTAGATTCAGATTTTGGCGGGGGCCGTAAAGAGATAGTATGTCGTTTGTAAAGGCCATTTTTTCGATTATCTGTGTCTTGGCCATTCTGGTGGCGGCAGCCCTTGCGGGTGGTTACATCTGGTTGCAAAATGAAATTACCAAGCCTGGACCGGCCGTAACGGAGCAAGTTTTCGTTGTGATGTCTGGTGAAGGGCTCGGCCAAATTGCCAATCGTTTGGAAACGCAAGGTCTCATTCGCGATAACCGCATTATGCGCGCTGCGGCGCGATTGGAAGATGCCAACAGCAAAATCAAAGCTGGTGAATATAGGCTAGCCCCTGGACTAAGTGTTTCTCAAACACTTGCGCGCTTGGTGGAAGGTAAAGCGATACAATACAAGATCACGGTTCCAGAGGGGCGTACGGTTGCGCAGGCTTTTCGCTTGATTGAGGCTAACGATTTGCTTGTTGGTGAGCTGCCTGAGGAACTGCCACCGGAAGGTTCGCTCTTGCCGGACACATATTTCTTCGGTCGCGGCATGTCACGTGTAGACCTTGTTGCCCAAATGACAAAAGCACAGGATGATTTGCTGACCGAACTGTGGGAAACGCGCCAGGAAGGCTTGCCATTCTCTACGCCTGAAGAAGCTATTATTCTGGCATCAATCGTGGAGAAGGAAACCGGACGCTTAGATGAGCAACCTCAAGTGGCGGGCTTATTTGTGGGACGCCTGAAGCGCGGTATGAGACTCCAGAGTGACCCGACAATAATTTATGCCGTTTCTCGCGGGGAACCGCTACGTAATGAGCGCACGGGCAAACGACGCCGTATCCGCCGCAGCGAAATAGATGCTGTGAATGACTGGAATACCTACCAGATTGATGGGTTGCCAAAGACAGCAATTTGTAATCCAGGGCGCAATGCGATTGCCGCAGTGCTCGATCCGCCGTCAACTGAATATGTCTTTTTTGTCGCCGATGGGAAAGGCGGGCATCTATTTGCCACAACCAATGCTGAGCATGAACGTAATGTTGCGCTTTATCGTAAATATGAACGTGAAGAGCTTGCGCGGGAAAGAGCAGAAGAGCAGGCTAATCCATGATAAAGCTTTCGGGTATGACAGGCTTTGGCCGTTCTGGTGGCGAAGCTGAGTGGGGCAGCTGGACGTGGGAAGCAAAGTCCGTGAACGGACGAGGCCTTGACGTGCGCGTAAATGTCCCGGGCGGCTTTGAAGGGATAGACCAGGCCGTAAAGAAATATGCGAGTAAGCTGTTCACGCGGGGAAATATGCAGGTCGGTTTGCGTATTGAAGTTGCCAGCGGTGTCGGTATTACTGTTGATGAAACTGCGCTTGCGACGGTGATTGCGGCTTTCGAAAAGGCCAATCATGGCGAGCTGGCTAAAAATGAAGCTTTGGCAATTCTCATGACTGTAAAAGGGGTTGTGGAGACAGGCGGTGGTGGCAATGCGGCCCTTCGCACGCTTGGGCAAGACAAAGGGTTGCGAGCCAAACTCCAGAACGGTGCGGAAGCAGCATTGGCCGAACTGCAAGCCTCGCGTTTGGAAGAAGGGCAATCTCTTTACGGGATCATGTTGGAACTGCTTGAGAATATGGTTGCGCGCAAGGACGAAGCTGAGCAATCAGCCAGCGAACAGTCAGCTCTTGTAAAGACCAGGCTTGAAGCGCGTTTGAAAGAGCTGGAAGCTGAAGATGCTGTGGATGCTGAGCGTCTGGCAACGGAGGTTGCCATCACGGCTGCTAAAGCGGATGTGCGTGAAGAATTGGATCGTCTCGGCGCACATATTGAAACCGGACGTAGTTTACTCGAATCAGGCGAGCCTGTCGGTCGACAACTTGATTTTCTCGCACAAGAACTTAACCGTGAAGCCAATACGCTTTGTTCAAAATCTGCATCTCTGGCTTTGACGAATGCAGGACTCGCGCTCAAAACATTAGTAGACCAGTTCAAGGAGCAAGCAGCAAATGTCGAATGAGGGCGAAGTGCGGCGCGGGTTAATGCTCGTAATTTCCAGCCCCTCTGGCGCTGGTAAAACAACGCTTGCACGCAAGCTTATGAATGAATTTGAGGACGTGGCGCTGTCGGTCTCGGCGACCACGCGAACGCCGCGTCCGGGTGAAACAGATGGGAAGGATTACCACTTCCGCACGAAGGCTCAATTCACTGATATGATTGACACACGCGCTTTTCTCGAGTGGGCGAAAGTATTCGATCATTATTATGGAACACCGCGTGCTGATACGGAAACAAAGCTCGCAAACGGTAAGGATGTTCTCTTCGATGTAGATTGGCAGGGTGCAGATGCACTTCATGATCAAGTACCAAATGACTGTGTGTCAGTCTTCGTTCTGCCTCCAAGTATAAAGGCTTTAGAAGCACGACTGGCAGCGCGACCCGGTTCGACACCTGAAATTATCGCCCGGCGTATGGCCGATGCAAAAGCGGAAATCCGGCATTGGCGGCGCTATGATTATTGCATCATTAATGATGACCTGGAGGTTGCTTATGGCCAGCTGCGGCGCATTCTTCTTGTCGAACGGACAAAACGCCTCCGCCAGCACAACTTGGAAGATCATGTGCGCACGCTGCTTGGTGATGGGTAAACAGTGCCCTCAGCGGCAAGACGCCCCAGAGCCAAAGTCAAAATGGAAGTGATCGGCATGGGCAGCATTATAGTCTGGCCCAAGGGTGACAGAAAAGAGGCGGCAAGCTTCTTTATGAAGGCGGCGCAGATACTCGCCCTCGGGGCTGTTACGGTCCCAATCCTTTAGCACTCTGACAATACGGCCATCGGCAAGGCGGAAGCCAGATATGTCGATAGCATTTGCAGTTGCATGTTCAGACCGCCTTCTTGAACCTGCAATGTTGCGGCAGGAATAAGTGCCATAGGTTTCGATGCGCACAAGCGGTGATCCTAATAATTTCTCCGCTAGAGGCCGGGCGGCATTTTGCTCCCATGTATAGATTGCAGCAGCAAGGGGACAACTGATGCTTAGGCGATTATTTAGAGGTGTTTGTATGCGTTGAACTGAGACAGCATTCTTAAACCCACACCCGCTACCGGTTTCTTTATCTGAAACGGGAACATAAGGAACTGCGACATTATCCAGTTTGGCCAGGCAGCTTTTTGGCTCGTATTTTAGATCCGTGAATTTTCGATATGTGGCAAGGCCAATAGGGTCGTTCAGGTCCAGTGGGCGTAGCGGGTTATGCTGCGGGGGCAAATAGGTGTGGGTAAGCCAAGCCAATGCACCGGCAATAAGCCAGCCAAGAGCAACTCGCCAAAGAGATAAGATGTATTTTAAGCCTTCCATTGCTTACCCGTTCGCTTGTTTATTGCTAGTCTAGCGCATAATTGAGTCGCGCGCAGGAGGCCGCACATGTCTAATACAATAGATGATGACGAGCTGAATAACATTATCAATGAACCTATGAGCGAGGCGCTCTCCAAGCGCTATCTTGCTTATGCGCTGTCGACGATTACCAGCCGGGCGTTACCAGATGTACGCGATGGGTTGAAGCCTGTGCAGCGGCGTATCCTTTATGCGATGCGCGAGCTAAAGCTAAACCCGGATGCTGCCTATAAGAAGTGCGCAAAGATCGTCGGCGATGTCATGGGCAATTACCACCCGCATGGTGATAGTGCAATTTACGATACGCTCGTAAGACTTGCACAGAGCTTTTCAGTGCGGGTGCCATTGGTCGATGGGCAGGGTAATTTCGGTAACATTGATGGCGATACAGCTGCTGCCTACAGATATACTGAAGCTCGTATGACTGAAGGGGCTGAACTGCTTCTAGATGGTTTAAATGAGAATGCAGTTGATTTTCGGGACAATTATTCTGAGACCGATACTGAGCCCGTAATTCTGCCAGCAGGATTCCCTAATTTGCTGGTGAATGGTGCTACAGGTATTGCGGTGGGGATGGCGACGAGTATCCCGCCACACAACCCGGCTGAAGTGATTGATGCGGCTTTGATGCTGATCTCCAATAAAAAGGCGACGACAGAGGAACTGCTCGAAGTTATGCCCGGACCGGATTTTCCAACCGGCGGTGTGATTATCGAAGAGAAAGCCGCAATTATCGAGGCCTATGAAACCGGGCGGGGTGGTTTTCGTATGCGCGCGCGGTGGACGGTTGAGGATTTAGGGCGCGGCCAGTATCAGATTATTGTGACCGAGATCCCCTATCAGGTGCAAAAATCTCGCTTGATTGAAAGGCTCGCCGAACTTATTGAAAGTAAGAAAGCACCGTTATTGGCTGATGTGCGCGACGAAAGCGCCGAAGATGTGCGCGTTGTGCTTGAGCCACGCTCACGCACGATTGAGCCCGCAGTGCTTATGGAAAGTCTGTTTAAGCTTAGCGATTTGGAGACAAGATTTTCATTGAATTTGAATGTCTTACACAAAGGCGCGCCACATGTGATGGGTCTTCGTGAGGTATTACGGGCTTTTGTTGATCATCGCCGCGAGGTGGTGGTGCGTCGTGCAGAGTTTAGACTTGAGAAGATTGAGAAGCGGCTGCATCTCCTTGATGGCTATCTGATCGCTTTTTTGAACATTGATGAGGTGATCCGGATCATTCGCTATGAGGACGATCCAAAGGCTGAATTAATCAAGACGTTTTCTTTAACTGACATTCAGGCCGAAGCCATTCTCAATTTGCGTTTACGAGCCCTGCGCAAGCTGGAAGAAATGGAAATTCGCGGCGAACATACAAAGCTGCTTGAAGAGCGGGAAGAGATCACGAAGCTACTCGGATCAACACGACGTCAGTGGAGTGCTGTGGGTGGACTATTAAAGGAGGCGCGCAAGGCCTTTGATCCGGCGAGTGAACTTGGTCGGCGACGAGCAGGGTTTGAAGCGGCGCCGGAAATTGACCTTACGGCCGCTTTAGAGGCATCTGCACCAAAAGAGCCGATCACAGCCGTGCTTTCAGAGAAGGGCTGGATCCGGGCTATGAAGGGGCATGGCCTGGATGCCGGATCTACCAAATTTAAAGACGGAGATAGCCTGTTTATGGCTATCGAAATGCAATCTAATGAAAAGCTGGTGCTGATGTCGAGTGACGGACGTGCTTTTACCTTACCTGCAGATAAATTACCTGGCGGGCGCGGGCATGGTGAACCTATTCGCTTATCAATCGACCTTGAAGATAGCGTTGACATTGTAACCATGTTCAAACTCGATCCATCACGCAAACGCCTTGTGGCTTCAAGCGCTGGATACGGCTTTATTATACCAGAAGGCGAGCTGGAAAGTACACGCAAAGCGGGTAAGCAGGCCGTTAACTGCTCAGGCGATAGTGCGCTTACGATCTGTACCGTCGCGGTGGGGGATCATATTGCGGTTGTGGGAACAAACAAAAAGATGCTTGTTTTTCCACTTTCCGAATTGCCTGAGATGAGCCGTGGCAAGGGCGTCAAACTTCAAAACTATAAGGGTAAAGACAAGCTCGCTGATGCGAAAAGTTTTGCGGCTGTGGATGACCTTGTCGTTATAGATGGTGGTGGGCGTAACAGGACATTCCCTGAATGGCGCGATTGGATCGGCAAGCGCGCGCAGGCTGGTAAGGTTGTACCAAAGGGTTTTCCAAGAACAGGTCGCTTTAACGGTTAAATTTGCACGAAGCTGTAAGACACCTTACAAAAGATAGAAGATGATTGATCAGAGGGGATCACACTATGGACGCAATTTGGATTCTGCTAGGTATTGTCGCCATAATCGCGATAGCTATTGTTACTATTTATAACGGTCTCGTCGCCAAACGGCAGACAGTCAATCAGGCTTTCGCCGATGTTGATGTCCAACTTAAGCAGCGCCAAAACCTAATTCCAAACCTTATTGAAACAGTTAAAGGCTATGCCGCACACGAGAAAGAGACACTTGATGCGGTCATCGCTGCACGAAATTCAGCGACGAGTGCGGGGACGATTGGGGAAAAGGCCGCTGCTGAGGGCATGCTTTCGGGCGCACTTGGGAAACTCTTCGCGCTTGCCGAAGCTTATCCAGACTTGAAAGCCAATACGAATTTTCTTGATCTTCAGGACGAGCTTTCAACGATCGAGGATAAGCTTGCCGCAGCACGTCGATTCTATAACTCTGCTGTTGGCGATTATAACACGGCCAAGGAGCAGTTTCCTGCTGTGCTGCTTGCTAACTCATTTGGATTTGAGAATCGCGAATTCTTTGATGTCGGCGGTGCGGCGCGTGAAGAGCTATCTGTCGTACCTGAGGTGAAGTTCTAAAAGTGCGATGTCGGCGGTTGACGCCTCGCTTACTTAGTTTGCCGCCAGCGACGGCAGCCATGTTGCAAGAAATGGGAAAGCGGCGACCAGGCCAATCATAATAAGTTGTAAACCGATGAAGGGGATTGCACCGCGCCATATGTCTATGGTTTCAACACCGTCGGGTGCCACGCCTCGCAGGTAAAACAGCGCGAAGCCGAAAGGAGGAGTCAGAAAGCTTGTTTGTAGATTAAGTGCCATTAAAATAGCTAGCCAGATCGGATCAACTCCCAGGATGATCAGCGGCGGTGCAACTAGTGGGACAACGATGAAAACGATTTCGATAAAGTCGAGAAAAAAGCCGAGGATAAACATGACAAGCATGGTGATCGCTAATGCACCCCAGACACCGCCAGGCATGCCCGTCAATAAGCTTTCAATCATTTCATCACCGCGATAACCACCAGTAAACACCAGTGAGAAAAGCGACGCGCCAATTAAAATGACAAAGACCATGCTGGTAATATGCGCTGCGCTTGTCATTGCAGAGTTCAGGTGACCAGCTTTGCGAAGTACGAGTAAGCCAGCTCCCAAGCCAGCGACAATCACCGCAACACATAGAAATGCTAGCCCAATCATGATCCAATTGAGTATACTTATTGTTTCTGATTTGACCGAGAGATCGAAAAAGCTATTTAGCAATAACAGACCAACAGTTGCGAGAAGAGCTGCTAGGATGACTGGTGCTAAGCGTGAACCAATTTCACCTGAAAGGCGAAGTCCGGCAAGCAGGACGGCCCCTGCTGCACCAATCGCGGCGGCTTCTGTCGGTGGGGTAATGCCAAGCAGGATAGAGCCGAGTACAGCAAAGATGAGTAAAAGCGGGGCACAAAGACCATACGCAATTTCACTTAGTTTTAGCGGCGCGAGACCATCAAATGACGCAGCTGGCGCAGTTTCAGGCTTAGTGATGGCGTTAAACGCAATCCACACCAAATAAAGTCCAACAAGGATGAATCCGGGTACCAGAGCGCCAGAGAAGAGATCCTGTACAGAAACAGCCGAGGTGACGTTACCAAGGCTGTTGGCGGCCTGCGCGCTGGCATTGGAAATGGCATCTGCCAGCAGGATTAATACGATAGAGGGCGGGATGATTTGGCCGAGCGTGCCAGAGGCTGCGATCGTGCCAGTTGCAAGGCGTGTATCATAGCCTTGCTTAAGCATGGTCGGCAGAGCGATCAGTGTCATCGTGATGACGGTCGCCCCAACAATGCCGGTTGAGGCTGCCAGCAGTGCGCCCACAAGCACAACGGCGTAGCCAAGACCGCCGCGAACTTTGCCAAGCAAGCGACTTGTGATGCCAAGCAAATCCTCAGCCACGCGGCTGCGTTCCAATATAACGCCCATAATCACAAATAATGGAACGGCGAGCAGGACACCGTTTTTCATCACGCCTTCGATGCGTAAAGGGAAAGCCTTCAAATCATTGAGATAAAAAACATCCAGAGAGATACCAATCAGGGCGAATAAAAGCGCGACCCCACCGAGTGTAAAGGCGACAGGAAAGCCAGCCAGCAATGCTGCAATCGCAACAAAGAACATGGAAATGGCGAGGATGACTTCGATTTCCACTAGATGCTCTCCACCTCTGTTGCAGGTGCAGGCTTGGACGCGTTTTGCTCCTTGATAATCAAGGAAGCTTTGAGAGCTTCAGATAGGGCTTGTAACAGTAGCAGAACGCCGAAAGCAGGCACAAATGTTCGAAACAAGAAGTAGATTGGCAGCCCATCAGATTCACGAGAGCCTTCAAACCGCAACCAGCTGTTGATGAATGAAGTCGAAATAGATGACCATAAAACGAGGACACATATCGGAATAAGGAAGAGATAGATTCCTGCTATATCGATACCTGCTTTTTGGCGCACACTCATTTTCTCACGCAGAATATCAACACGTACATGCGCATCGCTTTTCAGTGCTGAAGAGGCTGCAAAGAGGAAGAGGCCAGCAAAGCTGTATATAACAATCTCTGTGGCCCAGGAGGCTGACCAATCAAAAACGTATCGCCCGATAATAATAAGAATTTGGGTCAGTACTATAAACCCTGCCAACCATATGGCCACGCTTTGTGCAGTATCTGAAATACGGTTTATAGCTATGATTAGAGTTTTGCTGGGGGAGGCAAAAATAGCCGGGGCAACAAGAGTGGCAAAAGGTAATAAGAGCAGAGGGCTAAGCACAAAACCAGCCCATTTCAACCCTACGCCTACTGTCAAAAATAGCTCTGCCATGATCGCGAACGCTCTGCTAGTTTAACGTGCAACTTCGCGGGCGGCATAATAGGGCCCTTCGGAAATATTGGCCCAGTTTCGCATGGATTTCAGAGATGCTTCGAAGCTCTCATAGATACGCTTTTCGATACCGTCCTTGCCGCTGTCTGCGCGAACATCGCGGGCGGCTTCTTCCATTCGTGCCACCACATCAGTGGGGAAGCGGCGCAGCTGGGTGTTATGCTCACTTGTGAGAATATCGAGATATCTCGAGTTCTGATAAGTAAATTCGCCAAGGCTGAGATGGTTTACGCTGTTGCAGACACCACGAACAATGGCCTGCTCTGAGGGGGTTAAGGTGTCCCATCTTCCGCGGTTCATCCCGACAGCAAGAGACGCGCCTGGCTCGTGGAAACCTGGGCCATAATAATATGGCGCCTCGCGATAAAAACCGAGATAGAAATCGTTCCACGGGCCAACCCATTCTGTTGCATCAATCACGCCAGTTTGCAGAGATTGGAAAATTTCGCCCCCAGAAAGGGCAATCGCCGAGCCACCAAGCGCACGCAATACGTCACCACCTTGACCGGGGATGCGCATTTTCAGGCCGTTCAAGTCTGATAGTGAATTGATCTCACGTTTGAACCAACCTCCCATTTGGTGACCGGTGTTAGCACCCTGAAACGCTATAATGCCATATTGACCAGACAGTTCTTCCCAGAGTTCACGGCCGCCACCAAAATCAATCCACCCCATGATTTCCTGTGCTGTCATGCCGAATGGAACAGCTGTGAAAAATGGAAATCCGCTCGACTTTGAGGCCCAGTAATACTCAGCCCCATGATACATATCGGCGGCACCATCAGCGACGGCATCAAAGGCTTCAAACGCTTGTACTTGTTCACCAGCAGCGCGCACACGGATTTCGATGAGCCCATCTGTTTGTAGTGTAATTTGTTCGGCTACGCGTTCAGCAGCACCGCCAAGACCGGGTAGCCCCTTGGGCCATGTCGTGACCATCGTCAGCCGTTTACGCTTGCGAGAGATCGCTGGTGAAGCAGGGCTGCCATCGCCTTGGTTCTGGCTAGAGCCGCTGCATGCGGCAACACCTAGGCCAAGCGCGCCCGCACTCAGTAATTTGCGTCTATCGATCATGACTTCCAGCCTTTTAGTCGTTATGTGTGAAGCAGTTTAGTCCTTGTTTGGGGGCTGCATCAACAGCCATTCTTCACCATTTAGGACCTCCAGCGGCCAGAACTGCCTCTTGTAGTTCATTTTTGGACTTTCCGCGACCCAATACCCAAGATAGACGTGCGGTAACCCTAGTTCTGATGCGCGGTTGATATGCTCTAGAACCATAAGCGACCCTAGCGAACGCTTGGCTTGTGATGGATCAAAGAAACTATAGACCATGGAAAGGCCATCGCGCATGACATCGCTTATTGAGGCAGCTAGTAACGGCGCGTCTTCAGTGTCACCTAAGCGATACTCTATTATAAGGCTTTCAACAGGACTATCCATAATCATACTGGCGTAATCGCGGAACGTCATAGAGGCCATGCCGCCATCACTATGCCGGGTTTCTAGATAAGATTTCAGGAGCCTGTATTGCTCGCGGCTGGGCTCCATACGGGCGGGACTTGCTACGATGTCCTGATTTTGTCGAAGGACGCGTCTCCAGCGTTTGTTATTTTCGAAATCGCGCACGGGTACTCTAACAGAGCGGCAGGCATTGCAACTCGGACAGGTTGGCCGATATGCAATGGATTGTGAGCGCCGAAATCCGGCCTGGCTAAGTGTATTGTGTACGCTGTCAGCATCTGGGATAGAAAGGTTTGTAAAGGCTTTGCGTTCTTTTTTACCCTCAATATAGGGACAAGGTGCCGGTGCAGTCATGTAGAACTGAAGTGTCCGCCGGAAGCCATTATTTAAAAGGTGCAAATCGCTAAATCTCATAATATCTTAATTGATCACTCAGAGCACAAATAGCCAAGGGGCAATTGCGGTGAAGGCTAGCCATATCAGAATAACAAGTGGGCCACCAAACCTTAGATAGTCTGAAAACTTGTAGTGCCCCGGGCCCATGACGAGTAAATTCGTCTGATAGGCGATGGGTGTGGCAAAACAACAATTTGCCGCGTAAATGACGGCCAGCACAAATGGAAGTGGGTCGCTGCCAAGCTCTAAAGCTGTTGAGATTGCAACCGGGGTGAACAGTACAGCCGTCGCAGCGTTGCTCATAATATTTGTCAAAATGGCAACGAGCAGAAAGATTGCCGATAATACGGCATACTTTCCATAAGGTTCGGCAACCAATATAATCGAACGTGTTATGAGATCGACAGCACCAGTCTGTTCCAGGGCAATTCCCATGGCAAGCGCGGCGCTGATAAGCATAAAAATTCGCAAATCGAGAGAGCGACTTGCTTGACGAATATTGAGGCAATTTGTACCAATCATTGCCACTGCTGCAGCTATTGAAGCATGCAAGATAGGTAGCAGGCCAGTGGCCGCTGCGATGACCATCGCCAAGGTAATGAAGCGGGCTGTTTGTGCTTTGGCTGTGACGGGTATTTCAGTACTCGACCATTCCAAAAGAATGATATCTCGGCTCTGCCTTAATTCTGTAAAAGCGTCTGGTGAGGCGCATAAAAGGAGTGTGTCGCCTGCTTCCAAACGGATTTCCCCAAGTCTGGACCTGATCATCCGTGAGCGACGCTGAATGCCTAATACAACGGTGCGCGTCAGGCGTCGAAACCCTAATAACTCAACCGTTCTACCTGCCATTCGGGAGCCGGGTGCGATAACTGCTTCTGTAAGTAGGAGTGATTGCTTCTCGCTGTCTCCGTCGATACCGCCACTTTGCATCATTTGTGTTAGAAGTTCCGGGTGAGACGCGAGGGCTTCACCAAGCGCTTTTCTTGTAACGGCAACGATTATCAAATCGCCCGGTGCCAGATGGATATCCTCAAATGGCGGCAAGATCGCACGTTCCCCTCGCTGAATCATACGCACCGTCATGCCGGGTAAATCCGGGAACATTCCAGCGACGGGTGTTTTGCCTGCAAGGAAGTGTCCGGCTGTCACTTCAATTTGTGCAACATATTGCTTGCCTGATGGACTGGCAATCTTGTCAGACATATCCTCACGGTCGGGCAATAGGAACTTTGATGTCCATGATATATAGAGCATGCCGACGCCTGACAGCATTAACCCAAAGATTGTGAGGTCAAAAAAGCCGAGAGTTACGCCCTCTAGGCGTTTAAAGGATTCGGCAGCCAATAGGTTTGTCGATGTACCGATTAATGTTGTCATCCCTGCAAAAATGCTGACAAAGCTTAGGGGCATCATGACTTTTGAAGGGGAACTGCCCATGCGTGCCGCGATGGCGCTCATAACAGGCAGAAACATTATGACGATTGGCGTGTTATTTATGAAAGCACTTGTGACGAAAACGGCCAGAAAAGCACTTACAAGTGTTATGAATGGTCGTCTGTCATAGGAGGCTAACAAGGCTTTAGTTGGACTGTCTAAAGCACCCGTCTGGAATAGACCTTGTCCAATTACAAGTAGCGCCATTATTGTTATCAGCGCTGGATTACCGAACCCGGCTAAAAGCATGACAGCGCTATTTTCAGCTCCGGTTTCTATCGTTGCGAGCTGAAATACCAGCAGCAATGCCGCTATGACACCTATAGAGACAAACTCCATTGACCAACGATCACTCATATAAAGAATGATCGAAATGGCCACAACACAGAGGCTGGCCCACATCGTCCATTGTGACAGAAATGTCTCTAGCATTTAAACTCCGGCGTTAGCGCTACCTTGATAGCGCTCGTCACCTAGAAAGTTCAAGCAGAATACTTATTCTCCGGTTAACCGGCGCATGGGGTTGGTTGGGTAAAAGCGGACGCGTATCAGCAAGACCAGTTACGCTTTTAAAGCGGTTTGAGGGAATGCCGGCCTTTTCTAATATGACGAGTGTATTATTGGCGCGGGCTGTTGATATTTGCCAATTTGTTTGATGCCCGGGCGCGGTTTTAAAAGCGTCTGTGTGTCCCTCAATGTGAATGTTAAAAGGAAGTGGGGTAATGAACTCCCCGATATCGCCTATAAGCTTGATCCCTGTATCGCTAAGATTTTCAGCCCCGGACGCAAAAAGCGATTCTGAGGAGGCGTCTGTGAGATTGATGCGCAATCCTGATGGTTCTACATGGAATTGAATATGCTCTTTCAGGTCGGTTAGAGCAGGGTTGTTCTGTATCGCAGAGAGTAATGAGGCTTCCAATTCAATATATGGCATTTCAGACTGCTGGTTGGTAAGAGAGACTTCTGCACCTGTAAAAAAGGCAGCGATGGCCGTTCGCTCGGCTTGCGAGCTGTCTGTCGTCAGCCACATCAGCAGAAAGAAAGCCATAAGGGCGGTGAGGAAGTCCGCATAAGCGAGCTTCCACTGGCCGGTACGCCGGGATTCTCCGCGGCGCTGACTCCGGCCCCGCCTAATTGAGGCAGAGGAATAAGTCGTCATTTCAAGTCATCTTTCTGATGTCGAGATATAGCTATCAGATTAGGGTAAAGATGTGTTTTGTCGCGGGGGTGAGATTTCGATTAAATTTTAATCAAACTTCGAAACCTGATTTCTTATCTTGTGGATTACACCTATGGTGCCTTGAGATAAGCACATTAGCGGTAACAATAAGGGTAAGGGTGATGCAGAGACTTGAAACGGATTATCTGGTGATCGGCAGCGGTGCTGTCAGCATGACGTTTGTTGATACGATGTTGCAAGAAACTAAAGATACACAATTTATTATTGTTGATCGTCACCATTTGCCTGGCGGACACTGGAATGATGCATATTCCTTCGTGCGGCTGCATCAACCCTCTGCGTTTTACGGTGTGACCTCAAAAAATTTGGGGAGTGAACGGGTTGATGAGACTGGATCAAACAAGGGGTTTTATGAGCTGGCGTCTGGGGCTGAAGTTTTATCTTACTTTGATCAGGTTATGCGTGAGGAGTTGCTGGCTTCGGGGCGTGTCCAATATTTTCCATTGCACAATTATCAAGGTGATAAGATTTTTGAGTCGTTGCTCGGTGATGCGAGGTATGTGGTTGATGTAAAGAAATGCATTGTTGACGGAACTTTCTTCAACACATCCGTGCCGTCCATGCATGCGCCTAAATTTTCAGTTGATGCTGGTGTAAAATGCGTTCCCCCAAATGCCTTGCCATCTCTGGCGCCTCAATTTGAGAATTATACCATTCTAGGTGGCGGAAAAACGGCAATGGACGTAGCTGTATGGTTGCTTGACAATGGCGCACCTCCAGAGGCGATCAGCTGGGTTTGTCCTCGCGCATCTTGGTTGATCAATCGTACGATCACACAGCCAGGGAAGGCATTCTTTAAACAGACGGTTGGTGGAATTGCGAACCAGTTTGAAGCAATGCAGGGCGCGAGCTCCCCTGAGGATTTATTCCTGCGTCTTGAAGAAGCTGGCGTCATGTTGAGAATTGACCGGGATATTGTGCCGACCATGTTCCACTATGCCACTATTTCTGAGGGAGAGGCCGACCAGCTTGCCCGGATCAAACATGTGATCCGCGGCGAGCGTGTTACTCAACTAACGAACTCTGGTGTGGTGCTGGAAAGTGGGCGGCGTACAGAGATGGGTGGAAATACGCTTTATGTCGATTGCACAGCAACAGCCGTTGTATTTGATGGCGAAGAAAGAACAAAACCTGTTTTTGAGGATAATATGATTACGCTACAGGCCGTGTACGCACCTTTGGTCACCTATAGCGCAGCGATTATTGCACGGATTGAGTCGCAGTTTGAAGACGATGCGCGTAAGAACGCGCTTGCAACGCCTGTCAATCTGGCTGACACCCCTTATGAGTGGATGGCCTCAACGGTACAGAACATGATGAACCAGAATATGTGGAGCCAGACGCCAGAAATGCGAGATTGGCTAAATACTTGCCGTCTAAACCCGGCAGCTGCAGCAATCCGTGAGAACTCGCTGAGCGATCCTGAGAATTCAGCTATTATGAAACGTATCCAGACTGCGGCTATTCCAGCGGTTATGAATATGCATAAGCTGATGTCTGAATTTCAGCAGTAGGCTTAACTGAAAGCAGCACTGCAAGGTAACACACTCACTTGAAAGGTTTTAACAATGGTAAAATGCGCATTCCTTGGGCTTGGCGTGATGGGGTTCCCGATGGCGGGACACTTGGTTCAGGCCGGGCATCAGGTAACTGTCTGGAACCGCACTTCAATTAAAGCGCAAGAGTGGACAAGCAAATATGAGGGCAAGGCCGCAGCTACCCCTGCAGAAGCTGCCCATGGGAAAACGTTTGTCTTCCTTTGTCTTGGTGACGATCCTGATGTGGAAGCTGTTTACGATGCGCTGGAGCCAAGCATAGATGCGGGTATGATTATCGTTGATCATACAACAGCTAGTGCTGGCCTTGCGCGGCGTCTTTATGCGCGTGCCGCCGAGAAAGGCGCGGCCTTTATCGATGCGCCGATTTCAGGCGGACAAGCCGGCGCTGAAAAAGGCGCGCTGGCGATTATGTGCGGTGGTGATAGCGCGCCTTATGCAAAAGCCGAACCGATCATGGCTGCTTATGGAAAGGGTATGACCCTGATCGGGGATAGCGGGGCCGGGCAATTGTGTAAATCAGTTAACCAGATTTGCATTGCAGGTATCGTGCAGGGGCTTGCTGAAGGTCTCGCTTTTGCCTCTAAGAATGGACTTGATGCAGCGAAGGTTATCAATGCGATTTCAGGTGGGGCAGCGCAAAGCTGGCAAATGGTCAATCGCTGGGAGACTATGATGGAGGGCCATTTTGCGCATGGCTTCGCTGTGGATTGGATGCGCAAGGATTTACGTATTGCCCTTGAGGCTGCGCGTGAGACTGGCTCCAGCCTGCCTGTAGCGGCGCTGGTGGATCAATACTATGCCGACGTTCAGGCAATGGGCGGGGCGCGTTGGGATACATCTAGCTTGATCGCGCGCCTTCCAAAGGGGTAACATAGCTACCCGGAGGGTCAGCTATGGGTAAAAACGAAAATAAGACGAAGCCAACTGACGTATTGCCAGGCGACTTTGTGGCAAGTGTCGAGCATAAAACACGTCGGGCTGATGCTGAAGTTTTGCTGAACTTCTTTGGGCGGGTTACAGGTATGACTGCAAAAATGTGGGGACCGAGCCTTATCGGCTATGGCACCTATCATTATAAATACGAGTCTGGACGCGAAGGTGATATGCTGATGACCGGGTTCAGTCCGCGCAAGGCTAATCTCGTTTTTTATATCATGCCTGGCTATCAGGATCTGTCAGACAAGCTCGAACGGCTTGGAAAGCATAAGCTTGGAAAATCCTGTCTCTACGTGAACAAGCTGGCTGATATTGATATGAGTGTACTCGAAGAGATCGTGCGCTTTGGTGTGGACCATATTCAGGCAAATTATGAGACCGACATGACCTAGGCCCGGCGTGGATTAGAGGGCTTTTTTTCTGCGCAGCAAAGCGTTACATAATACGCATGACCTTAATTGTTGCCGCTCTTTATAAGTTTGCCGCCTTACCAGATTATGCCGATTATAAAAACGGCATAGAAGCTGTGTGCAGGGCGCAAGGTGTAAAAGGGACTATTCTGCTGGCCGCTGAAGGGATTAACGGTACGATTGCTGGCGCGCGCGCAGGTATTGATGCTGTCCTTGAGCATTTGCGTCAATTGCCCGGATGCACTGACCTCGAGCACAAGGAATCCCATGCCAAGAGCATGCCGTTTTTGCGTATGAAGGTGCGCCTGAAAAAAGAGATTGTGACAATGGGGGTCGAAGGGATTGATCCGACCAGTACAGTTGGTACCTATGTTGCGCCCGAAGACTGGAACGCGTTGATTAGTGATCCAGATGTTGTGGTGATCGACACACGTAATGATTATGAGGTTGGGATCGGTACTTTTAAAGGCGCAGTTAACCCGGAGACGGAAACCTTTCGTGAGTTTCCAGCGTGGTTCGAGCGGTTCAGAGAAACAAATAACAAACCAAAAATTGCTATGTTTTGTACAGGCGGGATCCGGTGTGAAAAGTCTACAGCATTTTTAAAATCTCAAGGCCTTGAAGATGTCTACCACCTAAAAGGCGGCATCCTGAAATATCTTGAAACTGTTCCTCAAGAAGAGAGCAAATGGGAAGGGGAATGCTTCGTTTTTGATAGCCGTGTGTCTGTTGGACATGGGCTTGAACTTGGTACCTATGATCAATGTTTTGCGTGTCGTCGACCGATAACTGAGGAAGACAAGCTTACAGTTGCTTATGAAAAGGGTGTGTCATGTCCGGCCTGTATTGGAGACTTTAGCACAGCAGACAAAGCGCGATTTGCCGAGCGCCAGAAGCAAATTCAGCTCGCACGTGCACGCGGTGAGGAGCATATTGGTGAAGCTGCACAATTGCGCGCGGATGATCATGGTAGCGGCGGCACATGAGTTGTCTGGGGAGCCCTATCCTTTACTCGTTTCGTCGCTGTCCATATGCGATGCGCGCGCGTATGGGCCTGGTTGCAGCTGGCGTTGATGTTGAACTGCGCGAAGTTGTTCTAAGAGATAAACCCGCTGAAATGATCACGGTCTCTCCGAAGGGAACAGTTCCGGTGCTGATCCTGCCGAACGGAAAAGTGCTGGAAGAAAGCCTTGATATTATGAATTGGGCACTCGGCCAGAAGGATGAAGAAGGGTTGCTTGCCGTTCGCCCTGCCGCGCAGCGCGCTTTGGTGGAGGCGATGGATTCCGATTTTAAGCCGCATCTTGATCGTTATAAATACCTGAACCGATACCCTGATGAGCCAAAGTGTGATCATCGCTCTATCGGTATAGATTGGATCGAAGATAATCTTGTGCCACGTCTTTCAAGTCGAGATAATTTGTTTGCAGACAAAGTGAATTTTGCCGATATTGCGATCTTTCCCTTCGTCCGTCAATTTGCACATGTAAATCGTGATTGGTTCTATAAGTTTGGACCGAGACCAGTATGCGAATGGTTACAGCGGCATCTCTCATCTAAGCGGTTTTTGCAGATTATGAGAAAATACCCAAAATGGGAAAGTGGTACGATGGGCATAAAATTCCCTGAATAGGCAGCACTTTTGTGTCTGTACATTCACGCGCGTAAAGACGAGAATTTTATATAGAAAATATTTATACAAAAATACTTAATTATGTATTTGAGCGATATGCTGGCGGCTGCTATTGGGGCAGTATACCTTAAGAATCAAGGCCACCTTCTAACAACGAATAGGATAATTCTCATGGACGGAATGGACGGAAATATTTCCAAATGCCCAGTCATGCATGGCGGCAACAAAGCGACAGCGACCGGGGACTTGGCTAATCGCCACTGGTGGCCAGAGCAATTGAATTTGAAAGTGCTGAACCAAAATGCACCGCAGGTTAGCCCGCTTGGGGAGGCTTTTGATTATGCTGAAGCTTTTAAGAGCCTTGATTTAAAAGCATTAAAGAAAGACCTTGCTGCTTTAATGACTGACAGTCAGGAATGGTGGCCAGCCGATTATGGGACATATGCTGGTCTGTTCGTGCGCATGGCATGGCACTCTGCTGGTACATACCGGACGTATGATGGTCGCGGTGGTGCACGCTCGGGTTCGCAACGTTTTGCTCCGCTCAATTCCTGGCCTGATAACGGCAATCTAGATAAAGCGCGTCGCCTGCTTTGGCCAATCAAACAGAAATACGGAAACAAAATTTCCTGGGCTGATCTGATGATTTTGGCAGGTAACGTTGCTATGGAAACGTGCGGGTTCAAAACGTTTGGTTTTGGCGGCGGACGCGCAGATGTGTTCGAACCAGAAGAAGATATCTACTGGGGGCCAGAAACTGAATGGCTAGACGATCAACGCTACACAGGCGAGCGTGACCTTGCAACACCGCTAGGCGCTGTGCAAATGGGCCTTATCTACGTTAATCCGGAAGGGCCAAACGGAAATCCTGACCCAATCAAATCTGCCTATGATATACGCGATACATTCGGCCGTATGGCTATGGATGATTACGAAACTGTTGCATTGGTTGCAGGCGGCCATACTTTCGGAAAAGGTCATGGCGCTGGGCCTGAAGATAATGTCGGGGTAGAACCTGAGGGTGCGCCGTTGGAAAATATGGGCCTTGGCTGGATTAATAGCCACGGCGTCGGCAAGGGTGACGATACGACAACCGCTGGATTTGAAGGAGCTTGGACGCCGACGCCTAATCAGTGGAATATGGAGTATTTCGAAGTTCTGCTAGGCTATGAATGGGAGCAAGTTACAAGTGCTTCAGGACACGTGCAGTGGGCACCAAAAGCCGGGCAGGGGGCGCCAGAAGCGCCAAGGGCACATGATCCTTCACAGACACAACCGTTGATGATGACAACTGCTGATATGGCCCTGAAGCTATTCCCGGACTATGCTAAAATCTCACAACACTTCCTAGATAATCCGGATGAGTTTGCTGATGCGTATGCCCGCGCATGGTATAAGTTGACCCACCGTGATATGGGGCCGCTCAAGAATTACCTTGGCGAAGAAGTTCCAAGTGAAGAGCTTCTTTGGCAAGATCCTGTTCCTGCCCATGAAGGCGGTATTATTAACGCTGCTGAAATAGCCGAGCTGAAAGACAAAATTCTTGCCTCAGGCTTGTCTGTCTCTCAGTTAGTGAATACGGCTTGGGCATCTGCTTCAACCTTCCGTGGATCAGACCTTCGCGGTGGTGCAAATGGGGCCCGCATCCGCCTTGCTCCTCAAAAAGACTGGGACATTAACACCTCTTCAAATGTCGGAGACGTTATATCGGTCCTGGAAGGGATACAGGCAGATTTCAATGCTTCGGGTACACAAGTATCTCTAGCTGATCTTATCGTTCTTGCCGGCACTGCTGCTGTTGAAAAGGCCAGCGGAACGAGTGTTCCATTTACGCCAGGCCGTGGTGACACAACGCAAGAATTGACAGATGTCGACGCTTTTGGTGTTCTGGAGCCAACTTTTGATGGCTTCCGTAACTACCGCAAGACAGATGACCCGCGTGCAACTGAGGCACTATTGGTTGATAAGGCGGCATTGTTGACACTCACCGCGCCTGAAATGACCGTACTTGTTGGCGGTTTGCGCGCGCTTGGCGCAAATGCGGCTGGTTCCCAGCACGGTGTGTTTACAGAGACTCCCGGCGTACTGACGAACGATTTCTTTATAAATGTTCTAGACATTGGCATTGAGTGGAAAGCAATAGATGAAGCATCAGAACTTTTCGAAGGCCGTGAACGTGCGACTGGAAATGTAAAGTTTACGGGTACCCGTGCTGACCTTGTCTTTGGTTCTAATTCTATCCTTCGCAGCATTGCAGAAGTCTATGCGCAAGAGGATGCAGCAGAGCGTTTCAAGGCGGATTTTGTGTCTGCTTGGGCAAAGGTGATGAATCTCGATATCGCATAAGAATATGGCCCGCAGACATGATAAATGTGTGCGGGCTTATGCTTTGTGACCTAAAGGGCACGCTGGTAAATTTTATCGGCGTGTCTTTATTGTTTAGCTAACAGTTTTGTTCGCAATCCGTAGCGGTTCGATTTCCTCGGTGAGAAAGTTACGAAAAGCCGAGATACGGTTGGAGCGCCTCAGGTCGCTAGGGTAAATGAAGTAGAGCTCAAAACGGGGGCCTTTTTCGTTGCCCAGTATTTTTACCAAATTTGAGGCTGTGGCCGCCATGTAATTGGGGACATCAGCAATGCCGATCCCTGCTTCCACAGCACGTAACATAGCAAAAACATTATTCACGCGGAAGGTTGCCTGCCGGGCAGGCTTATCATCCCTACCCACACGTTGCGCCCAGTTCACCTCCTGCATGGGCGATCGCTCATCTCCGTAAGAGATAATCATGTGGTCATCCAGATCTTCAGGCCTTGTTGGTGTGCCGTATTTTTCCAGATACTCTTTTGACGCATAAAGACTCATGGAGAGGTTGGTGAGCTTTCTTTGAATCAGATCCGCTTTGTCTGCTGCCCATAATCTAAGCGCGCATTCAGCTTCCAATTTTAGCAAATCGTATTCACGATCATCCAATCGTAAATCAAGGCGAAGGTCAGGATGTTTCTCAATAATTTTGTGTAAGCGTGGCACTAACCATGTTGAGCCAAAAGCGACGGGTGCTGTAACGATCAGGTCACCTTGTGGGGTGGTCTGTTGATCACGAAGTGCAGACGCACCAGTTTGTGCCGCGGCCGCCATTTCTGCGGTTGATTTATGCAGGGCGTGCCCTGAATCAGTTAGAACAAGGCCGCGGGCGTGACGCTGAAACAGGGAAATGCCAAGGCTCTCCTCTAAGGCCGCAATCTGCCGGGAAACGGCGGATTGAGATATATCGAGATG
>CAYUFN010000030.1:3043-24951 GCA_964443965.1 uncultured Hyphomonas sp. | reverse complement strand
GCGGAATGTGTAGGAGCCTTTGTCGAACACACAGGCAAAATGGGTCGGACGGTCCGGGCCTTTCAGCTCTTCGAGCAGCTTCCACAGCATATTGCAAAACCCGGAGACTGCGCCGACGGGCAGGCCGTCCGATTTGCGCGTCAGCGGCGGTAAGGCATGATAGGCGCGGAAGATATAGGCCGAAGCATCGATGAGGTAGAGGTGGCTGTCTTTGTTAAACGGTGCTGAAGGCATGGCGCGCGAATCCCTGTTGTTAAAACTGGTTTAGCCCGAGAGGTGCAGGGCGTCACCCATTAGTGCGCAAGTTTAACGTGAAGGTTGGCTAAGTGGTAGTTCCTGCTAGCGTATCGCAAGTTTGGTCTTAGGGTTGTTTTGGCGTAGTTTTGCGAGGGAAAAAAGGGAGAGATAATATGTCAGATAGTATAGAGAAGAAAACACCTATTCATCTGTGGGTTATTGGCGGCCTCGGGCTGGTTTGGAACCTGCTGGGTGGCATGAACTATTACATGACCCAAACGATGGGCGTTGAGGCATTTGCTGAATTGGATGATGGCATGCGCGCCTATATGGAAAGTATTCCGGCATGGTTTGATGCGGCTTGGGCAATAGCTGTTTGGGGATCGGTTGTGGCCTGTATTTTTCTGCTTCTGCGCAAGGCATGGGCTGGGCCGCTTTTCCTAGTATGCCTGTTTTCGCAAGCCTTATGTGTCGTTTATGCAATTATGCACAATGCCTACAGTCTGCCTGGAGGGATGCTTATGCTTATTATAAGCGCGCTGGTTTTTGGGATTGCGCTTGGACTTTGGCTTTACGCACGTGGCATGGCAAAGAAGGGCTTCCTGACCTAGTCCTTCATTCCAAAAGGTGGCGTAATATGGCAAAACTCTATTTCAACTTTTCTGCAATGAATGCAGGTAAGTCGGCCATTTTGCTGCAGGCTGCTCATAATTATCGCGAGCGCGGGATGCGCGTCCTGTTGATGAAGCCAGCTTTGGATACGCGCCAGTCTTCTGGCCATATAGCTTCGCGCGTTGGTCTTTCAGCGCCCGCTGATGTTTTTGAACTGGACGCGGATATCGAAGCGCATATCCTCTGTGAACATAAGAAAGATACCATTGCCTGTGTGCTTATAGATGAGGCGCAGTTCCTCTCAGAAGCGCAAGCCTGGCAATTGGCACGTATTGCAGATGAGGCTGGAATACCCGTTATGTGTTACGGGTTGCGAACTGATTTTGAGGGCACTTTGTTCCCAGGCAGCAAGATTCTGCTCGCAATTGCCGATGACTTACGTGAGATCAGAACCATTTGCTGGTGTGGCCGCAAAGCGATTATGAATCTGCGGATTGATGAAGCAGGGCGCGCCGTGCGCGAAGGGGCGCAAATCGAAATTGGCGGGGATGATCGGTATGTTGCGCTTTGCCGCGCGCATTTTATGAAAGGCCAACATAAGGAGAAATAGAATCCCATCAAGGTTGACAAATACAACTTTAAAATGAATTGTATGCTTAGTAAGTAGTCATTTGGCTTGTTTTGGGAGGAAAATATGAAACTCGAAGATGTTTTAACTGTGCTGGTGCATGCGCCTGACTATCAACTTGATGTGGCAGAGCTTGCTTTAGACCTGGTGTTGGCCAGCAATATGCCCGTTGTGAGCTGCTGTTGCTGCTGTTGCTGTATTTAAGGCATTTGCACATTGTACGCTGAAAATATGGTCATGACAGGATAAGTGATGCTGGAGCTTAATCCTGCCGTAACATACGCAAGTGTGTCGTCCGATCGTATCGTGTTTTTCACACCCACAGGGCGGTTTACAATTTTAGATAAGGCCGGTTTTGTCGGGCGTGTTTTACATTGCCTTTCAGAAAGGCAACCGATCGATGAAGCATTTGCGCAGATTCCAGATGATACTGATCGGGCACACATTCGTGAGGGGGTTATCGGCGCTTTGCGCACGCGCCGTGTGATACAGGAAACCCCGTCACCGCAAGCCAGAGGGGAAAGAGGTGACCTGCTATGCGCCTGGCTTCGTTATGCGGGCGGGCAAACCGGAGAGATTGGCCCGGTTGGTGTGGTTGGAACTGGTACCCTGGCTGAGCTTATGCTTGAGGAATTAGAGCGCCTGGGGCTGGCGGCATATGCCGTCGATCATGTAGATTCTGAGCTTGCTTTGGTCGTTTTGTGTCAGTCGCAGGAAAATATGACGCAACTACGTGCGATTAATCGGCAGTCTGTCCAGCTTGAGGTTCCATTCTTTCCGATTGTGACTGATCGCCATATCGTCTCATTGGGGCCTGTTATTATTCCTGGCGCAACGGCCTGTATTGAATGTGCCTATCACCGCCAGCGCATGAATGCGGCTGAAAAAATGCTACCTGTTGGTCAGGTATCTCAGTTACATACGAGCTTTCTTGTCGCACGGCTTGGAGCCACACTTGGCACCATTGAGGTTGCAAGGTTTCTGATGGGGGCCATTTATGATCTTGATATTGCAACATGTGTGCGGCACAGCGCGCTAACAGGCAAACAATCTCACGCAGTGATCTTAAAGCTGCCGCGCTGTCCTGTTTGCGGTATTGGACGCGGCGACCGCCCACTTGTTGATACGTTTATAACGACTGAAACAGCACTTCTAGAGCCTGCCGAATGAGTGTTATGACACCCGGGCTTCAGTTGACATTGCGCAAGATGGTTGATCCTGAATATGGCATTGCTAACAGGTTTATTGAGCTTGGTGTTAGTCCGTATGCGCCGGACGTTTTTGTCACGTGTGCAGATGGCGGGCCGCCTTCCTATCTGATCGACCATAAAAGCACGAGCTGGGATAATTGCGCAACGGCATCAGGGGCCGCGTACAGACGAGAGGAGGCGTGTTGGGCGGCTTTGGGTGAACTTGCCGAGCGATACTGCGCCTCGGTTTATGATCGCCGACAGCTTATACAATGCACAGCCAACGCCTTACCCGGGCCAATTATGTCGCTTGAAGATATGATCTTGTTTGCCCCCGAACAATATGACCGTCCGGGCTTTCCCTATTATCGGTATGATGCCAGCGCGCTTCTATATTGGGCGAATGGTTATGATGTGGTGTCTGCGCGTGCCGTCTTTGCGCCAGCCCAATTGCTGTATCTTAGTCATGACTGGGCTGGTGAGGCCTTGATGCAGACCGTTTCGACCGGCTTGGCTTGTCATAGTCAGCCCGAGCTTGCCCGACGGTCTGCCATGCTGGAGCTGATAGAACGTGATGGTTTTGCCGCGGCATGGCTGTTGGGTATGCCATTGCCACGCTTGCAGCTAAGCCAACCACAAGAGGAGTGTTTATCAGCCCCTGTGCGGCGTGCCTTAAGGGGCGGTGAAATGATGATACGCCTTTATGTGTTGCCCAATGAGTTTGGTATTGCGAATATTGTTGCAGTCGCTACGCACGAGGCGCTGGGTTTTGGCGCATTTGGTGCGGCTGCGCATGTGTGCCCCTTTAAGGCCATCGAAAAAGCCGTGCTTGAAAGCCTGCATAGTTGGATAGGCTTTTCACAGACAATCGAAGAGGGGACGTTGCCAGCCCGGGATGCGATTATAACACCGCATGACCATGCCCGCTATTACATGCAGGCTGAGACCTGGCATGAGCTGGACTGGTTCTTGAACGGTGCCTGTGAATTGACGCTTTCAAATTTACGCGCTGGCCCGGCGGTGCGGTCTTCTGATGAAATTGCACTGCGCCTGAATATGCACGGTTATAAAACATATATATTTGATCTTACGACTGATGATGTTTTCAGCCTGGGGCTACGGGTCGTCCGTGCTATTATTCCCGGTTTGCAGCCTTTAATTTTTGGGCAATCACCTGTGCCGGAAGATCGGCGCCGCTTGCAGATCTGCGCCGATTATTGGGGCTGGTCAATGCCTGATCATTTGAACCAGACCCCACATCCGTTTCCATAGGATCCCACATGCGTAAGCCCCCCTGGACCATCTCCGATCTTGAACAGTTTGTTGATGACAATCCACTCACCTATAGCATTCCGGGGCATACGCCCGGGCACGAGGTTGATTTGGAAGCCGCTCATGAAGTGTTTCATGCGCAAACAAAATACCATCGTGCAACAAGCCAGGGGCAAGCCCGGCGCATCAGAGCACATATCGAAGCGCCCGCCCTGGTCGCTAAATGCGTGTTAGGCCAGCACCGGCGCGTCGGTAAAAGTCTTCTGCTACCTGCGCCATCCGATATCTCGGGCAGCTTGGCGGACGTGCTTGCCAATCGACAGACTGTCAGGCGCGAACAGCTGGATGTTGGACGGCCGATCTGCGCGCAATTGCTCTCCAGCGTGCTGCACCACGGTGTGCGTGCAAATAGGCGTGCGCCAGTAAAGAAAGTGCCCGGCCTGATGCAGTATTTCAGGCCTTATCCGTCGGCGGGCGCGCTTTATCCTTGTGAAGTTTATCTTGCGGTTGGGCAGGTGGAGAATGTGCCGCCAGGAATATATAGATATGATGCACGTCAGCACGATTTGCTCCCTTGTCGCTCCTTGCCGAGAGCAGGGCAGTCACAGCGCGATTTCAGCGAGGTTGAGACAGGCTTCTACACACGCCCGCCCGCTTGCGCTGTGATCATAACATCAGTGTTTGAAAGGGCCGTTCGAAAGTACGGGACAAGAGGGTATCGATTGGCCTTGATTGAGGCTGGGCACATCCTGCAAAACCTATCTCTGGTAGCAAGCGCGCTTGGCCTGGATGGCCTTGTCTCAGCGTCTTTTTATGAGGCTGAATTGGAAAGCCTATTAGGGCTTGATGGCGTCTCGGAAGGTGTTTTAGCTGCTTTTTTAATGGCTGGACGGCCGGAATGAGTAGATGCTTGTGGGGGCAAAGCTTAATCGGTTGTTAAGACACTGGCAGGCTGTCGCTATTACAGGTTGATTGTTCCTGGTTGAAATATGACATAATTTCTCGCCCACTAGGAGTATCAGGCTTTAGCGTGCGGGGCTTAACTTGTCAGAAATTGAAACAGAAGACCTTCGAGAGTTTGTCGAGGAGCTTGAAAGTATGGCGCGGCAAGGCCAGTCACTTTCAATCATATCAGGTTTTCACCTGGCTTGGTGGGGCGTTATTATTGCGCTCGTATCGCTGCTGAGTTTGATCATACTGGTTTATGAATTGCCTGTTCGAATAGAGCCTGTCTGGGCCGTTATGATCATGATTGGCTGGTTTGGCGGACGGATCTTGCAGCACAAACTTAACCGATCCGGGCGACCGGGCCGATCAACACATGCCAATCGTGTCACAAGTTATGTATGGATAGGTGTCGGGCTGGCAGCGACTTTTGTGACGTTTGCTGAAGGGGGTGGCTATATCGATTTTGGCGGGCGAGGCTATTTCATTATTTTCCTGATGTGTGGTTTGGGGCTGATTGCGACGTCTGCAGCCGGTAGTGAGCCCTTATTGCTATTATCAGGCGCAGGTTGGTTTGGGACTGGATGCATAAGCCTGTTCTTCCCGCCAGCGGCCCTCGTTTTATACAGTATTACAGTCATCTCCTGTCTGATATTCCTTGTTCTGCCGGGATTGATTATAGGCATTCGCACGCGTGAATAAGCCCGTGCGCGACCAGAAAACAACCCTATCTGTTCTGGCATTTTTAAGCACGTGTCAGAGTGAGTATGCGTTGGCTTTGCAAGATAAGTTGAACGTCCCGCGTGCTATTTTGCACCCGGTTTTAAGGGCCTTGGCTGCTGCTGAGTATGTCTGTATGGAGCCTGTCGTTTCAGGCGGGGTTGAAGTTGACAGCGTCATAAAAATTACCCCGCTCGGGCGTGCGTATTTTCTTGAGCGTGTTGGACATTTAAAAGCACTTGTGAGCCTGCTTGACGAAAAAGAGGGTTAAGCATCACTTAGTGTTTGTCCGGTGGCAATGCGCCGCTTGTCCGGCTGAGCACCACGCCAGCACCGATCAGAATAAGCCCCAGGCCGCACCCAATCACAAGCCATTGTCCATAAAATAAAATGATCAATAGGCCTGCAGCAAAAGTCATGCCGAGAAGTGCGCTGCGCTTGCCAAGATTGGTCATCTGCCCTTCTTCGATGAACAGCTTGACCTGTGGGCCAACGCCAGGGCGAGCATAAATCCAGTCACGAATTTTCGGATCAGACCGAGCAAAGCACAGCGCGGCGAGAATCCAGAAAATCGTGGTTGGCAAGACGGGTAGCAAGATACCCAGTCCGCCAAGGCCGAGTAGTCCAAATCCAAGAATGCGCCAATGCCACATAAGTTTGCCTGCGAGTCATCAAATTAGTCATCTCTGCTCTTGTGATAGCCGCTTTGCTGGGGGAGGGCATCAACAATCTTTATTGTACTTTATCACATAACAAAAATATGCTATTCCCTTACGTAAGCCAAGTGAGGAGAAAGCTAATGTGACGCCACAAACCACAGGCTGAAATGGCCAAAGTTGATTTAACTCCCATGTTGGATGTAGTCTTCATTCTACTCATTTTTTTCATTGTAACAGCGGTGTTCATTCAGGAAAGCGCCATTGATCTGGAGACCCCGCCATCGGGCGGGACAGGGATACCGCAGCCAACGATCATCGTAAGCGTCAATGAAGAAGGGACGATCCGCGTGAACGGCCGGGCATCTCTGGTCGAGTCTGTACGCGCCAATATTGAGCGCCTTCGCGCGGAAACCCCGCAGAGTGCTGTCATCATTCAGGCCCATCCCGAGGCATCGAACAAGATTGTGCTGCGCATCCGCGATCAACTTGCCAGCGCGCGTGTCGATAGCGTCAATCTGGTGTTGAGCGATGTCTGAAGCGAGCACTTAAAACTTGCGTGAAGATGCAAGACAACCCGAAAATTTCGCGCTAAGCCTGCGCCCATGATCTGGAAAATTGTCCGTACTATCTTCATGCTGCCTATTCTCGGCTTTATCGCGATTATCGCGTCCAGCTGCACGCAGCTCGGCCTCAATTATGCGAGCCTTGAAGTGGACAATAAAATTGCTGGTCTGCCTGAGCTAGAGGCGCGCTCAGTATCAGACTGGGAAACCCGTGAAGCTCCGGCGCTGCGGGCGCTATTTGAAAAGCATGTGTTCGGACCTGTGCCCGTTGGCATAAAGTCCCGCGTGATCTCGCGCCGCTTGGTAGATGATCGCTACAAGGGCGGGCGCGGCGTGCTGGAAGAATTTCTCATCGAGCTTGGTGAAGGCGAGGGCGCGGTCCAGTTTCATCTTGCTTTGGCGACACCAAAAAACCCGCTCGGCCCCAGCCCGCTCATCATTGGCCAGACCTTTTGTGATAATCGGGGCGTGTTTGAACATGCCGGGCTAAGCGGGCCAATGCGTGGTCGCGATTGCGGCATGGCAGAAAACCGCTCCATGTTGGGTGCGGCCTTCATGTTCATTTTCGGGGACTATATTAATAAGGCCCCAATGGACGATTACCTTGAGCGCGGCTATGCCTATGCAAATTTCTTCGCACCGGAAATCATGCCGGATGACCAGCAAAGTGCCACTAAAATGCTGCCAGGTTTTCCCGTCGGCGCAGATGGCCGCCGCCCCACCGGCGCGGTTGCGGCCTGGGCAGCTGGCTATTTTGCCGCGCTTGATCTTTTTGACAATGATGATCGTATCGATCCTAAAAAAACAGCCGTGTTCGGACATTCTCGGCATGGGAAATCTGCGCTGGTTGCAGGTGGTTGGGATGAACGCATCGAGCTTGTCATCTCGCACCAGTCTGGCACGGGCGGGGCATCGCTCTCACGCGAGAAGGCTGGGGAAACAGTTGATCAGATCATCAATGGCTCATGGCTCTTCTTTGGTAAGCTGGACGGCTATCCGCATTGGTTTACGCCAAAATTTGCTGACTATGCCAAAAACACAGATGCCCTGCCGGTTGACCAGCATGCCCTGATTGCGCTCAGTGCGCCGCGCCGTGTTTTGTTGGGAAATGGTCGGCGTGATGTCTGGTCTGATCCCAATGGGGCCTATCGTGGGGCGCAGGGGGCGAGCCCAGCTTGGCAAGCTTATGGGCGAAACGGGCTTGTGCAAGAGGGCATGAAAGATTTCAATCCAGAGGCAGGCATCGCCTATCATTTGCGCCCTGGCGGGCATGGAATTACGCGCTCTGATGTCGATGCGTTTCTGGCATTTCTGGATGCAAGTTTTGCCCCGCCGCTTGTGAGCCCGGCCGCCGCGTCATAGTCTCTGGCGAAAGGATGTTGCATGGCTGGTTTTAAGAAATTTATATGGCGCGATGGCGCGCTGATCCTTACCACTATTGTGGGATGGTGGCTGCTCGCTGGTGTCAGTGCCGGGGAGGGGCTGCTGGTCGAAACACTGGCTGTTTTTCTGGGGGTTCTGGGCGGGCTTTGCGCCTGGGTGCTGCATGAATGGGGGCATGTGCTGGCCGCTAAATCAGTGCGGTCTAATCTACGCGTGCCTGATAGACTCTTCAGCGTGTATCTCTTTGGCTTTGACAACAAACAGCACACGCGCGGACAGTTTGTCGTGATGGCGCTGGGTGGGTTTTTGGCTACAGGGGTTGTCTTCGCTTTTGTGATGTTGGCCTTACCGCAAGACATATTGGCAACAAAAGTGTTTCGTGGACTAGTGCTTTTGGAGATTGCTGTTACTGCGGCGCTCGAAGTGCCGGGGCTGCTTTTAGGTATCATCGCCTATGATAAGTTGCCAAGCGTTGATGTGCTGGGGGACTGAGCGCTTTCCCCAGCGCGAGCTAGCCTCCAGAACGAATTCTGCTAACCTTGTCTCACAAATGTAAAGCTGGGAGGCTTCTGATGACCAATACTGTATTCCTTCAACCTGTTCTGGCGCTGATTATCTGGACAGCGATTATGTGGGTGTGGATGTATGCCACGCGTATTCCGGCGATGCAGAAAGCGGGCATTGATCCCGATCTTGCGCGACACCCTGGTACTTATGGCGATGTATTACCGGCACGAACGCGCTCAATTGCCGATAATTACAATCACCTGCATGAGCAGCCGACAATCTTCTATGCCCTGATGTTCTTTGCCGCGCTGACCGGCGGGGCAGATGATCTGGCGCTTATGCTCGGTTGGGCTTATTTCGCAATGCGTGTGATCCATTCGTTTATACAAATTATCATTGGTAAGGTGATGTTGCGCTTTGGGAGCTTTGTCCTGTGTTCGCTGGTTTTGTTTGCCCTTGTCGGGAAAGAGGCTTTGCGGGTGTTCCTATAGCAGCAAAAGCACGCTAAACGCCTCTCATGGCAAATATATCAGAACAGCGTTTAGAGCAGGTGATTGCACGGTTTGAGCAGGTTGAAGCCCGCATGGGCGTTGCCACAGAAACCGATGAGATTATCGCACTCTCCAAGGAACATGCCGAATTGAAGGCCGTGGCCGATAAGGCCCGCGCGCTCAGGCAGGCCCGCGACGGACTGCTTGAGGCTGAGACGATGATCGCTGGGGATGACGCCGAAATGGCTGAACTGGCCCGGGAAGAGGCCGACGAGCTGCGCGGTAGGCTCCCTGGGCTGGAAGAAGAGATGCAGCTCTTGCTCTTGCCCAAGGATGCTGATGACAGCGCCAATATCGTTATCGAAATTCGCGCAGGAACAGGCGGCGATGAAGCAGCGCTTTTTGCTGGCGATCTGTTCCGCATGTATTCCCGCTATGCCCAACTTCAGGGTTGGAAAGTTGAGATTGTCTCTATCACGGAAGGTGATGTGGGCGGCTATAAGGAACTGGTCGCCGAGGTGGCTGGGGATGGCGCTTTTGGGCGCATGAAGTGGGAAAGTGGCGTGCATCGCGTGCAGCGTGTTCCGGCCACTGAAACCCAAGGGCGTGTGCATACGTCTGCTGCGACAGTGGCCGTTTTGCCAGCCCCAAAAGATATTCAGATTGAGGTCAAGAGCAGTGACTTACGGATTGATACATATCGCGCGTCTGGCTCTGGCGGTCAGCACGTCAATAAAACGGACTCTGCTGTGCGCATTACACATATTCCAACCGGGATTGTCGCGCAGTCTTCTGAAAAATCTCAGCACGTGAACCGTGACAAGGCAATGCAACAGCTTAAGATCAAACTCTATGAGAAAGAGCGCGATGAGGCCGATAGTGCCCGCGCTGAGGCCCGAAAGTCTCAGGTTGGATCTGGGGATCGGTCGCAGAAAGTGCGCACATTCAACTATCCGGAAAACCGCGTGACCGATCACCGTATTAATCTGACGCTTTACTCGCTTGACAAGATTATTGCCGGGGACAAGCTTGATGATGTGGTCACCGCGCTGATGGCTGAAGATCAGGCGCGCCGTTTGGCGGCGATGGAGGAAGAGGGCTAACCTCTGATCGGCGATGGAGACTTTTGCCTCCCTTATTCAAAAAACAGCTACCATCCTTGAAGCTGCAAATATCGAGACGCCCCGCCGCGAAGCCCGCTTGCTTGTTGCGCTTGCTGCAGAGCTGGACACGGCCATGCTGATTGCAAGGGAAAAGGATCAGGTGAGTGATGCGGGCATTCTGGCGCGCCTCGAAAGCTTTACCAGCCGCCGCGCCGCGCACGAGCCATTTGCACACATTGCCCGGCGTAGGGCGTTTTATGGGCTCGATTTCATCTCTGACGCGCGCGCTTTAGTGCCGCGCCCTGACAGCGAGGTTGTGGTGGAGACAGCCTTGCGTCTATTGCCGCGTGGGGGCGGGATACGCATCGCTGATCTGGGAACTGGGTCAGCCTGCCTGTTGTGTGCCATCCTGCATGAGCGCGGCGGGGTGACCGGAACAGGGGTGGAGTGTGATCCGCAGGCGGCAGGTCTGGCGCGCGAAAATATCAAACGCCTGGGCCTTGAAGATAGGGCTGATATTTATCTGGGCGATTGGAGCAACTGGCGCGACTGGGGGGAGGTTGATCTGATTGTCTCCAATCCGCCTTATATTGCACGCGAGGAGATTGCGGCGCTCGAGCCGGATGTCCGGCTTTATGATCCAATCCGCGCGCTTGATGGCGGCCCTGATGGGCTGGACGCTTATCGTCAGCTCGTTCGATATGCATCCAAGAGCGTAAAAACAGGTGCCTGGCTGGTTTTTGAAATTGGATATGATCAGGATCAGGCAGTGCGCAACCTGTTGCAGGCAGGCGGTTTTGCTGCGATTGATGGTGCACGCGACCTGGGAGGAAATAACCGGGTTGTGTTTGCACAAAAGTAAGACGCATAAAAACACTTGGCGCGAGGCCAAAGCCGCGCTATGTAAACGCCCATCAATGCTATCGATCACTTAGATCTCCATTGGACATTATCGCTTAGAGGAAGATTACACCAAAAGCTGATAAAAAAGGATATGCCTGCGGGGCGGGCATGCAAAAGGAATTAAGGAAACACCCTTATGAAGCGCTCTCGTGGACGCGGCCGTCGGTCAGGCGGTGGTAATAATAACAATCCGAACAAACACTTTGAAAGCAATGGACCGGATGTGAAAATCCGCGGATCAGCGCAGCAAATTCTGGACAAGTACCAGCAATATGCAAGAGATGCGCAATCTTCAGGTGATCGGGTGAACGCTGAAAACTATCTCCAGCATGCCGAACACTATTACCGTGTATTGGCGACGTTGAAGCCAAAACCAAAGCCTGAGCCTCAGGATGGTGATACGCAAAATGCTGAGCCCAACGCTGAAGAGGGCAATCAGGTCAAGGCAGATGATGAAGACGGCACAAAGCGCGAGAATAATCGTGGCCGTGGGCGTGGTCGCCATCGTCGCGATCGGGATGAACAGACACCTGCTAGCCAAGCAGGTGAAGCTGAGGCGGAGGCTAATAAAGCCGCAGATGTGGATGAAACTGCTGCAAGCCGGCCTACTGATACGCCTGATGATGCGCCAGCCGCAGAAGAAAAGCCTAAGCGCCGCCGTACCTATAAAAAGCGTGTATCTGAACCAGAGGCAAGTGCCGAGAGCGAGGATGGCGTGATGAAAACGCTCAGTCGCGGGCGCAAAAAAGCTGCGCCCAAACCTGATGCTGACTCTGATGCATCCGCTGGTGATATCGCAGAAGCGCCAGCTGGCGAAGATTAAGTTGACAGCTCTAGGTAACTTTTAGCGCATAGGGCCGATCATGCGTGAGTGAGGGCAAACGCTTGCGTGCGCGTGTCACCTCTCCAAGATTAATATCGGTGACCAGAAGGCCGGGCGTGTTGTTGGCTCTTTCGGCGATAATCTCTCCCCATGGGGAGACAATAAGCGAATGGCCATAGGTTTGCCGCCCATCTTCGTGTGCTCCGCCTTGGGCCGGTGCCATGATAAAAGCGCCATTTTCAATGGCTCTTGCTTTTAGCAAGGTGTGCCAATGGGCTTGTCCGGTCACCTGGGTAAAGGCCGCCGGGCAGGTGATGATTTGCGCGCCTGCTTGGCTAAGGGTGCGATAAAGCCCAGCAAAGCGCACATCATAACAAATTGTCAGGCCAACCGGGCCAAACGTTGTTTGCGCAAGGCGGGCTGTTTCACCTGCGCGATAAGATTTGGATTCACGATAGGATTGCCCGTCTCCAACGGCAACGTCGAACATGTGAATCTTGTCATAGCGCGCCGCGATCTGGCCGTTCGGGCCAATCAGGTAAGAACGATTAACGAGGCGTGTATCGCCCTCAAGCGCGATTGCGAGCGAGCCAATCAGCAGCCAGACCTCAAGCTCATCGGCCAATAGCCTGAACGCCTTCAGGGCCGGACTCTTATCTTCTGTTACTGCCTTTTGGTGCCCCATGCCGGAGCGAATATCGATTAGGTTTGTCATTTCCGGCGTGGCTATAAATTGCGCGCCTTGGGCACCCGCTTCGTGGATAAGTATGCTGGCTTCGGTAATGTTTGCGGCAATCTCTACCCCGGAGCGCATCTGGACACAGGCAAGACGCAACTCAGACATATTAAGCCTCCTTCTGATCAAGAGACAGGCTGGCAATATGACGCCCGGCTGCTGCTCCGCTCGCCCAGGCCCATTGAAAATTGTACCCGCCAAGCCATCCGGTCACATCGACACATTCACCTATAAAGTAAAGCCCGGCCTGTTTATGGCTCTCCATGGTCTGTGAGGAAAGCCCATTCGTGGCGACACCACCTGCTGTCACTTCTGCGGTGCGCCACCCCTCTGTTCCGGTTGGTGTGAACGTCCAGTTTGAAAGCGTTGCCGCCAGCCCCTCCAGAGCGGTGTTGCCCAGGTTTGCCATCTGGCTGGCCAAGGGTAAGTCGAGACGTTGCCCCAACATCTCAACCAGGCGTTTGGGGAGATGATCACACAGGGCGGCAGCAAGGGTACGCTTTGGGGTTTGCGCGCGTATCTCCATCAATATCTGTGCCGGATGACTTACAGGGAAAAGATTGATGGCAACTTCTTTGCCCTCAGCCCAGTAAGACGATGCCTGCAGGACAGCCGGACCAGACAGGCCGCGATGGGTAAACAGCATAGCCTCAGCAAAAGAGGTGCCTTGCGCGGTGACAATCGCATCTGTCGCAACACCTGAGATAGACGCAAAATCATCTTTCAGCGCCCCTGAAAAAGTGAGTGGCACAAGGGCAGGGGTCGGCGTGACGACCTCATGTCCGAATTGGTGGGCAATCTCATAGGCAAAGCCTGTGGCACCCATTTTCGGAATTGACAGCCCGCCAGTTGCAATCACAAGGTGATGGCAGTGAATAAGGCCTGTATGGGTCTGTATTTTAAAGCCGCTTGCATCTGCTGTAATGTCTGTAATGGCAGTTTCCAGTCTTAACTCACCGCCTGGCTTTTTCAACTCGCTCAGCAACATGTCAATAATGGCACCGGCCTTCTGATCGCAGAAAAGTTGTCCAAGCGTCTTCTCGGTCCAGCTAAGGCTATATTCCGTCATCAGATTGCAGAAGTCCCAGGGGGTGTAGCGGGCAAGGGCTGATTTTGCAAAATGAGGGTTTTGGGACAAAAAATTTTGTGGCCGGGTGCCCATATTTGTGAAGTTACATCGCCCACCTCCAGAGATGCGGACTTTCTCTGCAGGTTTTTTGGAATGATCTAGCACACATACAGACTTGCCACTACTGGCCACCTGAGCGCCACAGAAAAGGCCAGCGGCCCCAGCGCCGATAATCAATGTGTTGAAATTTTCGATCACAGTTTCCGCCATATCCTTTGGAAAGTCTTGTTTGTGCCCTATTCTCGGCACAGCAAACAGGGCTAATGCAAGCCATATGCGATTAATACGAGGGACGACATGACACAGATTCAAAAATGGACCAAAGGCTTTGCACTTGCGCTTATTTTGGGGTTAACCGCTTGTGGGGGGGGTGAGTCTGACAAACCTGTTGAAGAAGCAGGTGTTCTGCGGGATGGCGAAATTGTGCCCCGTGACCGGCGGGCCCAGCGCGCAGCTGAAAATCGTGAGCGCCGGCGGACGGCTGCGATTGAAGAAGCCGAAGCTGACTTTAACTATTTCCGTTATCGTATCGATGTTTCCGAGGACCAGCCAAAAGCCTGTTTTGTCTTTTCCAGACCGCTCGATCCCGAAACTGATTTTACACCCTATGTGGAATTCCGCCCGTCCTTCCGCGCAGCTTTCAATGTAGATGGCCGCGAACTTTGCGTTGGCGGTTTAAGCTTTGGTGAGGACAGGATAGCTGTTCTGAAATCTGGGTTACCGGCTGGTGAAGCTGGCAAAGTGTTGGCAGAGACTCAAGAAGTCTCGATTAGCTTTGAAGATCGCCCACCTTATGTCGGCTTTAAAGGGGGCGGCGTTATCTTGCCCCGTGAAGATGCTGATGGCTTGCCAATTGAAACAGTCAATGTTGACCGAGTGCGTGTGCGGGTCGCCAAGGTGAATGATCGTGCGCTTGTCAATAAATCGATTGATCAGGGGGTTACCGTTGAGCAAGGCCGTCGGGCCTATCTTTGGGGCGCACGCGATGCGGACAATGTGTCGACAGAGGTTTGGTCTGGCACTATGCCGGTCACGCGTGCACAAAATACGCCTGTCGTAACAGTCTTTCCGCTCTCTGATGTTATCGGTGATCTGGATGCAGGGGCTTATTTTGTCAGTATCGAAGATGCCCGTGATCTGGCTGAGGGGTCCGGCCCACCAGCCTCAGCTGTACGGTGGATTATGGTCACGGATATGGCGTTAACGGCTTATCGTGGGAGGCAAGGCCTTGATGTCACGCTGCGTAGCCTGCAAAGCGGTCAACCGCTAAGCGGTATGAAGGTGCAACTGGTGGCACAAAATAATGATATTCTGGGTGACGTTCTAAGCGACCCTGAGGGACGCATTCGGTTCGATCAACCTTTAATGGCCGGAACCGGAAATGACACACCCCGGATGATTATGGCGTTTGGCGAAGACGGCGATCTGGCAGTGCTGGATCTAAGCCGGTCGCCTGTCGATCTTTCGAGTGAAGAAACGGGCGGGCGCTATGTGCGCGGCGATGTGGATGGGTTTGTCTACACTGAACGCGGGATCTATCGCCCCGGTGAGACGGTATATCTGACCTCACTGATGCGCAACCGAGCCGGGTTTGCTGTTGAGGACCGATCAGGCTCTCTTATTATCAAAAGGCCAAATGGGCTGGAAGCGGACCGGGTGCGGTTTGATGATGTTGAGGGGGGCGGGGTTGATTATAACTATCTCCTGTCACGCAGCTCGGCGCGCGGTGTTTGGCGCGCCAGCCTCGAGATTGATGGGATCGGTGTTGTTGGCGGTGCCAGTTTTACTGTCGAAGATTTTGTTCCCCAGCGTATTCGCGTCGGGCTTGAGGGCGATACAGAGACAGCGCTTAAGCTGGGTGATAACAGAGATATTATCGCCAATGCCCGTTTTCTATACGGTGCGCCGGGGGCGGGCCTAACGGTTCAATCGCAGGCGCGCATTGAAGTTGATCCAAACCCATTTGACGGCTTTTCCGACTTCCGATTTGGTGAGCAGGGTGAAACTTTCCGTGAGCAAATTATAGAATTATCTGACCAAACAGCAGATGGTGAGGGCAAGGCGGTTCTGCGTATCAATGCTGGAAACCGAACAGGCGTTGCATCCGGCCGCCCCTTGCGTGTGAACGCTGTTGTCAGCGTGCTGGAGCCGGGCGGACGTGCCGTGACAGACAGTGTACGTATACCTTATCGCCCGAATGATCTCTATCTTGGCATCAAGTCCGAGCGTCCGCGCACGCAATTGGGCGAGCCACGCAGCTTCGAGCTGGCAGCCGTTTCCGCTGATGGTGAGGCTGTCGCCGCTGAACTCAGCTGGAAAGTGATTGAGGTAATTTATCATTATGATTGGTACAAGGAGGGGGGGCGCTGGCGCTGGCGTCGGTCACGAACCGTCAATACGAAAAACGAGGGCGTGGCGCGTACGCAGGCGGGTGCAACCAGCAGCATTACTTTGGATGGCCTGGAGCGCGGTTCATATGAACTGATTGTCACTAGCGGCAATCGCAAAGCCTCGCAAAATTTCTATATTGGTTGGGGCGGACGTGTCAGCGACGATGGCTTAGAAGCGCCTGACCGTGTCGAGATTGGTATCCCCGAAGAGCCTGCAAAAGCTGGCCGGGACGTACAGATCGCGATCACCCCACCTTATAATGGAATAGCCGAAATTACCGTCGCAACAGATCGCGTTCTGTCTGTGACCAGTCGCGAGGTATCTGTGGAAGGTAGCCGCATCAGCCTGCCGGTAACAGATGAGTGGGGCGAAGGCGCTTATGTTATGGTGACTGTCTATGCCCCGCGCGATCCGGTGTTTGAAGCCAAGCCGCGCCGCGCCTTGGGCGTGAGTTATGTGCCGGTGGATATGGAGCAACGGACGTTTGACCTAACCATCCGTGCCCCGGGTGTTGCGCGTCCGCGCCAGCAGCATTTGGTGACGGTTGAGATTGAAGGTGGCCCGCGCGAGCCGGTCTTTGTTACGCTGGCGGCAGTTGATGAAGGCATCCTGCAACTCACCAAGTTTTCAAGCCCTGACGCACCAAAGCATTACTTTGGTAAAAAGGCACTCGGCGTTAGCTTGTATGATGATTATGGACGTTTGCTCGACCCAAATCTGGGCTTGCCTGCTGAGGTTCGCACAGGTGGTGATCAGCTAGGTGGAGAGGGGCTTTCTGTCGTGCCCACTAAAACGGTCGCGCTCTATTCGGGGATTGTCGAAGCCGGGCGATCTGGCAAAGCTGAAATCCGTTTTGATCTGCCAGACTTTAACGGCGAACTGCGCCTTATGGCTGTGGCTTGGTCTGAAAGTGGGCTGGGGTCGGCCAGTCAGCCAATGATTGTGCGCGATAAAGTGCCTGCAGACTTGATCTTGCCGCGCTTTCTGGCGCCGGGAGATGAGGCGTTCGCAACAGCTAGTATAGATAATGTTGAGGGTAAGGCCGGCTCATATACGGCCAGTCTGACCAGTGTTGGCGGCGTTAACAGTACGTCCAGCGAGGTGTCGCGCACATTGCAACAAGGCCAGCGCGCCGATGAACGCCTGCGCCTGACCGCTGTTGAGGAAGGGATTAGTGAGCTTACCCTTGAAGTGGACGGTCCAGATGGATTTTCTGTGGCGCATGAATACCCGATACAGACGCGCTCAGCCTTTCTGCCGGTCTCTCGTGTCTCGCGTGTGCTTATGGAGCCGGGCCAGACATTTACTGTTGATCCGTCAGTTTTTGATGGTTTGCAGGTGGGTTCGCGTAGCATGAGTATCAGCTTTTCCAGTCTCCCGGTCGATGCGGGGGCACTTTATGCCTCACTCTCACGTTACCCTTATGGCTGTACGGAACAGACGGTCAGCCGGGTAATGCCACTGCTCTATGCGGAACAATTGGTTGATCTTGGGAGTGAACAAGCCCGCAATGATGGCGCGCGTACGCGGATACAGGAGTCGATTACAACACTGCTCAATCGCCAGAGTGCGGATGGGGCCTTTGGCCTATGGCGTGAAAGCGATCGCTATGCTTCCCCTTGGCTTGGGGCGTATACGGTTGATTTTCTATATCGGGCAAAAGAGGCCGGATATGAGGTGCCTAATGAGGCGCTGGAGCGGGCCTATTCCCTGCTGCAAATTATTGGGCAGGGAGATGCCTGGCGCATCTATGGCTATGAAACTGAGGTTTGGGAAAGCCAATGGCATAACGATACACAGGCGCGGCTGATGCAGCGGGCATCTGCTTATGCCCTCTACGTTCTGGCCAAAGCTGGTAAAGTTGATATTTCGCGTCTGCGCTATCTGCATGATCGCGATATGGATAAGATTGACAGCCCGCTTGCGCGTGCACATATTGCTGCCGCACTTGCCCATATGGGTGACCGTTCACGGGCGACAAGCGGATTTAAGAAAGCGCTGGATGTTGTCGGCTACCAAAATAATGGAGACTATTACCAAACGCCGCGCCGTGATCTGGCCGGGCTTTTCGCACTTGTTGCCGAGACCGGCTTCAATGAGTTGCTGACAGACCTTGCCGAGAAGATTGGCGAAGACCTGCCGGACCCTAACCGCCTGACGACACAGGAAAAATCCTTTTTGCTGCTAGCTGTCAATTCGATGGTGGGTGAAGAAGGCGGCGTTACTGTTGATACAGAAGGGCTCGGATCAAACATTGATAATGAAGAGCGCTACCTGTTGAGCGAAAATCTGGCCACCAGCGAGGTGAGCTTTACGCTGGGCGGAGACAAGCCACTTTTCCGCACGCTTGTCGCCCGGGGAACGCCAACACGTGCCCCGCCAGCGACGCGCCAGAAGCTACGCGTTACAAAGACCTACCATACGCTGTCAGGCCGCCGCGCCTCTCTTGGGCAGGTCGCGCAAGGCGATCAGTTTGTTGTGGTCATAAAAATTGACCCCGAAGAACAACGCACCAATCCTTTGATTGTTGCCGACCTCTTGCCAGCTGGTTTTGAGATTGAAACTATTCTGCGCCCGGCTGATGGGCGCCGCGATGGGGACGATGGCGCTTTTGCATGGGCCGGTGAGATTGATCGGGCGCGCACGGCGCAGGCGCGTGATGATCGCTATGTTGCGGCGATTGATGTGCGCGCTGATGATGTGACGCTGGCTTACCTTGTTCGGGCGGTCACACCGGGGGACTTTGTTGTGCCGGGCGTGACAGCTGAAGATATGTATCGCCCGCAAGTGCAGGCACGTTCTGGTGCGACCCGTCTGGTGATTCAGCCAGCCAGTAGCAGCGCCAGTGGGCGGCCATAATGAAGCTTGCCAGCATCTTGCCAAAAACTGTTCGTGTGCACCGTATGGTGCTGCGGCGGATTGGCAGTGTGGTGCTAGGATGTGTCGCGCTTTTGCTGGTGGCCAATTGGGCCTTTCCGCCGCCTTTGGAAAAAGGGCGAGCCCTGTCAGCCATGGTGACGGACCAGAACGGCGTTCCGCTGCGTGCTTTTCCCACAGATAAAGGAGGCTGGCGGTTTCAAGCCAATCTGGAAGAGATCGACCCACTATTCATCGAAGCGCTTTTGAAAATTGAGGACAAGCGGTTCTACAACCATTTAGGCGTTGATATGGCAGCGCTAGTGCGCGCAAGTGTTACTTCCCTGGCTGCGGGGCGTATCGTTTCAGGCGGATCGACCATCACAATGCAAACGGCCAGATTGTTGGAGCCACGCCCGCGCAATATCGGTTCAAAACTTGTCGAAATGATCCGTGCCGTGCAGATTGAGATGCGCTTATCCAAGCAGGAGATTTTGGAGCTTTATCTCACACTTGCTCCTTATGGTGGTAATCTGGAAGGTGTTCGGGCCGCCAGCCTTGCCTGGTTTGGGCATGAGCCTCATCGCCTGAGTGATGATCAAATTGCGCTCTTGATTGCGCTGCCCCAGTCGCCTGAAGTACGACGCCCGGACAGGCATCCAAAACATGCTAAAGCTGCGCGGAATCTGATCGTCGATAAATTAGCGCGCCTTGCTATTCTTGCGCCAGAGCGGACCGAAGAAACCCACAGCGCGCGCTTGCCAGCGCGGGCAACCTTCCCGGCCAAAGCCTGGCACGGCGCAGCGCGTGCGCGCCGGCTTGCTGGGGGTGGTGATATTACCTCAACACTTGATGCAGCGTTGCAGGCTGATCTGGAAGCTTTGCTCTTGGCGCGGGCAGAGGCTATGGGCGAAACTGTGCAGATGGCTGCGATGGTGGTCGATATTCCAACCCGCTCTGTACGCGCGGTGGTTGGGTCTGCTTCGCGCAAACGGGCTGGTGGCTGGCTGGACCTGACCCAACAAGCACGCTCTCCGGGGTCAACCCTGAAACCTTTTATTTATGCTATGACCTTTGATGATGGCGCGGCGAGCCCTGGGACGATTATAAACGATCTGCCCAAACGTTTTGCCGCTTACCGCCCGGAAAACTTTGATCGCAGTTTTCGCGGTGATGTCACCGTAACGCAGGCCTTGCAGCATTCGCTGAATGTCCCAGCTGTCCTTGCTCTGGAGCGTGTCGGACCTGAGCGCTTTGCCGCGCAATTGCGCTTGGCCGGGGCAAACCCGCGCGTTTATGGCGGCGCAAAAACAGATGCGGGGCTGGCGCTTGCTCTTGGCGGGGCAGGGCTGACCCTTGAAGAACTGGCAATCCTCTATGCAGCCTTGGGCGATGGCGGCGTGGCCAAACCTCTGGTCTGGCATAAGCGTGAAGAAACTGCTTCTCAAGCTGCAAGTGGGACACGCTTTATTGGGCCAGAAAGCGCGGCGGCGATTTTGAAAATACTTTCTGATGCGCCGGCACCTAAGGGACGCATCCCTGGTCGCTTAACGAAAGAGGCCCCGCAGATCGCCTTCAAGACGGGCACTTCTTACGGGGTTCGAGATGCGTGGGCAGCGGCAGTGTCGGGCGACAAAGCGATTATTGTCTGGGTAGGCCGAGCAGACGGCGCACCGCGACCGGGCCATGTGGGGCGCTCTGATGCCTTGCCGGTGCTGTTTGAAATTGCAGACCGCACCCACCAGAATTTGTCAACACATGAAGAAAGCGCTGATCGCTTCTGGACCGAGCAAGTGCGAAAGCCGCAGGCCTCACTGGTCAGCTTTGCAAAAGATGATGTACCGCCAGAGATTCTGTTTCCGCCACGCGGGGCTGAGCTTTATGCCGGAACCGTTGATGGTAAGGCGGCACGGGGGTTTGTGCTTGCTGGGCGCGGAGCAGGTGATCTTGAATGGTACATAGATGGTGCGCCATGTCCGGTTGATGATGCCGGCCTGCCTGTCTGGTTGCCAGAGCAGGCCGGTTTCTACACAGTCAGCGCGGTTGACCCATACGGGCGCACATCCCGTGTCCGCGTGCGGGTGATCAGCTAGACTCAATCGCACCTGAGCCCAGCCAGCGCATTATGCGTTCTCTTCGCCCAGAATGGCAGGTTTCTTGTAATACAAATGTAGCCCCATAGCTGTGGACATGCTGTCTGATTGTGTGTTCAGCGCTGTGCGCAGCCGATCAAGCACTAGCGTATCAATCGTTATAATCAGCCCGACGATATAGCTTGCATATTCGGGTGAGACATTTTGTGATGTCAGAATATCACCCAGAAGAACAATCGATGCTGATGGTACGCCTGCAGCCGAAACCGAATAGATCAGTGATTGCAGAGCGACAATAACCTGATCAGCAGTGGTCACTGGCAGGCCATAGGCTTTCATTGTGTAGAGCGAGAGAAGGGTGAGTCCCATAAGCGTGCCAACCATGTTGATCGTTGCGCCTATTGTGAAAAACGGTGTGGCCTCATCACCATTGGCACCAAGCTGGTCGCACGCGACTTTTGTGGCAGGCAGGGTCGCAATTGAGCTGGAGGTCGATATGGCAACAACAGCTTGCGGGAAGACCGCACGGAAAACAAAGCCGAGTGGTTTTTTAAGTACAAAGGATGTCACCAGCAACATGATGACCCAAACAATGACAAAGGTCAGCATATAGACACCGACAAAGGGAACGAGGTTTCCAAGTGTCGCAACCCCGTCTGGCTTACTC
>CAYUFN010000030.1:0-3033 GCA_964443965.1 uncultured Hyphomonas sp. | reverse complement strand
GGCTTACTCAGCGCAATTGTGATGGAGCCAAAGACAGCCAAAGGAATAGTAAATTGAAGGAATTTCCTGAACCCAGCCTGAAACAGATCGCTTGCTTTGTCCGCCTCGCGACCAAAATCAAGACGTTTTAATGCATAACCAAAAATGATCCCGGCATAGATAGACACCATCAATTCTGAAGTAATGACGCCATAAATTTTAGCAGCATAGGGAATGCTGCCAGTAATCTTGTCAGATATTTCTCCAGTTGCCAGTGCGGGGTCTGGCAGGACAGAAAGATGAGAGAAGAGCGCAAAGCCAGTGATACAGACAATCGCGCCGATTGTTGAGAATGTAATGAAAAATGCAAATACGCGTATAAACTTTGCGCCCAGGCCGCCACGTGAAATTGCCAGAGATGAGCCAATTGACATGATGATCAGCGCATACATGAGCGGTTTTAAAGGCGCAAAGAGTGACGCTTTAGCCAGATCAGCCAACGATTGCCCAATATTAAACTGGCCTGTGCCAATCTTGGTCACGAAGAAGCCAGTCACACCTGTCAGATAAACCAGTGTTGCCAAACCGGCGGCGATGATAACCAGTAGTAAGAGGGGGATACGGTGGAATTTCTCTAACATGGCCAGCCCTTGTTTTGCTTGATGCGATTATGTGCCTCGAATGGGCAGACGTTTCCCACGCACCGTATTATCATTCAGCGATCGCTAGCAAGCCTGAACATAAAAGTTTCAAGTCTTATTATCTGCAGGGCAGATCTTGCCGCTATGGCAAAACCTTGCGCACGATTTCGCCTATTGTGCGGGCCTCAGCCTCCCGGATAGAGCCTGAGCGCCAGGCGATTGCGATATCTCGCCCCTGCGTCTGTCCGTGAAAAGGCGCTGTCTGCACACCAAGGCCTGCTGTTATGCCTGATGAGACGGCCATATCCGGGATGAGTGAAACGCCCAATCCGCCTGCCACCATCTGCACAAGAGTATGCAGCGAAGTTGCCGCCAGTTCATTAGTCTTATTCGCATTTGCAACTGGACAGGCTGAAAGCACATGCCCGCGCATACAATGGCCGTCTTCAAGGAGTAAAAGGGCTTCCTTCTGAATGTCCTCAAGTGAGAATTTTGTTTGTAAGGCAAGCTTGTGGCCAACAGGGAACACAAGCTGGAAGTTTTCCGCCCCAACGGTCAACGTGTCGATGCCCGGAGTGTGCCAGGGCAGTGCAATAATTGCTGCGTCCAGTGTGCGGGCCTGCAGCGCCGCCAGAAGACTGACAGTTTTATCTTCACGCAGATAAAGCTTCAGATCTTTGTAATCCTTGCGTAACCGCTTGACGGTCTCAGGGAGCAAGAAAGGCGCAATCGTTGGAATTGCGCCCAGCCGGAAGGTGCCCGTTAGCGGCGTACCGGCTCCGCGGGCAAGGAGGACCATTTCTTCGGTCTCAGCCAGGATTTGGCGGGCGCGCTCAACAGCAATTTCGCCTGCACCCGTCAGTTTTGACGCCCGGCCTGTGCGTTCAACCAGTGGCGTTCCAATCAGTGTTTCAATCTCTTTGATGGCCGCAGACAGTGTCGGCTGTGTCACCAGACAGGCTTCAGCTGCGCGGGAAAAGGATCCGGCGTCCGCCAGTGCAGTCAGAAATTGTAATTGTCGAAGTGTTGGCAAATGCATAGCAGAATATTACCCAATGGCGTTTCATCGCAGGCTTACCAGCGACACTAAGAGATACAGAGTTGCGTGAGGCAAGTCTAAAACTTTTCTCTCTTGCATTGCATCTTTCGCATACCTCTTGCATATAGTGCCCCCCATGGAATTGCGCGACCAAACATTCGAGAATGAATGGGTTCGACTGGAGCCGCTTAAGCCGTCTGCTGAGTTTCGCGAGATGCTGAGACTATCGGGCATCCTGGACAGCATGTGGAAATGGATGCCCCGCTTGCCCGGGCGTGGCACAACATTCGATATTTACTATGACGATGTCTTTTCTAAAACGAAGCAGGGTTTAATACTGCCCTTAATCGCGCAATGTCGGATGACGGGCGCTTTTGCAGGTGGGGCAGCCTTTATGCGCATGAGCCGCACACATAGAAGCGCACAAATCGGCTTTGTCTGGACACCTGAAGCAAAGCGCGGTTCCAATATGGCTCTCTCAATACAAGCCGCCATGTTGCGCGGGACAGTCGCCTGGCGTGCCAAGCGTGTCTATTGGATTGTAGATGTGTTGAACGCGCCAATGATCCATCTTCTGGAAGAAAAGATAGGCGCACATAAAGACGGTGAGTTTGAATATTGGGCACGCATGAATGACGGGCGCTGGAGCACATCGGCTGTTTATTCCCTTGTCGGTGATCGAATTGCGGAAGCCACAGAAGAGATTGAAAAACGCATCGCCATGGATTTTGCCTCTGCGGATTGATTTTACCGCGCTTTCATGCTTTAGGCAGCACTTAAATTCTGCGCAAAATGAAAAAGCGCGCTTTGACCCGGACAAATTCTACAAAAGAATGGGAGTTGGGCGAGGCCCCCCGCTCGGCGACGTTTCGCTCAGCGGGGCATTTTCGGTTTGCGCTTGGATGTATCGCGCCCCATTTGTTTGAAAATGGAGCTAAGTTGAAGGAGACGAGCTGATGTTCGACGCACTGACAGACCGCCTTGGCGGCATATTTGACGGGCTGACCGGACGCGGGGCGCTTTCTGAAAAAGATGTCAGCGCGGCGTTGCGCGAAATCCGTGTCGCTTTGCTCGAAGCCGACGTGGCCTTGCCTGTGGTCAAAGATTTTATCGGAAAAATTAAGGAAAAGGCCGTCGGTGAAGATGTGATCCGCTCGGTCAAACCTGGCCAGCAAGTGATCAAAATTGTCCATGATGGGCTGGTCGAGATGCTCGGTGGGGAAGCGGCTGACACTGGCCTACGTGTTGATAGCCCGCCAGCGGTTGTGATGATGGCGGGTCTGCAAGGCTCTGGTAAAACCACCACCACCGGCAAACTTGCCAAGTTCTTATCTGAAAAACAAAAGAAGAAAGTCCTTCTTGCCAGCCTTGATG